>DASZKX010000244.1:0-2618 GCA_035552735.1 Xanthobacteraceae bacterium
TCGATATACCTGCCGAAGAACGCCATAGGCTTTGAGGCCTCGTGGCCGAACTCGAAACGATACCTGCCCCCGACACGAACATCGGCCTCGCAGGAAAGCAGGGACACGCCTGTCGACTTCGGTGCCCACCACCGCTTGAGCCGATCGGGCCTGGTCCACGCCTCGAACACGATGCGCGCCGGGGCGTTGAAGGTTCGCGTAACGACCAGCTCGCGCTCGGACTTCCGTTCCACCGTCGTGCGGCTCTTCGTGGCGGCAGGATCACCCTCTCTTCTTGCGTCCATCGACCGTCTCCTTCCGTTTCAATTCCGCGACAACCTTGTCCAGCTCGTCGAAGCGCGCGTCCCAGAGTTGGCGGTACTTCTCGATCCATGCCGCCTCTTGCTCCAGTCGGCGCAGGCCGAGCTTGCAGGTTCGCACGCGCCCGACCTTCTCCGTGGTGACGAGCCCCGCCTGCTCCAGCACGCCGACATGCTTCTTCATGCCCGTGAGGGTCATGTGGAACTTCTCGGCAAGGTCCGTGATCGAGGCGTCTGCACGCCCGAGCTGCTCCAGAACGCCGCGTCGTGTGGCGTCCGAGAGCGCGGCGAACGAGGCATCGAAGCGGGCCGGGTAATACTGAACCATGTGGTTCAGTATTTAACATACGGGTTGATGGCGTGCAAGGGCGGGCCGGGCGCGCGGCGTTGCCGGCCGCCTTCACTGCCAAATCGATCTCATTTCGATGCGGATTCGATCGCCTAGCCGATTCCCAGCCCCTCAGCGTCGCTTACGCCATCTCGGGGACCCGGCCGAGCACGCCGTCGATCGCCGCGCGCAAGGCGGCTTGCGGACTGGCCGCGCCGGAACGGCTGCGCCAGGCGACATAGCCGTCCGGCCGCACCAGCACCGCGCCGCCGGCATCGACGCCGTAGAGCTCGTGCCAGTTGCCGTCGGGATCGCTGAACTCGCTGTCGCCGCCGATGGTGTGGGCCACAATTGGCGGCCAGGACGTGCCCGTCGCGTTGCCTAACCCCTGCGCGGCCTGCCGCCAGCCATTGCCGTCGCGCCCGGTCAGCAATGTAAAATGGGCGCCGAACAGGTCGACGGTCGAAATCGTCTCGTCGCCGCGCGTGAGCTGGACATGCGGCGCACGGCAGCCGGGCCGGGCGGATTGCACATAGTCGGTGACGGCATCGCCGACCGCAACCGGCGGCGTGCCATCCGGCACCACCGCCATCGACCGATAATCGGCGCCGAAGATCAGCCCCTGCTCGTTCAAGAATTGCTGCCGCGGCAGCACCTTGCTCTGCCGCGCTGTGCGTCCCATCGACAACGCATTGGCGAGCGCGTTTTCGGTGATCAGCCGGCCGAGCGGCTGGCGCTCGTCGTGGTAGCTGTCGAGCAGCGCATCGTCGGCGTTGCCGCGCAGCACGGCCGCGATCTTCCAAGCCAGGTTGTGAACGTCCTGCACCCCGGTGTTGAGACCAAAACCGCCGGTCGGCGGCATCTCGTGCGCGGCGTCGCCGGCGAGGAACACGTCGCCGACGCGATAGCGGTCGGCCACGATTGCGGAGGCTTCCCACGGGCTGACGCCAAGCACCTTGACGGGATAGTTGGCCACGCCGATGCCCTCCTGGATCAGCTCCGCGCAGAACTCCGGCGTGAAATCCTCCGGCCGCCAGCCATATTGCCTGGGACCGTGAATCAAAAAGCCCCAACGATCAGTGCCGTTGATGGTGAGGAAGGTGGCGCGCAGGTCGTCCTGCTCGACGAAATACAGCGCAGCCGGGCGATCCTTGACCCATCGCGTAAGGTCGGCCTGGAACAGGATGTTGACGCTGTCGTAGACTTTCTCGCGGCCCATCATGTTGACGCCGACCGCACGGCGGACCCGGCTTTGCGCGCCTTCGGCTGCGATCAGATAGCGCGCCTTGAACGGCGTCCCTTCGCCCGAAACGCGATCGGTCAAAACGCCGGTGACGCCGCCGCTTGCCTGGCTGAACGAGGTCAGCTCGGTATTGAAGCGCAGCTCGCCAGGGCCAGCGGCTTCGGCGTAGCGGCGGATCACCGGCTCCAGGTCGTCCTGCGCGCACAGGCAATTCTTGACCGGCGTCACCGCCATGTTCTTCGGCGTGGCCCGGCCGGGCACCCGGCGCTCGATTTCGTTGCCGGCCAGCGTCTCGGTCCAGACGATCAGCCCGGTGCCGCCTTCCGCCAGTCCCGCCGCCCGGACCGCGGCGTCGATGCCACTTTGCCGGAATACCTCCATGGTCCGGGCATTGATGCCGCGCGCTTTTGGCGTGAGCGCGGTGCTCGGGTGACGCTCGACCAGCAGCGAGCGCACGCCGTGCTGGGACAGGAACAGCGAGGCGGAAAGGCCAACCGGACCGCCGCCGGAAATCAGAACGGGGATGTCGAGCATCTTTTTTTCCTTTGAATTATCCGATTTCCATCGGCTTGCCGTGCGGCTCCTTGCGATAGGCGATGATCGCGACCAGCGCCGCGAGCTCGCAAATCGCCAGGAACAGGAATGCCGGCCCGACCGCGTTGGCGGTGGCTTTCGGCGACACCACGTCGCCGCTGCCCGCGATCAGCGCCAGGCACACCGGTCCGAGGATCTTGCCGATGCCGTTGGC
>DASZKX010000245.1:0-4420 GCA_035552735.1 Xanthobacteraceae bacterium
CTTCGTGCGCAAGCTGCGCCAGAAGATCGAGGCCGACCCGACCCAGCCCCACATCCTGATGACCGAGCTCGGCATCGGCTACCGCCTGGCTTTGCCGGAGCCGGCCCGACCCGCGGTGGCGTGAGGGCCGCAGGCACAGTCCTGTCGGGTGGGTTCGGCGCGATGAGGCGCCGACCCCGAATTCGGCGGGTCATGGCGGCGTAACCCGCCATCGGCTGATCAAACAAACTCAGCCGGTGGGTTGCGGCCCGCAAGTCGGGATTCACCCGACTCGCGCGCCCCCTACAAACCGCGCAGCGCCGCCCGGAACGCCTCGCGACGGGCGGGATCGTCAAGGCGGCGGTAGTCGAACTGCGGCGAGAGCGCGCCCTTCTCCAAATGGAGAGTCGCGAACACCGGGCCCTCCTGCTCCAACACCGCAGGGATCCTGGCCTCGAAATCGGAGAGCAAGGAGAATTCGTGCAGCGCCCGATAATCGGCGGCGCGCGCCAGGCCGTTGAAATCCACCGCCACGTTGGGGATCGGATGGCTGCCGTTGGCCTCGTAGGTGCCGTTGCGGCACACGAAATGAACGAGGTTCTTCGGCGCTGCCGCCCCGATGGTCACCAGCGTGCCGAGATTCATCAACAGGCTGCCGTCGCCGTCGAGCACGATCACCCGCGCTCGCGGCCGCCCGAGCGCGAGGCCGAGACCGTGCGAGGACGCGAGCCCCATGGCGCCGAACGAAAAATAGTTGAGCGCCCGCGGCGCGATCTCGAGCCAATCGAAGGCCGAGGAATAGGTCGCGATGACGATCTCGTCGGTGAGATGCCGCGCCAAAGCCCGGAAGCATTCATCCCGCTTCATCATGACGCGCGTGCCCGTCCGACCTCATCCTGAGGAGCGTCGCACAGCGACGCGTCTCGAAGGATCGACGCGTAGCCCGCGAAGACGGGCGTTCCGCCCTTATGGCGCGGAATCGCCGCCATCCTTCGAGACGCGCGCGTCCTTCGCCAAGCGCTCAGGAGCGCGCTCCTCGGGATGAGGGCTGTTGTTTGATCATGGTCGCGAAAGCGGGGATGCGGATCCGCAGCGAATCGTGTTGCGCCAATCATGTGCTAAGCACGCGCCGCCAGCGCCGCCTTGAGGGCCTCGCGTTTGTCGGCCGCATACAAGGCCGGATAGTCGTAGGTCAGCGGCTTGCTGCGCTCCACCCGCAGCGTCGCGAACACCGGCCCCTGCTGCCCCAGCACGTGCCCGATCTGCTGCTCGAAGGAGGCGAGCTCGGAGAAATCGTGGCATTGGGCGTAACCGGCCGCCTTCGCCATGGCGGAGAAATCCACGTTCGGATTGGGGATCGGGTGCGAGCCATTGGCCTCATAGGTGCCGTTGTGGCACACGAAATGGACGAGGTTCTTCGGCGCCGCCGCGCCGATCGACACCAGGCTGCCGAGATTCATCAACAGGCTGCCGTCGCCGTCGAGGACCAGCACCCGCCGGGTAGGCCGCCCGAGCGCGAGCCCAAGTCCATGCGAGGAAGCGAGCCCCATCGCGCCGACCGAGAAATAGTTGAGCACGCGCGCATTGAGCTCGTTCCATTCGACCGCCGAGCTGTAGGAGGCGATCACGATCTCGTCCGTCACATGGCGGGCGAGGATGCGGAAGCAGGCGTCGCGTTTCATCATGGGCGTCATCCCGGCGGCAACGGCCGGCGCCCGATCAGGAACGCGACCGGCAGCGATTGCGCATAGGCCTTGTCGATGGCGGGCTTGATCTTGGGCACGTCGGTATCCTGGCTGATGAGGTCATGCGCAATCCCCATCGCGTCCAAGATCGGCTCCATGATCCGTACCCCGTAGCGGCCCGACTGCGCGGGCAGGCGGTCCGGCTCGTGACCCAACAGGCCGATCATCATGCAGATCGGCTGCTTGTACTCGACCGCCACCGCCCGGATCGCGTTGATGGAATCGAGAAAGCCAGTGTACTGGATCAGGATCAGGGCGCGCTTGTCGCAATAATGCAGGCCGGACGCGATGCCGATGCATTCGTCCTCCTTGCAGACCCGCACCAGGCGCAGGTCCGGATCGCGCGCGATCGGACGCAGCAATCCGGCGCTGGTCACGATGTCGGGCACCGAGAGGACGAATTCCACGCCGCTATCCTTGATGGCGGCCAGGATGGCACTGCCATGCAGCTCGGCCGTGGCGTGTTCCTTGCCGGTACCCTTGCCAGCAGTCGCACCGGCATCCATTCGGCAGCCTCCCCAATGTCGGAGTCTTGTTTGCGGACCAGTCATAACTAATTCGAAATCGGCGCTTACCGCAACCTCGCGTGGGATTCTCGTATCGCCTTGACTCGGGCCCCCCTCCTTCTTAGGTTGCGGGCGCTCACATAGAGCCGTCATTACCGAGCCGCCGACCGGTCCAAAGGCCCGGAGGCAACCGCCCGACAGCGCGATGCGCCCTCGGGCGCCAAAGCTGTTTGTTGGAGCAACCGTTTCAAGGTCCGCCATGTTCGACTCTCTTTCGGAAAAGCTCGGCGGCATCCTGGATCGCCTGACCCGGCGCGGCGCGCTGAGCGAAGCCGACGTGGATGCGGCGCTGCGCGAGGTGCGCCGCGCGCTGCTCGAGGCCGACGTGGCGCTCGATGTGGTGCGCGACTTCTGCGAGCAGGTGCGCCGCCATGCGGTCGGGGTCGAGGTGGTCAAATCGGTCACGCCCGGCCAGCTGGTGGTCAAGATCGTGCACGACCAGCTGATCGCGACGCTGGGGGCGCGCGCCGAGCCGATCGATCTCAATGCGCCCGCCCCCCTCGCCATCATGATGGTGGGGTTGCAGGGTTCGGGCAAAACCACCACCAGCGCCAAGCTGGCGAAGCGGCTCACCGAGCAGGGCAAGCAGAAGGTCCTGATGGCGTCGCTGGACGTGCGCCGTCCGGCCGCCATGGAGCAGCTGGCGGTGCTCGGCCGCCAGATCGGGATCGAGACGCTGCCGATCGTGGAGGGCCAGGGGCCGACCCAGATCGCGCAACGCGCCCTGCAGGCCGGCCGGCTCGGCAGCTATGACGTGGTGCTGCTCGACACCGCCGGCCGCACCACCCTCGACGACGCCATGATGGAGGAGGCGGCCGCGGTCAAGCGCGCCGCCAATCCGCATGAGGTGCTGCTGGTGGCCGACAGCCTGACCGGCCAGGACGCGGTCAATCTGGCGCGTTCGTTCAACGAGCGGGTCGGCCTCACCGGCATCGTCCTCACCCGCATCGATGGCGACGGCCGCGGTGGCGCCGCGCTCTCCATGCGGGCCGTGACCGGCAAGCCGATCAAGCTCATGGGCACGGGCGAGAAGCTCGATGCGCTCGAGGATTTCCATCCGGCCCGCATCGCCGACCGCATTCTCGGCATGGGCGACATCGTGTCCCTGGTCGAGAGGGCGGCCGCCACCATCGATGCCGAGAAGGCCATGCGCGCCGCTGAGCGCATGCGCAAGGGCGCCTTCGATCTCACCGATCTGCGCGATCAGCTGATGCAGATGCAGCAGATGGGCGGCATGAGCGGCCTCATGGGCATGCTGCCCGGCGTCGCCAAGATGAAGAACCAGCTCGCCTCCGCCAATCTCGACGAGCGCGTGCTCAAGCGCCAGGTGGCGGCGATCGATTCCATGACCCCGCAGGAGCGCCGGCATCCCGACATTCTCAAGGCCAGCCGCAAGAGGCGCATCGCGGCCGGCTCCGGCACCAAGGTCGAGGACATCAACCGCATGCTCAAGATGCAGCGCACCATGGCGGACGTCATGAAGGCGATGGGCGGCGGCAAGCGCGGCCCCATGGCCGGCATCGCCAATATGCTGGGGTTGGGCTCCGGCGGCCTGCCGCCCGGCATGCCGAGCCCCGAGCAGATGGCCAAGCTCGCCGAGAAGATGCCAGGTGGCGTGCCGCCCGGCGGGTTGCCGCCCGGCGGATTGCCGCCCGGCATGCCGGGCGCACCTCCCGGTCTACCGCCGACCGTGCCGGGCCTCCCGCCGCGCTTCCCCGGCAACCTGCCCGGCCTCGGCGCCCCCAAGCTGCCCGGCCTCGGCGGCTATCCGGGACCAGGGAAGAAGAAGTGATGGCTTACAAATCGGCTTTAGGGACGCAGGGCCTCGCACCCCTTCTCCCCGCGTGCCATCGGGGCGTTTACGCCCGTCTGCGACGGGCTACGGAGAAGGTCGGGATGAGGGGGCGCTGCCGCGAGTCTGAGTGTGTGGAAACGCCCCACCGGGCCGAGTTTTGGTTTTCCTCCGTGCCGCTTCGCCCTCTCCCCGCAGACGACATCGCAGCAACTCACCACCCCATTTCAAATTGAATCCAACCGAAAGGAACCCCCATGTCTCTAAAGATCCGCCTCGCCCGCGCCGGCACCAAGAAGCGGCCGTTCTACCATATCGTGATCGCCGACAGCCGCTCG
>DASZKX010000246.1:0-19437 GCA_035552735.1 Xanthobacteraceae bacterium
GACGATTATCTTTCCGGCTTCCATCTCTCGCCGTTCTTCCTGCCGGGCGCGGCCGGCTACGACGCCATGTTCACGGCCCAGGCCAGCGAGATGCCCGAGCTCGGCATCACCTTTTCGGGACGGATCGAGATTTTCATTTCCGGCTTTGCGCTGCTCTACGACCTCGACGAGCCGGTGGGCATGGTCGAGCGGCCGGTGAAGGGAATCGAAGGCGACTTCTTCGGCATCCGCCACCTCCTGCTCGAGAGCTACGCGCGCAACACCTTCGAGCGCTACGGCGTGCCCTATGTGGTCTCCATTCTCTGCTTCGACGGCGGCTCACGCTATCGCATGATCTCGTGCCGGGATGCCGGCAAGATCGCGGAGCGCTTCCTCAAGGCGTTGCACGTCGTCGGCGGTGCGCCCTCCGGTGCCGCGGACGCGAGCGAACCGAGCACCATCGAGCGCCCCGAGAGCGCATCCGCGGATTTCAGCTTCCACAGTCCGGGAGACATCATCCAGGGCACCGGCTTCAAGGGCAAAGGCGGGCGCGTCGACTACACGGTCTATTCCAAGATGCGCTTTCCGCTCTTGACCGCGCCGGCTTACGCCAATTCCCAGTCGTTCATGAACCTGGGCGACTGCGACCAAACCGGGCGGGTGAGCCTCGGAATGACCGGGCGGATCCCGACCTATCGCTGCCGGATCGGCGGCGCCACTCTGCTCAAGGATGAAGGCGCGGCCGGTAATTATGCCTATCCGTGGCGCGATAATTTCTGCGAGCACCGCTATTTCGACGTCGGCCAATGCCCCGGCGGTTTCGGCCACCAGGGACAGGACATCCGCCCAAGCTCGTGCAAGCAGCGCTTCGAGGGCGGCGGCTGCGAGCCGTATCAGCACGACGTCGTGGCGGTGCGCGACGCGATGGTATTGCGCTCAGCCGGCCAGATGCCGGTCTACCTGTTCGTGAACGCGCCCAACGAGCACATTCGCTTCCGCTACCTGCATATGTTTCCAAAGCAGCTCGACGAGGACGGCGTGTTGAGCGGCCGCCTCCTCAAGGAGGGCGAGGAATTCGGCAAGGTCGGCAGCTTTTTCCAGCATGAGCGCGCGACCACATATCACCTTCATTTCGACATGCAGGTGCCGACCAAATACGGCTGGGTTTTCGTCAACCCCTATATGACGCTGGTGACCGCCTATGAGCGGCTGATCGGCGGCCGCGGCATGGAGATCAAGGAGGAGCCGCAGGTCGCCGTCGGGACTGCGGAGATCGAGCCAACCGCGATCGAGCCGACCGGGATCGCGTCGACCGGAATCGCGCTGACCGGAACGGCGCTCCTTGGCTTGGCGCCGCCGCTCCCGAGGCCGCGACCGGACCAAAACGCTATACAGTCGAAAGGTGAAGCCCGAATCGAAAGCCTCAGCCATGAACAACCCGATCAAGTTCTGCCTGACGCGGCGAAGGGCGCTGCAGACCCTCGCCTGGGGAACGGCGCTCGCAGTGCCGGCACCGGCGCGGGCGCAGAGCACGCGGGAGCCGTTCGACCAATGGGTCGCGGCGTTTCGGGCGAGAGCGCTGGCGCGCGGCGTTTCCGACGCAACCTATTCGCGGGTCATGCACGGCCTCAAGCCCGACACCACCGTCTTTGAGCAGTTGCACAACCAGCCGGAATTCAACGAGCAGCTCTGGCAATATCTCAACCGCCGCGTCTCGGACTGGCGCATCGTTACCGGCAAGGAGAAAGCGAAGGAATACGCGCCGCTCCTGGCCCGCATCGAGAAGGACTTCGGGGTCGAGCGCTCGGTGATGCTCGGTATCTGGGGCATCGAGTCCGCCTTCGGCGACCCGCTCGTCCAGCAGAACCATATGCGACCCGTGATCCCCTCGCTCGCCGCGCTCGCCTGGGGCGAGCCGCGCCGCCGCGCCTATTGGGAGCAGGAATTGCTCAATGCCCTGGTCATCATCGACCGCGGCTGGGGCACGCCCGAGGAGATGAACGGATCCTGGGCCGGCGCCATGGGGCATACCCAGTGGATGCCGGAGGTGTGGCTCAACATGGGCTTCGACTATGACGGGGACGGCCGGGTGTCGCCCTTCGGCAAGCCCGACGATGCGCTCGGCTCGACCGCGCGCTACCTGGTGCAACGCGGCAAATATCGCCGCGGCGAGCATTGGGGCTACGAGGTACGCCTGCCGGCCGGCGCCAGCGCGGGCGACGCCGCGCAGAGCTACGCGGCCTGGCAGAAGGCCGGCGTCGCCCGCGCCGACGGCCAGCCCTTCCCGCAAGCCGAGGCGACCGCACGATTGTGGGTGCCGGTGAAGGGCGGGCCGGCCTTTCTGCTCGGACCGAACTTCTATGCGGTGCGCTCTTACAATCCTTCGATGAACTATACGCTCTCCATCGTGCATCTGGGCGACCGGATCATGGGGGGCGAACCGTTCGTGCAAAGGTTTCCCGGCAGCGAGCGGCCGCCCACGCTCCCCGAGGTCCAGGAAATCCAGCGGCTCCTGACCGCGCACGGCTACGATACCGGCGGCACCGACGGCCGGGTCGGCAACGACACCATGCTGGCGGTGCAGAATTTCCAGCACAAGATCGGCATGCTGCCAGCCGACGGCTATGCCGGAGTGACCTTGCTGGCACGGTTGCGCGAGGCGCGCTGATCCGGTTCTATGGCGCCGCCCTCCCCCGAAACCCAAGAAGCCCTCAAGGATCATCCAGTGACGACTGCAGAGATCAAGGCGGCGCTTGCCGCCCACGGCACGCCCGCGAACGCGGCCCATCCCTCGCTGCGCGAGCTCGACCGGCCGGTGAAACTGACCACCGCCAACACTCCCGCATGGGGCAGCGACGTGGTCGCCGAAACCCTGCGTGCCCTGGATATTCCCTATATCGCGCTCAATCCCGGCGCCAGCTATCGCGGCCTGCACGATTCGATCGTCAACTATCTTGGCAACCAGAAGCCGCAAATGCTGCTCTGCCTGCACGAGGAGATCGCGGTCGCGATCGCGCAGGGCTACGCCAAGGTCACCAACAAGGCGATGGCGGCCGCGGTCCATTCCAATGTCGGCCTGTTCCACGCCACCATGGCGATCTTCAATGCCTGGTGCGACCGCATGCCGGTGGTGATCCTGGGCGCGACCGGTCCGGTGGATGCGGCCAAGCGACGACCGTGGATCGACTGGATCCATACCGCCCGCGACCAGGGCGCCATCGTGCGCGACTACACCAAATGGGACGACCAGCCGGCTTCGCCGGCGGCGGCGCGCGAAGCGATCCTGCGCGCCCACTGGATCGCCAATACGGCCCCGATGGGGCCGGTCTACATCAACCTCGATGCCGAGATGCAGGAGGCGAAGCTCGCCGAGCCGCTCGGGCCGATCGACGTCAACCGCTTCATGCCGCCGACCGCCACCACGCCCGCGCCCGAGCTGGTGGCGCAGGCCGCGGCACTGCTCAAATCGGCCAAGAATCCGATCATCCTCATGGGCCGGGTCTCGCGCAGCCTGGCGGGCTGGAACCAGCGGGTTTCGCTCGCCGAGACGCTCAACGCCACTGTCATCACCGAGCTCAAGCTCGGCGCCGCCTTCCCGACCGATCATCCGCTGCATGCCGGGCCGCCCGGATCGACGGCGCTCGGGCCGCAGGCGCAGGAAGCATTGCGCGCCGCCGACGTCATCCTCAGCCTCGATTGGGTCGATCTCGCCGGCGCCTGCAAAGGCGCCTTCCCGGACGGCGTCCCGGCCGCCAAGGTCATCGTGGTGAGCAACGATTTCCGCATTCATCGCGGCTGGAGCATGGACTATCAGGGCCTGCCGGTCTGCGACGTGATGCTGGCGACCACGCCCGAGGAGGCGGTGCCGGAGCTCCTCAAGGCGGTCGGCGGCTCGGTCGGGACGCGCAAGCCCGTGCCGGCCAAGCCCGTCGGAAAGCCCGAGCTCTCCACCGACAAGCTGGTGGTCAACGATCTGGTGCGGGCGCTCAAGGTCGCGGTCGGCGAGCGCGACGTCACGCTCGCCCACATCTCGCTGTCTTGGGACGGTGCCACCTGGCCGTTCCGCCACCCGCTCGACTATGTCGGATCGGAGGGCGGCGGCGGCATCGGCGGCGGCCCCGGCAATACGGTCGGCACCGCGCTCGCCTTGATGGGCTCGGGGCGGCTCACGGCCGCTGTCTGCGGCGACGGCGACTTCATGATGAGCAATCAGGCGCTCTGGACCGCGGTGCACTACCGCATCCCGCTGCTCATCGTGGTCGCCAACAATCGCTCGTTCTTCAACGACGAATTGCACCAGGAGCGCGTCGCCCGCATCCGCGCGCGGCCGGTCGAGAACCGCTGGATCGGCCAGCGCATCTCCGAGCCCGACATCGACATCGCGGCACTCGCCCGCTCGCAGGGCGCGCAGGGCTTCGGCCCGGTCACGAAGACGAGCGAGCTGGTCGCGACCTTCCGGCAAGCGATCGCGGCCGTCGAGCGCGGCGAGGTGGCCGTCGTGGACGTGCGCGTGGAGCCCGGCTATGCCGCGGTCACGACCGCCGCCATGCTGCGCGGTACCGAGAAGAAATGAGAATTGCGCTCGGCCGGCATTGACGCCGAACGGGCCTCGATCAGGAGGAATGCACCATGAAGGCCCGCCACCTCGCTTTTGCGACCGTCGCGCTATTGAACGCCAGCATACCCGCCTTGGCCGACGATCAGGTCAAGCTCACCATCGGCCAGCGCGGCAATTGGGACACCGCGGTCTCGCAGCTGGGCGACAAGGCCGGCATTTTCAAGAAGCACGGCCTCACGCTCGAGATGATCTACACGGCGGGCTCCGGCGAGACCTTGCAGCCGGTGATCGCCGGCAGCGTCGATCTCGGCCTCGCGGTCGGCACGCTCGGCGCGATCGCGGCCTATTCGAAGGGCGCCCCGGTGCGCATCATCGGGGCCGAGGCGACCGGCGCCGCCGATTATTGGTACGTGAAGGCGGCCTCGCCCATCAAGACGCTCAAGGATCTCAACGGCAAGACCATCGCCTATTCCACCGCCGGCTCCTCGACCGAGAGCGTGGTGCGCGCCTTCATCAAGGAGAACGGCCTCACCTCGGCCAAGGCCATGTCGACCGGCGGCGCGCCCTCGACCATGACGGCGGTGATGACGGATCAGGTCGACGTCGGCTGGGCATCGCCGCCGGGCGGGCTCAAGGAGATCGACGAGGGCAAGACCCGCCTCATCGCCCGCGCCACCGACGCGGCAATCGTGCGCGGCCAGACCATCCGCACCATCGTGGCCAATGCCCAGGTGCTGGAGAAGCGCAAGGACGTGGTCGAGCGCTACATGCAAGCCTATCGCGAGACCATCGATTACATGTACGGCGACAATCCGCAGGTGCTCAAGGACTACGCCGCATTCGCCGGCGTGAGCGAGACCATGGCCAAGCGGGTGCGCGACGAGTTCTTCCCGCGCGAGCTGGTCATGCCCGACGAGGTGAAAGGCCTCGACACGCTGATGACGGATGCGGTCGAGCTCAAATTCATCTCGGTGCCGCTGAGCCAGGCGCAGATCGCCGATCTGGTGCAGTTGCAAAAGCCGAAGCGGTAGCGAAGCTCAAGACCCGGGCGCGGCGGCGTGGCGTATGCACACATCTCTGTCGTCCCGGCCGTAGCGCCGGGACCCATACTCCGCAGCGGATAGATAGGGCACGGCTTATGGGTCCCTGCCTTCGCAGGGACGACGGGTTGGAGAGGCGTTCGCACAGGTCCGGCTGGCAGCTTCATTCATAGTTACTTCCGGGGGCTATTCATCTGCGGAGCCACGACATTCGTCACATCGGCGCCCCTTTTTGGTGGGCAGGTACCGCAGCGCCGTAGGGGCCGCCGGCTTGAGCTTCAGCAAAGATTCCACAGTATCTTCCGGTGATTTCATCGGATTTTTCGTCAATGAGTGAGGTCGACGTCGGCGGGATGACCAACAGGCGGCCGACCCGTTTGCTCATAATTACGGCTTGCGCCTTTGCGCTTGCAGGCTGCGCCTCCGTGGCCCGCATTCCCTATACGCAGCAGGAACAGGCGACGGCCGCCATTCCGGGCATTCCCAACGCACGCCTATGGGCCGACGATCCGGCATCGATCGCGACGGCACGGCGCTCCGTCGCGTCCCGCGTCGCGCTAAAGCAACCGACGGTGCTGGCCCTGTCCGGCGGCGGCGCCAATGGGGCATTCGGCGCCGGCCTCTTGAGCGGATGGTCGGCGCGCGGGACGCGGCCGCAATTCACCTTCGTGACGGGAGCGAGCTCCGGAGCGCTGATCGCGCCGTTCGCGTTCCTGGGGTCGGGCTATGACGAGACCCTCAGGAGCGTCTTTGCGAGCGGCGAGATGGCGAATTTGCTGCAGTCCGACGGGTTGGCGGGATTCTTTGGCACCGGCATATTCAAGGCAGCTCCGCTCAGGGACCTGATCGCGCGACACGTGGACGCCGAGTTGCTCAAGGCGATCGCGCAGGAGTATCGCGCGGGGCGCCGCCTGTATGTCGTGACCACCAATATCGACGCGCAGCGCACCGCCATCTGGGACATGGGCAAGATTGCCGCTAGCGAAGACCCCGGAGCGCTCGATCTCTTTCGCAACATCCTGACGGCGTCGGCGAGCATCCCGGGCCTGTTCTCGCCCGTGCTTATCGATGTCGAGGCGGAAGGACGGCACTTCGCGGAGATGCACGTGGATGGCGGCGTAACCACGAACATCCTCATCGTGCCCGAGGGCGTGCTGACATCGGGAACTCCGCTGTTCGCGCCCGACGCGCGACCGAAAGTCTATATCGTGATGAACGGCAAGCTCGCGCCGGAATTCGAGGTCGTGCAGTCCGCCACGCTCCCGATCGTGACCCGGTCGTTCGAGACCTCCGTTCGCGCCAACACGCGCAGCACCTTGCTCACCGCCTATCAATTCGCCAAGAGCCGCAACTGGGAGTTCAACCTGGCCTCGATCGACTCCTCCTACCCGACATCGCAATCGATAGGCTTCGACACGCCTTATATGCAGCAATTGTTCGAATACGGATTTCAGATGGGGAGAGGCGGACAAGCCTGGCGCTCGAAGCCGCTCGATTAGATTGCTTCAATGACGGTGTCGCTTATCTCAAATGGTGAAGCTCTCGTGCGTCGAGGGGTGGAACATCTCCTCCGGGGTGACCTGGCGGGAAGACAGTCCTTGCGCATGGTGGTGGCGCAAGAAGGTCTCCAGCACCTTGCGGTTGGGAGCGAGCCCGTAGGACCAGAAATCGTGCCCCATCAGCTCGCGCGCGGCCTTGAGCTGCTCCTCGACGAACGGCAGCGTGCATTTCGCAGTCGCGGTGTCCTCGAGCTCCTCCAGGCATTTGGTCTTGGACTGCTCGAACGCCTTGAGCACGGCGGCGGGCAACCAGGGATGCTGCTCGACCAACGTGCGGCGGATGCCGGTCACATGCATGATCGGAAAGATTTGGGTGCGCTTGTAGTAGTCGCGTCCGGCCGCGATCGGATCGGGAAACAGCCAGCCGATATCGGGATTGCGCTTGCCGGCGAGGCTCGGCACGCGCGGCGCGATGAAGGCGTCGATCTCGCCGCTCTCCAGGAGCTCCGAGATGGTCCGGCCCTCGGGCGCGTTCTCCATGTGCACGCCGGGCGGCAGCTTGACGGTGATCTTCTCCGGGCGGCTCGGATCATCGATGCCGCCGCGCACCCAGGTCACATCGGACGGCTTGATGCCGTGGTCCTCCTCCAGGATGATGCGCGCCCAGACGCAGGCGGTCAGCTGATATTCCGGCAGGCCGATGCGCTTGCCCCTGAGATCGGCGGGCGACTTGATGCGGTCGGTGCGCACATAGATCGAGTTGTGGCGGAAGGCGCGCGACACGAACGCCGGCACCCCGACATAGGGACAGTTGCGCTCCGCGGTCTTGACCGTGAAGCTCGACATCGACAGCTCGCAAATGTCGAAATCGGCGGTCCGGAAGGCGCGGAAGAAGATTTCCTCCGGCGGCAACATCATGAATACGGGGTCGACACCGTCGATCTGGACCGAGCCGTCGAACAGGGCGCGGGCGCGATCGTAATTGCCGATCGCGACCGAGAGATTGAGCTTTGACATGTTGATGCGGCCTTATGAGGGATTGCCCATTTGGTATCGTTGCCGGGCTTGATCGGGTCAAGCCCAGGCGCGGCGGTTCGCAAACGTCACCCTCCGGCGGGCGCTATGTCGACCAAGCGCATCTGCACGCGCTCCTCGCCGTTCCAGCGATCGACCGCGAGCGATCCGGCCGCGTGCACCGTGCGGCCGCGGTTGTTCAGGAGCGCCGCCCCGAGCTTTTGGCCGGCCGCCCGGAACGCGATGACGTTGACGGTGGCGCCGTCGCCGGAGCGCAACCGTGCGCGCAGGTGCGATTGGCCGGCCTCCTCCACATAGGCGAGCTGATGGCCGGGCAAAGCCAGGACCGGCTCCGGATTGCCGGCCCCGAATGGCCCGGCCCGCGCCATCGACGCAATGGCCTCGAGATTGGCGGCGCCGGCCGTCAAGGCACCGTCGATCAGCAGCGAATCCGTTCGTCGCGCCGCCGCGACGGCGCCACCGAGCCGGCCTTCCAGATAGGCGCGAAACGCCCCGAGCGCCTCGCGCCGGAGCGTCACCCCGGCCGCCATGGCATGGCCGCCGCCTTTGAGCAGCAGCCCGTCGCGAACCGCCTGCCGCACTGCGCTGCCGAGATCGACGCCGAGGATCGAGCGGCCCGACCCGGTGCCGATGCCGCCCGGCCCGAGCGCGACCGCGAAGGCGGGCCGGCCGAACCTCTCTTTCAGCCGCGCCGCCACCAGGCCGACCACGCCCGGATGCCAACCCTCGGCGGCCGTGACCACGACCGCGCCGCGCTCCTCGAGGCCGAGCGCCGCCATGGCCTCCCCTTCGGCTTGCTCGAGCGCCGCGATCTCGATCACCTGGCGCTCGCGGTTGAGCCGGTCGAGCTCGGCGGCCAGCCGCCCGGCTTCGATCGGATCCGCCTGCAGCAGCAGGTCCGCCCCCAGCGTGGCGCGACCGATGCGGCCGCCGGCATTGATGCGCGGCCCCAGCAGGAAGCCGAGATGCCAGGGCTCCGGCGGCCCGCCCAGCCGCGCAACGTCCATGAGGGCGGTCAGCCCCACATTCTCGCGCCGGCGCAGCGCCAGCAGCCCCTTGGCCACGAAAGCGCGGTTGAGGCCCTTGAGCGGAACCACATCCGCGACGGTACCGAGCGCCACCAGATCGAGGAGGCCGAGCAGATCGGGCTCGCTGCGCGGCGCCGCCCAGAAGCCGCGCGCCCGCAGGTCCCGGTTCACCGCCACCACCACCATGAAGGTGAGGCCGACGGCCGCCAGATAGCCGAGCTGCGAAAGATCATCGAGCCGGTTGGGGTTGACCACCGCAAGCGCCGGCGGCAGCGTCTCATCGGCCTGATGATGATCGATGACGATGGCGGCGAGACCCAGGCGCTGGGCTTCCGCCAGCGGCTCGTGGCTGGTGGTGCCGCAATCGACGGTGACCAGGAGCGTGGCGCCCGCGGCATGGAGCGAGCGGATCGCCTCGGTATTGGGGCCGTAGCCTTCGAACACCCGGTCCGGAATATGAATGATCGGATCGAGGCCGCCCTGGCGCAGGAAGCGCGCCAGCACCGCCGCCGAGCTGGCGCCGTCAACATCATAGTCGCCGAAAATCGCGACCTTCTCGCCGCGCGTGACCGCCTCGGCCAGCCGCGCGGCGGCCGCCGGCATGTCGGTGAGCACGCTCGGATCGGGCATCAGCAGCCGCACGGTCGGGTCTAGAAAACCGACCGCCTCCTCCACCTCGACCCCGCGACCCGCCAGGATGCGGGCCAGCAATTCCGGCAATTCGTGCCGTTGCACGATGGCGAGCGCCCGTGCCGAGCCGCGCTCGTCGAGGCGGTCGCGCCAGGCGCGGCCGGTCGCGGATTGCTCGACCCCGAGGAAGTGTCGATTCGCAGCGATGACATTCATGCGCGCGATATGAGCCGAGACGGACGGTGCCGTCGAGCCTGAACGGCGCTCAATCGGAATCGCGCAAGGCGGTGCGCAACGGCGCCAAACCCATGAAGCCCTCGCAAATCGCCATGGCTTGCCCATAGATCTGCTTCGAGATTTTGCTCACCGCGCTTGCGGCCTCTTCCTCGAGCGCGCCAGCGAGCGCAAGCGCCGCGCTCGCGCACACCCGCCGAACATGCGGTACGGCCTCGGGGCAGCGGTCGAGGCCGTCTTCGTCCTGCAAGGCTCGCCTCTCGCCGATCGCGCCGGCGACCGTGCGCGCCTGCCCGACCAGATAGGGCCACGGTCGGGTGTCGAGACCGGCTTGCCGATCGGCGGCTTCGCGCTCGACCAGGCGCAGTGCCTCGACCCGTGGCTTGATGGCGCGGACGGCAGCCGCCGGATAGTTCCGGCAGGGCGCTGCCGCGAGCGCTGTCGAACCCGAAAAGAGGATCACCAGGGTGGCGATGCAAGCCCCAGCCTCCCTGCTGTTACGAAAGCAGTCAGCCATGCCGGCACTTGCCGCCGGACTCCGGCGCGGATTCATTGAAAATACAATCCGTAAACAATGGATCGCGGTATTGGCGCCCTCGGAACCATGCGAAGCCCAATCGCCAACGCGCCTGTAGGGCGCAATCGCTTTATTGCGCCAATAGGCCACGCCCCGGTCCGTACCTTCAGGTTCAGGGGCAAGAGACTTCGCGCAGCGGCGCAATAAAGCGTTTGCGCCCTATGACCCGAGATTCTTCTCGAGCAGGCCCGAGATCGGGGCACACTGCGTGAGTTTCAATTTCCCGAATAGTCTGATTTGCGCAGCCACGTCAAGAACGGTCGCGGCGATGGGCCCCGGACCGGTTTGCGAAGTACCTGCGGGCCGTCCTGGGAACCGTCTTCCGCCAAAAAAGGGCTGGCCGTCAGGATATCAGCGCTCACTCACGTTCGGGCACCGGCACGTTAAACCCGTTGAGGGTCGTTGACACGAGGCTGTAAAGACCGACGAGATATATGAGCTCGTTGGTTCCATGCTGGCCGAAAGTTTTGACCGCCAGCCGGTAGAGCGGCTCCGGCAAAGTGCCGCCGCGGACGAGCTTATACGCGACATCGAAAGCGATGCTCTCATCCGGCGCGAGATCGTTCGGCTTCAAATCGGCCACCAGCGTTGCGAGGCGCTCAGCCGTCATTCCCTCCCGCTCGGCCACGGCGATATGGGCGTAGATCTCATAAGCTGCGTCGAAACGTGCACCGACGACAAGAATTGCGATTTGGCGGACGTTGTCGGCCAGCGTCGCATTGGCGGTCATGGCCAAGGTCAGGTCCCAGATCGCCTTCCCGATCGCCGGCTCGTGCAGCCAGGGATTCCAAGGCCCCATCAGGGCGCCGTCTTCGCGCTCGACCTTGAATGCATTGAAGTTGCTGGCGATGCCTTTACGCATGGCGTCGTAGAGCGGCCTTTGCTCGGGCGTCAGATCTGCGGGTGGTATCAATGGCAGGCGCATCGGGCGGTCCTTCGGGTCAGGCGGAAGTTACATAAGCGCCCCGGCTGCGGCGACTCAAGAGCATGGCGGGGCTCACCACGGAACGGTCCGGCCGAGATAATCGAGGTACTGAAGTCCCGCCTTCCCCTCTTGCGCCGCTATGGTGTTGGCGAGGTTGGGAATGCTTTCCTCGATGCTCAGACGCGCTTGTGGGCCGCCCATATCGGTCCTGACCCAGCCCGGAGCCAGAAGCAGCAGGGTTCGCGGATCATTCTTGTGGCGGGCCGCGAAGCTTCGCATGAACATATTCAATGCCGCCTTGCTGCCACGGTACACCTCGTAATTCCCGTTCTCATTGTTGGCGACACTCCCCTGTCCGGAGGACATTATCCCGATCGTACCAGCAGGGCGCACGACATCCTGGAGGGCCTCGATGACCCGCATCGGGCTCAGGGCATTGGTCACCATCACCCGCACAAACTCGTCGGTCGACACATCGGCGATCGTTTCCCGATCGTCGTTCTTGACGCCAGCATTGACGAACAGCATGTCGAATCTTCTCGCCGCCAGCCGCGCACGCAGCGCACCGACCTGATCGGGATCATTTATATCGACGGTCTCTATTTCGAGCTGTCCGCTCAAAGTCTCTGAAAACTCATGGAGCGCGGTCTTTGTGTTGTTTCGAACAGTTGCGACGACGCGCCAGCCGCGATTTAAATATTCTCGGGTCAGAGCAAGCCCAAGGCCGCGAGAAGCCCCTATTATAAGCAGATTTTTGCTCGAGCTCGGCATTGGGACACGTCCATTTCTAATATTGCGGTGTTGAGCCTCGGCGAGCATCGCTTTAGCCGACAGATACGAAATGGCATCTCTTCGATGTGACGGAAGACCCCAACGGATGCGGAGAGCATCGGCTTCAGCCCCTTAAATCTTTGCAACGATGGCTCGCTTGATCGTCGAGATACGGGCTTCGTCGCGTTTGTAGAACGTCCATTGTTTGACCCGTTTGGAATTGAGCAATCCCGCCTGCGACAGGATCTTGAGATGCTCGCTTATGGTCGGCTGAGTCACCCCGAGCTTCTCGGCGATCAGCACACCGCAGACGCCGTCGGCAACGAGGTCGCCGTCAACCTGCG
Organism: Xanthobacteraceae bacterium; assembly: GCA_035552735.1. Lineage (GTDB taxonomy): Bacteria > Pseudomonadota > Alphaproteobacteria > Rhizobiales > Xanthobacteraceae > VAZQ01. The sequence goes on from DASZKX010000246.1 coordinate 12,621, forward strand.
GCCGAAAATGCGCTTTCGGATGCTTCAGCCATTCCAGGATGAGCAGACGTCGATCATTGGAGAGCGCCCTCAAGGCAGCATTGACGTCATCGCCAGCATTAGACATATTGCCAATTAGCCATATGCCGAATTTATGTCAACTCCTGGAACTGTCCGGGTGAAGGTTGAAATATTCGGGGAAGGCCATGTCGAGCATGTGCAGTGCAGTAAGCCCGCAGCTGATCAGCCGTTGCGAGAAGCTTATTCGGCCGTATATCCGACGCACGCCCGTCATTGAGATCGATGGGGCCGATGTCGGCCTCAACTCGAGCAAGCTTTGTCTGAAGCTGGAGCTTTTTCAGCACTCCGGCTCCTTCAAGGCTCGTGGTGCTTTCGCAAATCTGCTGACCCGCAAGGTGCCTGGGGTAGGCGTGGTTGCGGCCTCCGGCGGCAACCACGGAGCGGCTATCGCCTATGCGGCCATGACGTTGAAGATGCCGGCAAAGATCTTCGTTCCGAGCGTTTCCTCCCCAGCCAAGGTACAGCGTATCCGCGAGTACGGTGCTGATCTGGTCATCGAAGGGGATCGCTATGCCGACGCACTCGCCGCAAGCGAAGCGTGGGGGCAGAAAGTTGGTGCGATGTCTGTGCACGCATTCGACCAAGACGAGACCATGCTTGGACAGGGAACTATAGGCCTGGAGCTTGATGAACAGGCCCCGGATATCGACACGCTCCTGGTGTCCGTCGGCGGCGGTGGCCTGATTGCAGGAATTGCCGCGTGGTATGCGAGCCGTATTAAAGTCATCGGTGTCGAGCCGTTTGCCTCCCCGACGCTAACGAAGGCGCTGGAGGCTGGACGTCCCATTGATGCTGAAGCCGAAGGTCTGGCGGCGGATTCACTTGCGCCGCGCCGAGTCGGCGATCGCGTTTTTCCAATCGCAAGGAGCCATGTGCATCGTACCGTGCTTGTTGCGGACGACGCGATCGTGAAGGCTCAGAAGTTCCTCTGGCAGGTATTGCGGGTGGTCGCGGAGCCGGGGGGAGCGGCGGCGTTCTCGGCCATATTATGCGGTGCCTATAAGCCCACGAGCGGAGAACGTGTCGCCGTCATCATTAGTGGCGGCAATACGACCGCCGTCAATTTCGACCGCTGACATCAGCGATGTCTTAAAAGGTCTCGGGCCACTGGCGTGCGCTATGGTAGATGCGCAGGAGCTGGATCGTGTTGCCAACCAGACGGTACGGCACGATGAACGGCGTCCTCGGGATCACGAGCTCGCGTGTTCCCGGAACTCGACCCGGCCGCCCCATCTCGGGGCTATTTGGAAGCAGCGTCTCGACATTATGGATGATATGGAGCGAGACACGTTGCGCCGCTGCCGGATCGTCCTGCTCGATATAGGCACGCAACGCGACGAGGTCGGCAATGGCCTGCGGCGACCAGATTAGTGTCATGAACGTTTGGGGACCGGCTTCTCGTTCGCACTGCCCCAGGAGGCGACCCAATCCTTGACCAAGTCATGCGGAAACCCTTCGCCGCGATCGAGTGAAGCGATGGCGCGCTTGATGCCAGTTACTTGCCACTCGTTGACTTCGAGATATCCGTTGATTGCCTCGGCCGCAAGAAAGGATCGGCTGCGGCCGGTACTCTTGGCCAATCGCTCCAGTCGTTTCTTCACGCCGGTGCCGACTCGCACGGTGAATGTCGTTGAGCGCATGATGTCCGTCTCTTGTGATTGATTGTGTACAATATAGTGCAAGCGCCTGAGATGCGCAATCAAGGCCGGGGACGCGCCTGGGATGCTCCAGGTTTCCGCGGCGGCTCAAGGACATAAGGACCGCTCGCGTGTCCCCTTGCGAGCCAGAAGCCGGCGTAGGGCTTGCGACGGCTTAGGTGAGGATTCGGGGGCACCGGCGTAGGTTCAAGCATCAGAACCAGGCGAGCTGCAGCCCACGCGTCGTTGCATTGAAATGCTGCAAGCGGCCGCTCGACCGATGAGGGCGAGACGCGATGGGCCGTGACGGTGAGGTCCGGCCGTGTTTTATTGACGGGGGGAAGCGGCGCACGTTGCCGTCGCCTTGCACTCGCCCGAAGGGAGCCACCAATGCGACGATTCTTTGCGGCCATGCTTGGAATACCGGTCGGTTTTCTCGTTTTTGCGTTCGCCGGCTATTGGGCGATCGTGCTTTTCTCGGACAATGCATTTGACCGGTCAGTTGAAGCCAGCGTGACGGCGTTGATCCTCATTGGCCCGGCCGGCGCGGTCATCGGACTAGTCACGGGGTTCATGCTGGGCGGAGCGAGACGGGACTCAGCGCCGTCACAGCCGCTGAAGTAAGGCCGGGAGCTTGCGAGCAGCGCCGAGCCCACTCCCCGGTGCCGCCAAAGTTATTGGCGCAGACAAGGCACGGCCTCCGACAAGGTGCCGAGAATCGTCCTAATTCAAGTAAAATCGGCCTAATCCAAATAAAACTTGTCCAGCTGCCGGTGCTCGGCCCTGATCCAGCGCACCGTGCCGGTGACCGAGCGCATCACCACGGTCTCGGTTTCGATCACGTCGCGCTTGAACTTGACGCCGCGCAGCATGGCGCCGTCGGTGACGCCGGTGGCGGAGAACAAGCAGTCGCCCCGCACCAGATCCTGCATGTGATAGCGCCGGCGCGGGTCCTTGATGCCCATCTTCAAGGCACGCTCGCGCTTCTCCTCGGTATCGAGCACGAGGCGGCACTGGATCTGGCCGCCGATGCAACGCATCGCCGCCGCCGCCAGCACCCCCTCGGGCGCCCCGCCGATCCCGATATAGATGTCGATGCCGGTGCTGGCGGGATCGGCGGTATGAATAATGCCGGCCACATCGCCGTCGCTGATCAGGCGCACCGCCGCGCCAGCCTTGCGCACGCCGGCGATCACGTCGGCATGGCGCGGCCGATCGAGCACGAGCGCCGTGATGTCGGACGGCTTGACGCCCTTGGCCTTGGCGAGGTTGCGGACGTTCTCCTCCGGGGAGGCGTCGAGATGGATCACGTCCAGCGGATAGCCGGGGCCGATCGCGATCTTCTCCATATAGACGTCCGGGGCGTTGAGCAGGCTGCCGCCTTCCGCCATCGCCATGGTGGCGATCGAGCCGGGCATGGCCTTGGCGCACAGCGTCGTGCCTTCGAGGGGATCGACCGCGATATCGACCTTGGGGCCGATCCGGCTGCCGACCGTCTCGCCGATGAACAGCATGGGCGCCTCGTCGCGCTCGCCCTCGCCGATCACCACCGTGCCGTCGATCGGCAGCTTGTTGAGCTCGCGCCGCATTGCATCGACGGCGGCCTGGTCGGCGGCCTTCTCGTCGCCGCGTCCGCACAGCCGCGCCGCCGACACCGCCGCACGCTCGGTAACCCGCACGATCTCGAGCGACAGGATGCGCTCGAGCAATTGATGTGGCTCTACGGTGACGTTTGCCATTGCAGCGGGTTTCCCTTTCTCATGAACGCAGCTCCTGAACGCAGCTCCCGGCCGCAGATCGTTCTATCCTACTCAGCTTTTCTCGATCCGGATCACTTGCGGTTTCTCGGACAAGACCCCGTCTTGCTCGATCGCCGCCAGCGCCCGGCGCACCGCGTCCTCGGTGGTGGCATAGGTGATGAGCACGACCAGCGCCGGCCTGTCGACCCGCTGCGGGTCCTCGCCGCCATGCGGCCTGCGGTCCTGGCCGTGCTGCATGATCGATTCGAGCGAAATCTTCTCGTCCGCCATGCGCCGCGCGATGGTGGCCGCGGTGCCGGGCCGGTCGACGACGGCGAGACGAATGTAGTAGCCGCCCTCGTGGCGCTGCATCGGGGCGCGCTGCGGCTTGGTCAGCATGGCGGCCGGACGGCCGAAGACCGGGACCCGGCGGCCGCAGGCCAAGTCCATCAAATCCGCCACCACCGCCGAGGCGGTGGCGGCGCCGCCGGCGCCCGGGCCCATGAGGGTCAGCTCCAGGGTGTCAGCGTCGATCGCGACCGCGTTGGTCACGCCGTCGATCTCCGCGATCACGGTGCCTTGCCGCACCATGGTGGGATGCACGCGTTGCTCGATGCCGACATCGGTCCGCTGGGCGACGCCCAAAAGCTTCACCCGGTAGCCGAGCTCAGCGGCCGCCTCGAGATCGGCGAGCGAGATCGACTCGATGCCCTCCACATGCACCGCCTGCGCATCGACCTCGGTGCCGAACGCCAGGCTGGTCAGGATCGCGAGCTTGTGGGCGGTGTCGAAACCGCCGATGTCGAAGGTCGGGTCGGCTTCGGCGTAGCCGAGCCGCTGCGCCTCCTTGAGGCATTCCGCAAACGACAGCCGCTCCTTGTGCATGCGGGTGAGGATGTAGTTGCACGTGCCGTTGAGGATGCCGTAGACGCGAACGATGCGGCTGCCGCCCAGGCCCTCGCGCAGCGTCTTGACGATCGGGATGCCGCCGGCGACGGCCGCCTCGAAATTCAGCGCCGCGCCGTGCTGCTCGGCGAGCTTGGCCAGCATGACGCCATGGCGCGCCAGCAGCGCCTTGTTGGCGGTGACCACGCTCCGGCCGCGATCGAGCGCCGCCTCCACCGTGCTCTTGGCGGGCTCGCCCTCCCCGCCCATCAATTCGACCAAGACGTCGATGCCGGGATCGCGGGCAAGCGTGATGGGATCGGCGACCTTGCGGACCCCCGACAGGTCGAGGGTGGCGTCCTTGGGCGGGTCCTTGGCCGCATAGGCCACCAGCTCGATGCCACGGCCGGCACGCTCCGCAAGCGCGGCGCGCGATCGTGCCAGCATCGAGGCGACGGCAGAGCCGACCGTGCCCAAGCCGGCGAGGCCCACTCTCAGCGGTTCGGCCATTAGGGCAATCCGGGAGGAATTCGTTCGCGATCAGCCGCGTTTGGCAAGTGGAACGACGTTGTGCAACTTTTCCGGCGCGCTTTCAAGGAAGCGTCTGATATTGCGGGCCGCCTGGCGGATGCGCTGCTCGTTCTCGACCAGGGCGATCCGCACATATCCTTCGCCATATTCGCCAAAGCCGATCCCGGGTGAAACCGCTACGCCTGCCTTCTCGACCAGGAGCGTGGAGAAGTCGATGCTGCCGATCGACCGGAACGGCTCAGGCAGCGGCGCCCAGGCGAACATGGAGGCGCGCGGCGCCGGCACCGGCCAGCCGGCGCGGCCGAACGAATCGACCAGCACGTCGCGCCGGCGCTTGTAGATGGCGCGCATCTCGTGGATGCAGTCGTCCGGACCGTTGATGGCCGCGGTCGCCGCCACCTGGATCGGGGTGAAGGCCCCGTAGTCGAGATAGGATTTCACCCGCGCCAGGGCCGCGATGATGCGATCGTTGCCGACCGCAAAGCCGATGCGCCAGCCCGGCATGGAATAGGTCTTGGACAGCGAGGTGAACTCGACCGCGACGTCGATCGCGCCCGGAACCTGCAGCACCGAGGGCGGCGGCCGGTCGTCGAAATAGACCTCCGCATATGCCAGATCCGACAGCACCAAGATGCCGTGCCGCTTCGCGAACGGGATCAGCTCCTTGTAGAAGTCGAGCTCGGCCACATAGGCGGTCGGGTTCGACGGATAGCAGACCACCACCGCGATCGGCTTGGGGATCGAGTGGATGATGGCGCGCTCGAGCGACTCGAAGAAGGCCGGTGTCGGATCCGAGGGGACCGAGCGAATCACTCCGCCCGCCATGAGGAAGCCGAAGGCGTGGATCGGATAGCTCGGGTTGGGCACCAGCACCACGTCGCCGGGCGACGTGATGGCCTGGGCCACGTTGGCGAAGCCTTCCTTGGAGCCCAGCGTGGTGACGATCTGGGTCTCGGGATTGAGCTTCACGCCGAAACGGCGCTCGTAATAGGCCGCGTGAGCGCGCCGCAGCCCCGGAATGCCGCGGGACGAGGAATAACGGTCGGTACGGACTTTGCCGACGGTCTCCCTCAGCTTCTCGACCACGTGCTCGGGCGCCGGCAGGTCCGGATTGCCCATGCCGAGGTCGATAATGTCGGCGCCGCCATTGCGGGCGGCCGCCTTGGCGCGATTGACCTGCTCAAAGACGTAAGGCGGCAGACGGCGGATGCGGTAGAACTCTTCCATCGGAGTGGCTCCTCGGCCCGGCGAGCCGGTGCGGCGCGCGGGCAGCGCGCGCGAAGCCTTTTATCACGGGTTGCGGGCGCTGCCAGCTTTCGCGTTGGCGGTCGTGCCGGTGCTGGCGGTCGTGCCGGTGTCCGAGCCGGCATCCGGGTTGCCGCCGTAGCGATTGCGCGCCGCCACCAAGTCGTCCTCCAGCTGTTTTTGCTGATCGTTATTGAGCGTCGCGGTGGAGCGCGCCGGCGGCATATTGTGAACCGCCGGATAGACCGCCGGGGTGGCCGCCCGCGCCGGCGCATCCGCCGGCAGGCCGCCGACGGCGGCCGGCAGATTGTCGCCGATCATGGAGGCGGAGCAGCCGCCGAGAAGCGCCGCCGCGCATGCCACCAGCGCCGCCGCGATAAAGCGCAGGCGAGCCGGCCGCCGTGATGGCGATGGAGAATTCATCGATCGGTTCCGATTCCGGGACGCCCAGGTCCGCCCCCAAGCCCTTTGCCCCAAGCGACTTGCCCAACCTGCCCTTGCGTCCTCATACCCCTCGTCCGCGGCCGAAAGTGGGCGCCGGCGCGATTTTTAGCAGCCCATCCGCCTACACCGCGGTGACGAATAAACCTTTCTGTTCAAGGAGCTTAGCGCTGACTCTCGGCATTCGCTGGTAATATGACCAAAGCAAGGTCTACTGATACAGAGTTAACAATAGCCGTCGGGTTCTCGCAATCGGAAAAGCCTTGGTGTTCGGCACCC
>DASZKX010000247.1:0-2724 GCA_035552735.1 Xanthobacteraceae bacterium
CGCTCTACCGCACCGCCACGATGAACACGCGCGGAAACCGCAGCAGCACCCGGCCGTCGTGGCGGACGCCGTAGTGCTGCTTGATCTGCGCGAGATAAGCCGCGAGGAAATCCGCGCGCATGGCGGGATCGAGCGCATCGAGGAACGGGCGTAGCGCCGAGCCCTTGAACCATTCCACGATCGCGCCATGGCCTTCCATCACGTGCATGTAGATGGTGCGCCAGATGTCCAGCTGGGCGCACAGGGGCTTGAGCAGATCGTAATAGGCTTCCGGCCGGGGCAGCGGCAGGCGCGCGGCCGCCGCCAAGGCCGCATTGCCGGCCCACGGGCCACGGCCCGCCACGTGGCTCATGAGGGCAAGCGCGGGCTCGTCCACGTTGTCGGGCATCTGCACCGCCAGCACGCCGCCCGGCGCCAAGGCCTGCAGCATGCGTTGCAGGATCGCCTCGTGATCCGGCAGCCACTGGAACGAGGCATTGGCGAACAGGAGGTCGGTGCGCGCCGGCGGCGTCCAGCTCGCGAGGTCGGCCTGGATGAAGCTGCATTGGGGCAGCCGCTCGCGCGCCTGGCGCAACATGTTGGGCGAGGAATCGAGCCCGATCACCTCGGCGTCCGGATAGCGGGCGACCAGGAGCTCGGTGGAGTTGCCGGGCCCGCAGCCCAGATCGATGACGCGCTCGGCCCGCGCAAGCGGAATTTGTGCGATGAGATCGCGCGGCGGGCGGGTGCGCTCATCTTCGAACTTCAGGTATTGATTGGCGTTCCAGTCGGACATGCGCGCAACTCTCGTGATCAGCCGCTGGAGTGGCTTTCGATAAGTTGAATGTTAGCGCCAGGCTTGTCCCGGCGATCTCGACAGAGCAAGCACTGTGCCATCCTAAGCGAGATGGCCGGAACAGGTCCGGCCATGACAACGAGAGTCAGCGCGAGAACTTCTTGTACTTGATCCGGTGCGGGATGGTCGAATCCACGCCCAGCCGCCGCTTCTTGTCTTCCTCGTAGTCCTGGAAGTTGCCCTCGAACCATTCCACGTGGCTGTCACCTTCGAACGACAGGATGTGGGTGGCGATACGGTCGAGAAACCAGCGATCGTGGCTGATGATGACGGCGCAGCCGGCGAAATCCTCCAGCGCGTCCTCGAGCGCCCGCAGCGTATCGACGTCGAGATCATTGGTGGGCTCATCGAGCAGGAGCACGTTGGCGCCGGATTTGAGCATCTTGGCGAGATGCACGCGGTTGCGCTCGCCGCCCGAGAGCTGGCCGACCTTCTTCTGCTGGTCGGCGCCCTTGAAGTTGAAGGCTCCGCAATAGGCGCGCGAGTTCACCTCGCGCTTGCCGAGCTGGAGCTGGTCGAGGCCGCCGGAGATCTCCTCCCACACGGTGGCCTTGGCGTTGAGGCTGTCGCGCGACTGGTCGACATAGCCGAGCTTGACCGACTCGCCGATCTTGATGGTGCCCTTGTCGGGCTTCTCCTGTCCCGTGATCATGCGGAACAGGGTGGTCTTGCCGGCGCCGTTAGGACCGATGACGCCCACGATGCCGCCCGGCGGCAATTTGAAGGTGAGATTGTCGATCAGGAGATTGTCGCCGAAGCCCTTGGTCAGCCCCTCGAAGTCGACCACGTTCTGGCCCAGCCGCTCCGCCACCGGGATGACGATCTGGGCGGTCTGGATGCTGCGGTCGGCGGCCTTCTGCAGCAATTCCTCGTAGCGCTGATAGCGCGCCTTGGATTTGGACTGGCGGGCGCGCGGGCTCGCCGAGATCCATTCGCGCTCGCGCTCGAGCGTGCGCCGGTGCGCCTCGTCCTCGCGGCCTTCCTGCACCAGCCGCTTCTGCTTCTGCTCCAGCCAGGAGGAGTAGTTGCCCTGATAGGGAATGCCGCGCCCGCGGTCGAGCTCGAGGATCCAGCCGGTGACGTGGTCGAGAAAGTAGCGGTCGTGGGTGACGATCAGGATCGCGCCCGGATATTTGTGCAGATGGCCTTCGAGCCAGGAGACCGATTCCGCATCGAGATGGTTGGTGGGCTCGTCAAGCAGCAGGAGCTCGGGCTGCTCCAGCAGCAACCGGCAGAGCGCGACCCGCCGCCGCTCGCCACCCGAGAGCTTGGCCACGTCGGCGTCGTCGGCCGGGCAGCGCAGCGCGTCCATGGCGAGATCGACCTTGGAATCGAGATCCCACAGGCCCTTGGCCTCGATCTCGTCCTGCAGCTTGGTCATCTCGTCGGCGGTTTCGTCGGAATAGTTCGTCGCTAGCTCGTTATAGCGGTCGAGAATCGCCTTCTGCGGCGCGACGCCTTCCATGACATTTTCGCGAACGGATTTGTCCTGATCGAGCTGCGGCTCCTGCGGCAGATAGCCGACGCGGGCGCCCTCGGCGACCCAGCCTTCGCCGTTATATTCGGTGTCGATGCCGGCCATGATGCGCAGCAGCGTCGACTTGCCGGAGCCGTTGACCCCGAGCACGCCGATCTTGGCGTCCGGATAGAACGACAGATTGATGTTTTCCAAGACCTTACGGTTGCCCGGATAGGTCTTGGTCAGGCCTTCCATGTGATAGACAAATTGACGGGCCATGTTGCGCCTTCGACTGGATTTTTGCCCTCATAATTGTGGGCCAAATACGCATCATCCGCCGAAAACGGGTGCGCGATGCGCGGATGTTGGGAAGTTGCCGCTGATGTAGCGACTGACTAGCTAAAGGGCAAGTTCCAAAGCGTTCCAAAGC
>DASZKX010000248.1:0-4655 GCA_035552735.1 Xanthobacteraceae bacterium
CCGCGCAGGTCTGCGATGACGCTCAAACAGGTCCGCCTCGACGACAAATTCGATCTGGCGCAAGCCAGGGTCTTCGTCACCGGCTACCAGGCCCTGGTGCGCCTGTGCCTGATGCAGAAGGAGCGTGACCGGCGCGCCGGCCTCAACACCGCCGGCTATGTCACCGGCTATCGGGGCTCGCCACTGGGCGGGCTCGACCAGCAGTTCGTGCGCGCGCAAGCGCAGCTGCGCGCCGCCGACGTCCTGTTCCAGGCCGGCATCAACGAGGAGCTCGCCGCCACCGCGCTGTGGGGCACCCAGCAGGCGGAACTGCGCCAGGAAGGCAGGTACGACGGCGTGTTCGGCCTCTGGTACGGCAAAGGGCCGGGCGTCGACCGCACCGGCGACGTGTTCCGCCACGCCAATTTCGCCGGCAGTTCCCGGCATGGCGGCGTGCTCGCCCTCATGGGCGACGACCACACCGCGGAGTCCTCCACCACCGCGCACCAATCCGAATATCACTTCATCGACGTGATGATCCCGATCCTCAATCCGGCGGGCGTGCAGGAGATCATCGATTACGGCCTCTATGGCTGGGCGATGTCGCGCTTCACCGGCGCCTGGGTGGCGCTCAAATGCATGCACGAGACCGTCGAGTCGACCGCCGTGGTGGACGGCCGCCTGGAGCGGGTGAACATCGTCATCCCGGACGGTTTCGACATGCCGGAGGGCGGGCTCAACATCCGGCCGCGCGACAGCATCCTGGGAATGGAGGCGCGATTGCACGACTACAAGCGCGACGCCATGCTGGCGTTCGTGCAGGCCAACAAGCTCAACAAATACATCGCCTCGGGTGGCCGCAGCCCTAAGATCGGCGTCATCACCACCGGCAAGTCCTATCTCGACGTGCGCCAGGCGCTCGACGAGCTCGGCATCGACGAGGTCGGGTGCAACACGCTGGGGCTGCGGCTCTTCAAGATCGCCTGCCCGTGGCCGATCAGCCGCCGCGATCTGCAGGAGTTCGCCGACGGTCTCGATCTCATCATCGTGGTGGAGGAGAAGCGCTCGCTGATCGAGGTGCAGGTGCGCGAGGAGCTCTATGGCACCGCCAACCAGCCGGTCTGCATCGGCAAGAAGGACGAGCGCGGCGACTGGCTGTTCCCGGTCAAGGGCGCGCTCGACCCCAACGAGGTCGCAATCTGCATCGGCGAGCGCCTGCTCAACTATGTGGGCAACGAGGACCTCAAGAACCGCGTCGCGCGCCTGAAGGAGGCGCAGCGCGTGCTGGCCGAGACCGAGGATATCGCCCAGCGCATTCCCTATTTCTGCTCGGGCTGCCCGCACAATTCCTCGACCGTGGTGCCGTCCGGCATGCGCGCCTATGCGGGCATCGGCTGCCATTATATGGTGCAGTGGATGGATCGCTCGACGCAGGGCTTCACCCAGATGGGCGGGGAGGGCGCCAATTGGATCGGCGAAGCCCCGTTCTCCCAGCGCCCGCACGTGTTCCAGAACCTCGGCGACGGCACCTACAATCATTCCGGCTATATGGCGATCCGCGCCGCCATCGCGGCCGGCGTCAGCATGACCTACAAGATCTTGTTCAACGATGCGGTCGCCATGACGGGCGGCCAGGCCAATGACGGCGGGCTCACGGTGCCGCAGGTGGCGCGCCAGGTCGCGGCCGAAGGCGCCGCGGCGGTCGTGGTGGTCACGGACGAGCCGAAGAAATATTCAAGCGGCGAGCGCTGGCCTCCCGGCCTCACCATCCATCACCGCGACGACCTGATGCAGGTGCAGGAGGATCTCGCCAAGATCCCCGGCGTCACGGTGCTGATCTACGATCAGACCTGCGCGGCCGAGAAGCGCCGGCGCCGCAAGCGCCATACCTATCCGGATCCGGACCAGCGCGTGATCATCAACGAGCTGGTCTGCGAGGGCTGCGGGGATTGCGGCGTGCAATCCAATTGCGTGTCGGTGCAGCCGCTGGAGACCGAATGGGGACGCAAGCGCACCATCGACCAGTCGAGCTGCAACAAGGATTTTTCCTGCGTCAAGGGATTCTGTCCCTCCTTCGTCACCGTCCATGGCGGCAAGCCGAAACGCTCGGCCGTCGTTTCCGCAGCGGCACCGCTGCCGCCGCTCTCCGATCCCAAGCTGCCGGCGATCGATCAAACCTACGGCATCATCGTGACCGGCATCGGCGGCACCGGCATCGTCACCATCGGGGCGATCCTCGGAATGGCGGCGCATCTCGAAGGCAAGGCGGTCGGGGTCTTGGACATGGCGGGCCTCGCCCAGAAGGGCGGCGCGGTGGCGAGCCACATCCGCATCGCTCACAAGCCCGAGGACATTCATGCCATCCGCATCGCGGCGCGCGGGGCCGATCTCGTGCTCGGCGGCGACATCGTGGTGGCGGGCACCAAGAAGGTTCTGGCGGCGGTCGAGCCCGGCGTCACCACCATGGTGGTGAACCAGGCCGAGGTTCTGCCCGGCGAGTTCACCCGCAATGCGGACTTCTCGCTCCCGACCGAGCGGCTGCGGCGTGCGATCGCGGCCGCCGCCGGCGGCGACGGCGCTCATTTCGTCGATGCCTCGCGCATCGCGGCCGCGGTCGCCGGCCAGACCATCGCGGCCAACATGGTCATGCTCGGCTACGCCTATCAGCTCGGCGCGCTACCGCTCTCGGCGCCCGCGATCGAGACCGCGATCGCGCTCAACGGCGAGGCGGCCGCCATGAACACGGCGGCGTTCCGCTTTGGACGTTGCGCCGCCGCCGACCCGGCCGTGATCGAGAAGCTGGCGGCGCCGGCGGCCGGCACGCTGACGGATGCGCGGGTGCTGTCGGATACCTTCGACCAGATGGTGGCGCGCCGGGTCGACTATCTGACCGCCTATCAGAACGCCGCCTATGGGGCACGCTATCGCGAGCGGGTCGAAGCCGCGAAGGCCGCGGAAGCCGCCCAGGCGCCCGGCAAGTGCGGGCTGGCGGAGGCGGTTGCCCGCAATCTGTTCAAGCTGATGGCCTACAAGGACGAGTACGAGGTCGCCCGGCTGTACGGCAACGGCGAGTTCCTGCGCCAGGTGGCGGAGGAATTCGACGGCGAGCGCCTGCGCTTCGCGTTCCATCTCGCCCCGCCGCTCCTGGCGCGGCGCGATCGCCGCACCGGGGAGCCGCGTAAGATCACCTTCGGGCCCTGGATGCTATCGGTGTTCCGCCTGCTCATGCGCCTCAAGTTCCTGCGCGGCACCGCGCTCGATCCGTTCGGCTACGGGGCCGAGCGCCGCACCGAGCGCAAGCTCATCGCCGACTATGAGACGACGCTCGCGGAGGTGCTGGGCAAGCTCAATTCCGACAACCATCATCTGGCGGTCGGTATCGCGGCGATCCCGGAGAAGATCCGCGGCTTTGGTCACGTCAAGTTGCGGCATCTCGCGGCCGCCAAGGCCGACGAGGCGACCCTGCTGGATCAGTTGCGCTCGGGCACGTCGCTGCATCTCAAGGCCGCGGAGTAGTCCTGTCCGCAGGCTGTCCCGTGATTGCGCTGCGCACAAAAGTCCGCTGGCGGCTCTAGGGCCAAAAAATTGGCTATTTACCAACACTCCCCGCCCTCGTTTCCTGTAGGTTGTTTCGCGCGGCCGCTGTGCCACTGCCGGTGGCAATCAGCGGCGCGTTGCTTATGAGGGCTCTTCGTGATGGATGCGTCTACAACCGGAGGCTCTGGGCGTACGCCTTTTGCTGCTCAGCTCAACGCTCTTCTCGCTGAAGCGCGAACGCGGCTTATTGAAACGGGCACCCGCAATCGCCTCGTTCATACCAATCGGCGCGCCAAAAAGCCTAGCACGCTGGCAATCACCCAGGATGATTCGAACGCTCTTTTTCAACGCCTGGTTCACGACGGCGCCTCGGTCCGCTTTCGCTCAGACCCACGCATCACTGCAAGAGGCGGCGAAGAACAAGACGAAATAGTCGATGATGACAAGTCGCCTGCGCTGGACCCGCCGCAGGACAATGTGCTTCAAACTCGGGTCGGAGAAGAGGCACTACAACGACGCCTGCTAAAATTCTATCGCGACGCCAAGACGCTCGAAGAAGAGCAGGGTATCAACATCCTTTATTTGGCGATTGGGTTTTTGCGATGGTACGAAGGCGACAAATCGGAGCTAATCCGTGAAGCACCGTTAATTCTTGTGCCGGTCAGCCTGGCGCGCGATGCGCGCCGATCGACTTTCGATTTGAAAGCACGCGAAGAGGAAATCTCGACCAATCTGCCATTGGCCGAACGCCTCAAGGCTGACTTCGGCATTTCGTTACCACCGGTTTCCGAAGACGACGAATGGCATCCAACGGAGTATTTCCGCGCAATAGAGGCTGCGATTCAAGGTCAGCGCCGCTGGTCGGTTGATTTTACAGGAGTCGAGCTTGGATTTTTTTCTTTTTCCAAGCTCTTGATGTTTCACGACCTAGCGGGCGATGCGTGGATAAATGAGTCGATTCTGGAGCATCCTTTGTTACGAGGACTCTTGCTGGAGGGATTCGCGCCCGAGCCATTATTGTTCCCGGACGACACCAAGATCGACGAAAGGTTCGGGCCGGCGGAGCTTATCCACGTTGTCGACGCGGACGGCTCGCAGACTCTTGCCATCGAGACCGTACGTGCTGGCCGCAATCTCGT
>DASZKX010000249.1:0-22266 GCA_035552735.1 Xanthobacteraceae bacterium
CAATCGGGCGAGTACGTCAACATGATGTCGAAGGGCATCATCGACCCGACCAAGGTGGTGCGCGCGGCCCTGCAGGGCGCAGCCTCCGTGGCCGGCCTCCTGATCACCACCGAGGCCATGGTGGCCGAGCTGCCGAAGAAGAACCCGCCGGCTCCCCCGATGCCGGGCGGCGGCGGAATGGACTTCTAAGAGACATCCGACAAAACCGCTGCAACGAACATCAACAATGACCAAAGTCGGCTCCGGTCGACTTTGGTCCGGCGGCGAAACTTCCAACGAATATCAGGCGAGGCGTTTGCAATGGCCCGGGCACAATCCCGGGCCATTTGCTTGTGCGCGGTTTGCTCGCGCGGCGCGTATCCCAAAACACCAACGACCACGAATGAGAGGCGCGCGTACGTCCGGCGTCGCCTGCTCGAGATCGTGGCCGTCACGCGAACGAAGCAGGAGGGCTTCATCGCTCGGACCAACAATGCCCGATTCACGTGAAGGTTCCGTGACGTGCGCGTGGGCCCCCGTGCCGCAGCGACTCGAATTTTTCGACCCGACAGCGGTCCCCGACCCGTCTTCACAATATGCGGTACATCACCACCGCGTCGACCAAGCCCAGGTCGGGATGCGCGAACGCCCCCGCCAGCCGTCCGACGATCTCGAAACCGAAGCTCTGCCACACCGCGATCGCGCGCGCATTGCTGCTGACCACGAAGTTGAACTGCATGGCGCGGAAACCGCGCCTGCGCGCATGCTCGAGCGAATGGGCGCACATGGCCCGTGCCACCCCCCGCCCGCTCGCCTCCTGCGCGGTCATGTAGCCGCAATTGGCCACATGCGCGCCGCCGCCTTGTTGATTGGCCCGCATGTAATAGGTGCCCAGCACCCTGCCGTCCTGTTCGGCGACGAAGACCTCGTGACCAGGCGATCTCCAATAGGCCAGCGCGTCGGCCCGGCTCTGGTCGCGGGGCAACGCATAGGTTTCGCCGGCCCGGATGGTCGGGCCGATGATGCCCCAGATCGCGTCATCGTCGCGCGCTTGCGCCGGCCGTATTTGCATTTTCGGGTTCAACCAATCGCTCGCGCCGGCATTTAGCCCACTCGGCATCCCACCGCCAAGCGCTTACGGAGCGAGCTTGACCGCCGCGTACGGCTTGCGGCTCGGCCAGGCGCTGGAGTCCGATGCGCGATGCGCTTAAGCTCGCGCTTGCCTGACGATTCTCGCCAAAGAGGCCATTGCGTTGACGACGGCCGACCGTGAAGCTGCCGCGCCGGATGGTGGCCTGTTCGCTCTTGCGATGCCGCTGCTTTACCTTCTCTGGTTGCCGCTCGCCTTGGCGCTCATCGGCTTCTTCCTGTACGCGGTCGCCGGGCGGATCGGCTATCCCTATCCGCTGGAATGGCTCGAGCCGGCCACGTCCGACACCGTCTCGCGCATACTGCGCGGATTGCCGATCTATTGCGCGCCGAGCTACGAATTCGTCGCCTCGATGAAGACGCCGCTCTACTATTACGTGGCGGCGGCGGTCTCGCCCATCTTTGGTGCGGACCACCTTAGCGCCGGGCGACTGGTTTCCGTCGTGTCGACCGCCGGCGTTTGTCTTCTCCTCTGGGGATCCATTCGCCGCGAGGGAGGGTCCAGGCTCTGGGCCCTGCTCGGCGTTGCCCTGTTCCTCGCCACCTACAACATCTCGCGCCAATGGTACGACATCGCGCGCCTCGACACGCTGTTTCTCTTCATTCTGATGGCCGCCGCCTTTGGGCTGCGCTTTTGGCGCGGCGCGGCGGGCGCCGCCGGCGCCGGGCTCCTGCTGGCAGCGGCCTATTTCACCAAGCAGACCGTGCTCCTGGTCGCCATACCGCTCCTGCTCATGCTTGCGCTGGCAGCACCTCGGCGCGCGGCGGTCGCCGCATTGGCATTGGCGGCGGCGGTCCTGATCGGCATGACCTTCCTTCATGTCGCGACCGACGGCTGGTCGACGTTCTTCCTGGTCGAGGTGCCGCGCAACGGCGAGATCGACCGCAGCGTCATCCTATCGTTCTGGTCGCGGGACCTGCTGCCGCCCTTGGGGCTTGCGCTCCTGACCTCGCTCGGATGGGTCGCCGCACAATGGCGGTGCGATCGCGAGGGCGCCTTGTTCCACGGCGGCCTTTTGCTGGGCGCCCTGCTCTGCGGCTGGCTCGGGCGCATTCATGTGGGCAGCACCTCCAACGCCTTGATGCCGATCTTCGCCGTGCTGGCTCTCATGATGCCGCTCGCGTTGCAGCGGCTGTTGCAGCACAGCGCCGGGCGCGGGCCGCCGCGGCGCGCGCTTGCGCTCGCCGTCCACGCGGTCGCGCTGCTGCAGCTGGCGCTGCTGTCCTATGACCCGCGCGGCATCATCCCGGATGCGAGCGACCTTGCGGCCGCCGAGCGGCTTGCCGCCTTTCTGGGCCACATAGACGGCAACGTGCTGGTGATGGACGACCGCTATTTCTCCAGATTGGCCGGAAAGCCCTCGAGCGGACTCGACTTCGCGGTCGGCGACCTCTTGCGCGTGAAGCACAGCCCGGTCCCCGCAGACTTCAAGCGATCGGTCCTCGATGCGCTCCAGGCCGCGAGGTTCGTCGGCATTGTCGATCCGCCGGATTTCGTCATCGATCAGGTGAAGCTAGGCGCGCCGGTTCCGATCCAAATGTCGCGGCAGACCCCCGGCCATGTTCGATTTCGGCCACGACCCGAGCAATACTATGCGGTTCTGCAATAGAGCGAGCATGAAAACCACGCTCGCGGCTACTGAAACGCCGCCGGAACCGGCCGCAATTGGCCGACGGTGCGCCCGACCACGTTCTTGACCGGCGGCCGCAGCACAGGCTCGATCGCGGCCGCCTGCGCGGGATCGAGCATGCCGAGCCTCACCAGGAGGGCCCCCATGGCGACGTCGGCCGCGCGGCCGGCGCCGTCGTCGACCTTGAGCGCGATCCCAAGTCCATGCTGCGGCAGTGCCGCGCAGGACACCCCCTCGGCGCCCGGCTTGAGTCGAACCTTCGCGGCCCCGACCCGCATGACCTCGCGGGTGAATCGGCTGGCGCCGGCGACGATCAGAAACTCCGCCGCCATGGCTTCCAGGATGCGCTGCGCCGCGGCCGCGCGCTCGGCGGGGAGGCCAGCCGGATCGGCCAGGCGCGCCATGGCGCGCGCCATGGCCTTGAGCGGGATGCCGATGACCGGAATGCCGCAGCCATCGGTGCCATGCGGCGCGCTTTCCAGATCAAGACCGGTCATGGACGACAGCACCGCGAGCACCCGCCGCTGAACCGGATGGTCAGCCCCGATGTAGCCGCGCGTCGGCTCGCCGCAATGGCTGGCGGTGGTCAGAAACCCGGCATGCTTGCCCGAGCAGTTGTTGTGAAGGGGTGACGGCGATTGGCCGGCGCGCACCAGCGCTTGCGCGGCTGCCGAATCGATGGGCGGATCAGCGCCGCATTCGAGATCGTCGCGGGAGAGCCCGATCCGGTTGAGCCAAGTCTCCACGGCCTCGACCACCGCGGGCGTGCCGTTGTGGGAGGCGCAAGCCAGGGCGACTTCCTTGAGGCTGAGGCCATAGTGTGCGGCAGCACCGGTTTCGACCAATGGCAACGCCTGCAGCGGCTTGATGGCGGAGCGGGCATAGACCGGATGCTCGACATCGCCTTGCGCCAGCACGATGCCGCCCGCGGCATCGACGACCGCATAGGCTCCGCAGTGACGGCTCTCCACCATCTCGCCGCGCAGCACCTCGACCAGAACGGGGTCCGCAGGGCTCCAGCTCACTGATTCATTCACTGTGGAGACGGGCTCTCACTCGGCGCACTTTCATGTGGCGGAAATTGAAACGGGGCGCGCATAGGCCACGCACATTAAATCGGTGCGCCCGCGCGATCGCGAGCGACCAGGGTCGCGTCAGTTCACCGCGGAGCTGGCCACGGAAGCAGCCGTCACCACAAAAGCGATCCCCAAGCCCATCGCGAGCAGGAAGAGCGAAACCACATATTTGTTTTTCATGGCCCGTCAGTCCTCCAGAGCGCCGGCAAAGGGGTTGGCCGTCACCACGAAGGCGACGGCCAACCCCGTAGCCAGCAGAAAAAGGGAAGCTTCAGTTTGGTGCGGGGGCCGCGATCGAGGCGGCTGTCACGACGAACGCCACCGCCAAACCCATGGCGACCAGAAAGATGGCAACAACATATTTGTTTTTCATGGTGCGGCAGCTCCCCGGGGGCGTTGCTATCCCCACGCCCGATTGTATACACGTAGCTGATTACCCTGGATCAAACTGTGGAATTTGTCAATAACTTCAGCGTTTTGTTCACGCAACCGGCCGCCCGTGGAGGTGCGAGGTGAGCGCCGGCGCCGACCGCGGCGGCGTGCGCATATCCTTGGCGCTGTTGGTCTATCTTGCGGCGTTCATCAGCACCCTCGCGCTCGCCCATCCCGTCCTGACCGACCAGGATCCATTTTGGCACATCGCGGCCGGAAACTGGATCATCGAGCATCGCGCAATTCCAGATCGCGACGTGTTTTCGAATTCCATGCCGGGGGCCCCCTGGATCGCGCACGAATGGCTCGCCGAAGTGGCGATCGCGTTGGTGTACGATTATCTCGGCTGGGCCGGTTTGGTGGTCATGACCGGCATGATCTTCTCCGCCGCCCTGGCGCTGCTCACGCGTTTTCTGCTGCGTTTCCTCGCACCCATCCATGTGGTCCCGCTGGTGCTGGGCGCCTGGGGCCTGTGCCTCGCGCATCTGCATGCGCGCCCGCACGTCTTCGGCCTGCCCCTGTTGGTGATGTGGTTCGCCGTCCTGGATCGCCAACGTTTGGAGGAACGCGTCCCTTCGATGCTCCTTGCAGCCATCATCGCGCTTTGGGCAAATCTTCATGGTGGCTACATGCTGGGTCTCGCCCTGGGGGCCCTGCTGGCGGGTGAAGCGCTTCTCGATGCGCCCGATCGGCCTCGGTTCATGACGCTGCTGGGCGGCTGGGGAGGTTTCCTTCTGGTCGCGATCTTGGCCGCTTTCCTGACGCCCAACGGGATTCGCGGCCTGACCCTGCCTTTCACCGTCATGCAGTCGAGTTTCGCGGGCGCGATGATCGGCGAATGGAAGAGCCCCGATTTCCAAACGCTCCAGCCGCTCGAGCTGTGGATGTTGCTCGGGCTGCTTGGAATAATGTCCTTTGGATTGCGGCTGCCGATCGCGCGCATCGTCATCCTGTTCGTCGTGTTGCACATGGCGCTCGCACATCAGCGCTTCGCCGAGGTCCTGGGCCTGATCGCGCCGCTGCTGATCGCTCCTGAACTGGCGATGCAACTCGGCACGGCCGGCGATGCGCGCCTGCGAGGCTTCGCAAGCGCGCTCGTGAAGCCCGCGAGCCCGATCGGCGTCGCGTTGGCGGCTCTGGCGGTGGCGGTTATCGGTGCCGCATTCATGCGCCTCGGCATCGACAACCAGGACCATCGCTTCGCCCCGACCGCGGCCGTCGCTTTCGTCAAGCAGCAGCAGGTGGCCGGAGCCGTCTTCAATGACTATGAATTCGGCGGCTATCTCATATTTTCCGGCATCGCCCCGTTCGTCGACGGCCGCGCCGACATCTATGGCGACGATTTCCTACGGCGCTACGCCAACGTCGCGGCGCTGCCCGATCTTCTCGACCAATACCGCATCGGTTGGACCCTGCTCGAACGGCACGATCCGCGCGCGACCCTCATAGACCACTTGCCGGGATGGCAGCGGATCTATGGCGACGACATCGCGGTCGTCCACCGTCGCACCGCGGCAATCCCGTAGGCCTGTCCCGGTCATGCCGACGCACAACCGCCTGAACCGCGTCTCGCCCGGCTCGACCGCCTTCCTGGTCCGGCACGCCGACGCGCTGCTGTACGGCGCCGTCATCGTCCTCCTGGTTGCGCCATTTTTCGTCTTCGATACGATTCCGCTCTACGACCTGCCCAATCACATCGCGCGCCAGCATCTCTTGTTCGACGATGCCACCCCCGGGATCGAGGGCTACTACGAAGCGCACTGGCGGCTCATCCCCAATCTCGCCCTGGAGGGAGCGGTCTTTCTGCTCCACCACGTGCTCCCGATCGATCTCAGCGTCCGCATCCTCCTGGCGCTGACGGTGGCCCAGCTTTTTCTCGGCACGCTGGCGCTGCACTACGCTTTGTTCGGCCGCTGCGGCCGCTTGCCGCTGGCGGCGGCGCTCTTTGCCTATACGGGCCCGCTGCTGTTTGGCTTCGTCAATTTCTGTTTTGGTCTCGGCTGGGTGCTGTGGGTGTTTGCCCTGTGGTTGCGCTGGCGCGAGCGAACGGTTTCAATCGCCGCTCTCGGGCTGCTGGCCGCCATCGCGCTGCTGGCGCACCTCTTTGCCTTTTGCATCTATGCGCTCCTCGTCGTGAGCTGTTGGGCCGGCACTGCAGTGTCCCGACGCTGCCGCCACGAGCTCTCGCCGCGCGCCATCGTGGCGTCGGGCCGGGAGCTCCTTCATCTGGCCGTGCCGGCCACTCTTTATCTGGCCGCCATGCCGCATGAGAGCGCCGCCATCGTCCCGATCTATTGGGATGGCTGGCAGGAGAAGGTGGCGGCACTCGGCTCGCTTCTGGGGTTCAGCGATCCGATTCTCGATTGGCTGTGCTTGTTCGCGCTGGCGGCGGGAGCAATCGTGATCGCTCCCCGGGTCACCATCACGCCGCAAATGCGCTGGCCCCTCGCCGCCCTTACCATCGCATTTCTGGCACTGCCGCATCGGCTCGGGCAGGCGACCTTTGTGGATTATCGCGTCCCGCTCTGCATCATGCTGTTCTTGATCGGCAGCACCACGTGGCGCAATCCGGTGGACCCCTGGCGGGATCGCGTCGCGGTCCTGACTTGCAGCCTGCTCGCGCTCCGGCTGGGTTTTCTCTACCCGCAATGGACCTTGTGGCAGGGCGACTATGCCACCTACCGGGCCGCGTTCGAGCTGCTGCCGCCCGGCGCCAAGCTGCTGCCGCTCGAAGCGGAGCCGGGCAAGATCAGTCTCTACGATCATCCGCCGCTCGGCCATGTGGCGGCGCTGGCGGTAACACAGCGGGGCGTCCTCATACCCACGCTCTTTGCCGATAGCGACCACCAACTCTTGAGCTACAAGCCGGCTTACGCCGCGCTGAGCACCGCCACGCCGACCATCAAGGACGCCGGAAGCTACGACTACATCCTCCTGATCCGCCCCGAGCGGTTCGATCCCGGCCTGCTGCCGTCCTATCGCATGGTTGCGCGCGGCCGCACTTTCATTCTGGGCCGCTTGCGGCCCGATGGCTGAGCCCCGATGAACGATTCCGACCACCAGAATGTATCGCCGCCGGGGCCGCAATCGCTGCCACATGCCGGCGCCATGTCGGTATTCGCCATCGCGCTCTTGGCGGGCGCGATCCTCCTGGTCCTTCAAAACGTGATTGCCATCCCGTTTGTCTTCGAAAGAAACTACAACGAAGGCTGGAACATCTACAATACGCAGCGCTTCTTCTCGGGCGCGGTCGTCTACGACGACAATCTGTGGCGGGTGAACAACTATCCGCCGGTCTCGTTCCTGGTTGTGGGCGCCTTCGATCGCGCGGTCGGTGGCCTCTTGTTGAGCGGCCGTTTGGTCGCCCTCATGTCCTTCGTGGCGGTCGGCTGGCTCGCGGCCGTCGCCACGGCGCGGCTCGGCGCAAATCGGACCGCGGCGCTCTTCGCCGCCGCATGCGCGCTCGGCTTTTTTTATCTGGCGGCGCCTGACTGGGTCGCGGTGGATGATCCGCAAACTCTGGCCGAAGCCATCATGCTCGCCGGCTTCGTCACCTACCTGGCCGAGCCGGCCGGCCGGGCACGCCTCCTGGCGACGGCCGGCTTGATCATGCTGGCGGGCTTCACCAAGCACAATCTGGTGGCGATCCCGATCGCCATCACGCTCGATATCGCCATCCGCTCCCGGCGCCACCTGCCGTTCTGGCTCGCCGCCTGTGCTGGTCTCGCCGTCCTGTTCTGGGGACTGACCGTGCTCGGCGCCGGCGGCAGCTTTCTGGCGCATGTTCTGCAGCCCCGCGCCTTCGCCTGGGGGAGCGTCGAGCTCCACTTGCTGCGGTTCCTGGCGATCTTTGCCGCCCCGATCATGCTGACCCTTTGGTTTTCGGCGCGGCTCTTCACGCGTGATCGACTGGTGCTGGCGGTCTACGGCGTCGTCGCCCTCGCCGGCGGCGCGCTCCTCTCAGGTTTCGAGGGGGCCTCCTACAATATGCTGCAGGATGCGGCGGTCTTCCTGGCGATCGCGGCCGGTCTCATGGTCCATGAGCCGCGCCGATCGAGCCCGGCTGGCACCGGCTCGCGGGCGGCGCTCGCTCTGGTGCCGCTCGTGGTCAGCTTGCCGATCGTGGCGCGCGTGCCGCACGCGCTCACCGATGTCTATCATCTCGATCGCGTGCTGCAGGCCGACCGGGAGACGCAACAATCCTTCCTGGCAGATGCGGCCTACGTCGCGGGCCGGCAGGGCGCGGCGATTTGCGAAAGCCTGTTGCTTTGCTACCGCGCCGATCAACCGTTCGGGCTCGATCCGTTCAACTCGCGTCAAAATATCCTGGCCGGCAGGCTCGACCAGCGCCCCCTCATCGAGCGGGTCGCCGCGCACGAATTCGCCGTTGTCCAGCTGCGGGCCGAGATCTGCGACGGTCCGACGGTCGCAGGCTGCGGCATATTGCACGATCCGCCAAAAATTCTGCGGTTCACCGACGAGCTCCTGCACGCGATCGATCGCGACTACCGCATCGACCGGCGCTCCTCGCTCGGCGTGTTCTACGTGCCGAAGTGAGTTGCGGCACCGCCACGGCGACTCAGAATCAGCGGCTATCGTTCGCCAAGAGCGTCCTTCCGATACGGAACCCTATGTCATCGTGCCGGCTGTCGGGGGCGAGCCAAAGGCGGTTGGCGGTGCGCAGATACTGCGGATCACTGCGCCAGGAGCTGCCGCGAAGGTCACGGAACTTGCAGTCGCCGCCGCTCCAAGCCGAACCATCCGTCGGCGTCCCGTTATAATCGCCGTGATAGCAATCCTGCACCCACTGCCAAACGTCGCCGTTCATATCGTAGAGGCCGAAATCGTTTGGCTTGAACGATCCGACGGCCGAGGTTTCCCGGTTGTCCCACCTGCTTCCGCACCCCTTGCAATCGGCATTCCCGCTGCCGATGTCGCCGCCCCAGGGATAGGCGGTGATGCCGCCGGCGCGCGCCGCATATTCCCATTCGGCCTCGGTCAGCAGACGGTACGGCCGGTTGGTCATTCTCGAGAACCAGGCGACATATTGCTCGGCATCGTCCCAGGAGACGTTGATGACCGGCTTCGTCCCGCGGCCGTAGCCGCCGTCGCCGGCCACCGGGCAGGCTCCAACGGAAACACAGGCGTCCCAGTCCGCGAACGTCACGTCGAACTTGGCGACCGCGAATGACCTCGCAATCGTGACGTGCTGCTGCGGGCCCTCGTTGGGAAACCGGCCCTTTTCGGTCGTGGGCGATCCCATCATGAAATCGCCCGCCGGCACGACGATCATCTCCGGACAATCCTTGGCGCATTCGTGGAAGCTCACCCGCGGCTTGAGCGCATGCTCGCCCTCCGTGGTGAGCACATAGGGTCGGATGCTCGCCATCATGTAGGGCCGCATGATGAAGAACCAGTTCAGCTGCTCCTTGATGAAGGCCTGATTGATCCAGCCGACGAGGCCGGCGATGACGCCCACCAACAACGAGTAGATGACAGCCTGCACGCGCCGCGTCCTGGCCCTCGCTGCCGCTTCCTTCTTCCGGCAGGCCATGAGGTAGGCGCGATCGGTCGGCTCCAGGTTGGCTGCGAGGTCGGGCCGGTCGCTCAGCCGCTCGGCCGCCTCCAGCCGGCCGGTCGTGTGCGCGAGCCAGGCGGCATTCTTGCCATTCGCCGCCCAGTCGCGGCTGGCGCGCTTGATGCCATCCATCACGCTGAGGAGCCCGGCGTCGTCCGCCAGCCAGCCTTGCAGCAGGCCCCATTGTCGCAGCAGCGCCTCATGCGCGGGCTCGATGGTCTTCTCACCCGTGTCCTTGGCGACGTCGGTGGCGAGCAGCCGTTGCTCGACGAAATGCTGGATCAGCGGCCGCGCCTCGGCCGGGATCTCCGAGAGCCGGGCCACGCGGCGGCGCGGCGCGCCGGTGTCCGGATCGATGCCGGCCAGCCAGGGGATCAGACCGCGGCGCAGCAGCGCCAGCCGCGCCAGGCGATCTTTCGCGATCATCGGATCCGCGTCGGCGGCCTTGAAGGCGCGCTCGACCGCGGCCTCGATCGAACCCTTCACGCGTCCCAGCTCGTCGTAGTGCGCGAGCTTGAGATGCCCGCCGGCGTGGTATTCGCCATAGAGGCGCTCGAGCGTAAAGGCGAGCAGCGGCAGCGCATCGGTGGCGCCGCCAGCCTCGATGTCGGCGAGCAACGCCTCGACCAAGACGTCCTCGATCTTGAGCACGCGCGCCGTGTCGTCCAGCCGTCGCGCCGGGCCCTTGATCAGCTCGGCATAGGAGCCCTTCGGCACCGGCGGCAGGCTGTAGGTCTCCTGGCGCACGCCTTCCAGCGCCTTGGCGAGCTGCAGGCGTTCGTAGTTGTCCGACCGGATCGTGAAGACCGCGATGACGGCTGGGCTATCTTCGACCAGGAGATCACGCAGCAAGGCGAGGAACGGTTGCGCTTCGCCTTGCGCCTCGGCGAGGAACAGCTCCTCGCCCTGGTCGATCGACAGGACAAGCACCGGCAATCGCGGCTTCACGCCGGCGGCCGGATCGACCGGGGCGCCCTTGTCGGCAAGATCTTGCAGGGTGGGCTTGAGCTTCGCGGCGCCACCCTGGATGGCGGCGCGCAGCTCGGCACGCGGCACCTTGATGCGAGCCGCCGCGCAGGCGCCTTCGAGCGCGCTCAGAAGACCGGTCACCCCGGTGATAGCGGCCCGCTCCGGCCGGATGATCGGCAACGGCAGGAACGTCTGGTCGTCGCGCGCCAGCCGCGGAAACAGGCCGGCGCGCAGGAACGACGATTTGCCGGCCCCGGACGCGCCGAGGATGACAAGAAGGCGCGGTGGCGCCGCGTCCTGCAAGCCGCGCAGCGTATCGAGCATCTCGGCGATCTGGGCGTCGCGACCGAAAAAAATGCCGGCATCGTCGGCTTCGAGCGGCCGCAGACCGCGATACGGTGGCCGGTCCGGATCGCTGTCCGGCGGCCAGTCGAAGTGCCGGGCATCGAGCCTGGCGGTCTGCAGCCCGAGCTTGAGCCGGCGCAGACCGTCGGCCCCGAAGGCGACCTCGACGGTCTGGCCCATCCGCGGCAGCACGACGGAGAATGTCCGGCTCTCCCCCACGGCCGCGATGCTCACGAGCTGCCATTCCCGCGTCATGACCGCGGGCAGCTCGCCCGGCGCAATGTCCTCGATCAGGATGCCGAACAGCCGCTTGCGCAGGTGACGCACCAGCCGGAACTCGTCCCGGCACCATTCCGAGCCGAGCCAGGCGCGCGAGACCAGGAACAGCACCGCCTCGCAACGATCCGCCGCGTCCCGCAGCGCCTCTTCCCAGCGCTCTCCCGCCTTGATGCCGCGCTCGGGATCGAGGTCGAGAAAGACGTCGTCCCAGCCTTCGCCCTTGAGCCAATCGCGCAGCGCCAGGGCCGCCGCATTGTTGTCGCTCGAATGGCTCAAGAAGATACGCGACACGGCAACCGCCCCCGAGGAAACCTCGTCCCATTTCGAGCTTAAAGATGCGGATGGCGATTGTCAGCAAGCAAGACGGCACCGGATGCGGCTCTCGACATGCATGAAACGGCATTCCGGCGCGCGAGCCGGCCGGTCAATCGAGCGTGCGGCGGAAGCGCGTCACCGCGACCATCATGGCAATCAGCATCAAGCCGCCAAGCGCCAGCGTGTCGAATTGAAGATCGGCCAGCGTCGCGCCCTTGAGCATGATCGAGCGCACGATGCGCAGATAATGAGTGAGCGGCAACACCTCGCCGACCCACTGCGCCCATCGCGGCATGCCGGCGAACGGGAACATGAATCCGGACAAGAGAATGTTCGGCAGGAAGAACATCATCGACATCTGCATGGCCTGCAGCTGGTTTTGCGCCAGCGTCGAGAACGTATAGCCGATTGACAGGTTGGTGCTGATGAACAGCGTGCTGAGCACGGCCAAGAGCGTCAGATTGCCGACCACCGGAACCCCGAACAGGCCGATGCCGATGCCGATGATCAGGCCGGCCTGGATGAACCCGACCATGATGTAGGGCACGATCTTGCCCAGCATGATCTCGATCGGGGTGATCGGCATGGCGAGCAGGCTCTCCATGGTGCCGCGCTCGATCTCGCGCGTGACCGACAGCGCCGTGAAGATCAGCATCGTCATGGTGAGGATGGTGCCGACCAGGCCGGGCACGATGTTGAGCGCGGTCGTGCCGGCCGGGTTGTAGCGGGCATGGGTGCGGATCTCGAAGGCCGCCGGACTGGCGTCGGGAACGTCGCGATCGTGCTGGAGCGCGGTGGTGACCAGTTGCGCGAGCGCCGACATGGCGGAGCCGGCCGCGACCGGATCGGTCGCGTCGGCGGCGACCAGCAGCGCCGGGCGATCGCCGCGGCGCACCGCGCGCTCGAAATTGGCCGGGATCTCGATGGCGAACAATACGCTGCCGGAGGCCAGCAGATGGTCGAACTCGGCCTCGTCCGTCACCCGATGGGTGACCTCGAAATAATCGGTGTTCTCCAGCGCCTTGAGAATCGAGCGGCCGAGGTCGCTGTCCTCCTGCAGCAGCACCGCGGTCGGCAGATGACGCGGATTGGTATTGATGGCGTAGCCGAACAGCATGAGCTGGACCAGCGGGATCATGATGATCATGGCGAACGACACGCGATCGCGGCGCAGCTGAATGAACTCCTTGATCAGCATCGCCGCCGTGCGCCGCCAGAAGCCGCCGCTGATCGGGACGCGGGGCTGCGGGATCGGGGCTTGGGTCAGGAGACCTTGGGTCATCGGAAAAGAAACTTGGGTCATTGGAAATTGTCCCGCGACTTGCTCATGAGATCGATGAAGACGTCCTCCAGCGTCGGCTGCGAACGCGTCCAGACCAGCCCCGGCCGATTGCGATCGGGCGCGATGGCCGTGTCGAGCGCCGCCTGATCGCGTCCCGACACATGCAGCCTGGCTCCGAATGGCGCCACCATGTCGACGCCCGGGCGGCCGGCGAGCTCATCGGCGAATTTGGCCAGGCCCGCGCCGTCGCTGGTACCGACCGCATAGGTAGTGAGGTGCGAGGCCGCGATCACCTGCTCGACGGTGCCGTGCACCAGCAGATCCCCATAGGCGATGTAGGCGATCTCGTGGCAGCGCTCGGCCTCGTCCATGTAATGGGTCGAGACCAGCACGGTGAGGCCCTCGCCGGCGAGCGCGTGAATCTCGCTCCAGAACTCGCGCCGCGCCTTGGGGTCGACGCCCGCCGTCGGCTCGTCGAGCAGGAGCAGCTGCGGGCTCGGCAGCGTGCAGGCGCCGAGCGCCAGGCGCTGCTTCCATCCGCCGGACAATTCGCCCGCGAGCTGCTCCTCGCGGCCGCCGAGCCCGATCCGCTCGATCATCGCGCGCGCCGCCTTGACCGGATTGGGCAGCCCATAGAGACGCGCGACGAATTCCAGATTCTCCCGCACCGAAAGATCCTGATACAGGCTGAAGCGTTGCGTCATGTAACCCACATAATGCTTGATCTGATCGGACTGCGTGATGATGTCGAAGCCCAGACACGTGCCGCGGCCCTGGTCGGGCGTGAGCAGACCGCACAGCATGCGGATGGTCGTGGTCTTGCCGGAGCCGTTGGGACCGAGAAACCCGTAGATGGTGCCGCGCTTCACCCGCATGGACAGATTGCGCACCACAGTGCGGCCGTCGAACGACTTGGTCAGGCCTTCGACGTCGATCGCAATGTCGGGCGCCGCCGTCACCGCTGCACCTGCGGCCGCGCCTCCGCCGGCACCAGCGCGACGCTCACCGGCTGGCCGACGCGCAATCGATCCGGACGTTGCGGGCGCGCCTCGATCATGAAGACGAGCTTGGAGCGCTCCTCGGTCGAGTAGATCACCGGCGGCGTGAATTCCGAGGTGCGCGACATGAAGCTCACGGTGGCGGTGAGGTCGGCGGCGCAGCCGTCGCATTGCACCTTCACGGCGTCGCCGAGCTTGATGCGTGGCAGAACCGTTTCATTGACGAAGAAACGCACCTTCAAATTTTCCGGCGGCAGCAGCGCGACCACCGGCTTGCCGGCCGGGACCATCTCGCCGACGCGGAAATAGACCTGCTCGACGCTGCCGGTCACCGGGCTCGCGACCTTGCGGCGGTCGAGCCGTGTCTGCGAGGAGTTGAGCCGGGCCTGGGCGGTGCGCAATGCCGCCTCCGCGTCCTCGAAGGCCTTTTGCGTGCCCGCCTGGGTCTTGAGGAGGTCGCGCGCGCGGTCGAAGGCCTGCTGGGCGTTCTTCAGGGCCGCCTCCTGCATCTGCAGATCGGCCTTCTGCAGATCGGCATCCACGGTGAACAGCGGCGCCCCGGTTGTGACCTGATCGCCCTGTTGCACCGCCAGCGTCTCGACCCGGCCGATCTCGTCGGGACTGACGAAGATGAGGTCGGCCTCGATCCAGCCCTGGAAGGTCGCATCATCG
Organism: Xanthobacteraceae bacterium; assembly: GCA_035552735.1. Lineage (GTDB taxonomy): Bacteria > Pseudomonadota > Alphaproteobacteria > Rhizobiales > Xanthobacteraceae > VAZQ01. The sequence goes on from DASZKX010000249.1 coordinate 14,706, forward strand.
CCAGGAGCACATCCGCTCAAGACGAGCGTGACGGCGAGCCCGATGGCACCACGGCGCGTGTTCATGTCGCCTTCCCTTCGCCGAACAGAAGATCGAGATGGGCGCGCATCAAGCCCTGCACGTCGAGCGGTTCCTGCCGCTCGAACAAGCCGCTCCAGATGATGGCGACAATGCCGGGGGCACCCAGCAATTGCGGGAACCGGATGATGGCGTCGCTGCGCAATTCGCCACGGGCGAGCGCGCGTCGCAGCAGCGCCCGCACCGCCGCGATGATGCGTGACAGCACCTCCCGGTAATAGAAATCGGCCAGCTGCGGAAAACGCGGCCCCTCGCTGAGGATGAGCCGGATGATGTCGCGGCGGCTGGTGCCGTAGATCTCGCGCACGAACAGCTCGACCGCCCGCTCCGCCACCGCGCGCACCGGCAGGTCGACGGCGAGCGCGGTTTCGAGCGTCGCCACCACGGGACCCATCTCGGAGAGGATCAAGTCCTGGAACAGCGTCTCCTTGTCGCGGAAGTAGAGATAGATCGTGCCCTTGGCGATGCCGGCCGCGTCCGCGACATCGTCCAGCCGGGCGGCCGCGAATCCGCGGGCGGAGAACTCCTTCAGCGCCGCGGCCAGGATCGCCTGCCGCCGCTCGGCGCGCCTCCCGGCGCGCGGCCCCGCCACGGTCCGGCGCGGGCGCTTCGCCTTGCTTCTGCGGCTGGTGGTTGCGACCCCGGTCATGCCCGCCTCAAAAACTGACTGACTAGTCAGTCGTTTTTATACCCTCGCGACAAGCCGCGCAAGGGGACCATCACGGCGACATTTGCGCCTCAACCGCGTGGCGTGATTTCCGTGGGTGCCGCCGGCGTCTGCTTCGGGCGCGGTTGCGGGACCCAGGGCCGGTTGCCGCGGCTCTCATTCGCGCTCTCGACCGCGATGCCGTCTTGGTCGAGCCACAGCGCGACCGCGCCGCGCCGCCAGGAATCGATGCGGTCGACGACCGGCACGAAGGAGCGGCAGCGGAAGCCGGCCGGCACCTGGCTCACGATTGCATCGATCCCGCTGCATTTGATCGGTAGTGCCGCTTTTCCGGTAACGATCGCGACCTGGCGGCCGCGTGTGGCATAGCGGCATAGATCCCGGGCGCAATCGAGCCCGCTCCCCGCCCCGCTCCCGGCCGTGGGCCAATCCCCCAAAGCTGCGCCGGTTTCCGAGGCGAAGATCGACCGCACGATCTTCTCGCCCTTGTCGGCGGAGACGAAATAATGGCCGTCGGCCGCCCGCGCGGCAACAAAGCGCCCGCCGTCCCCAATCACGACGTCAGGCGGGCGGGTCAGCATCATGCTGGCAAAGCCCGCGACGATCGGAACCATGCCCCAGCGCCGCCAATTGCCGCGCCACAAGCACATCCACAGCCCGCCGAGCGAAATCATGAGCAACCCTGCCGGCGGCAGTCGCGGCATTGCCCAGACGTCGCCCGGCAGCGCCGAGACGTGATGCGCAACCCAGATCGTCGAGTCGATCCCCCACCCCATCGGCACCAGCGCCAGCCGCTCGAGCCCGAGCGGCATCAACAGGCAGGCCACGACGCCCCAGGGCAGCGTCCACATCGCGCTCAGCGGCACAGCGATGAAATTGGCGAGCGGCGCATAGAGGGCGAGATGATGGAAGTGGTAGATCGAGAACGGGGCGGTGCCAAGCGTCGTGACCAAGGTCGCGACCACGACGCCGCCGCAATATCCGAGCGCCTGGCCCAGCGCCGAGCGACCGTGCAGCCAGTGGCCGAGCCGCGCCCCATAGGTCTCGTACACCGCGATCAGCGCGACCACCGCGCCAAACGACATCTGAAAGCTGACGCCGACGAGGCTGGCCGGGTCCGTGACCAGCACGACCACGGCTGCGATCGCGCAGACCCGCAGCGAGATCCGCAGCCGGTCCATGATGATCGCCAGGAAGGCGAGGCCGGTCATGACAAAGGCGCGCTGGGTCGGGATCGCCGCGCCCGAGATCAACAAATAACAGGTCAGCACCAAGAGAGCGACGCCGGCGGCGATTTTCTTGATCGGATAACGCAGCGCGATCGGCGGGATCAGCGCCAAACCGCCGCGCACGACGAAGAACACGAAGGCGCCGACCAGGCCCAGATGCAGCCCGGCGATCGACAAGAGATGCGACAGTCCGGAATCGCGGAAATCTTGCTTGACCTCCTCCGGGATCGCGCCGCGCTTGCCGGTGACGAGCGCGGAGGCGATACCGCCGGTCGGGCCGGGGAGCACGGCGACGATCCGCCGCGACATTTCGGTGCGCAGGCGCCGAAGACGCTCGCGCCAGCCACCCTCGCCCTCGGATGCTCCTCGCCCGGCGGCTTCCAGCTCGACCATCCGATGGGCGGCGCCGAGACTGTATCCGACGCCGCCGAGTTGGGAGAAATAAAGCTCGCGCTGAAAGTCGCGCCCGCCCGGCAAGACCGGGGCCGGCACCGGATAAAGCATGGCCTTGAGGCTGACGCGGTCGCCGGGATTGAGCTCGTCACTGGCCTGCGCGATGTGTACGCGCAGATGGCGCGGCTGATCGCCGGCATCGAGGCCGGGCAACGGATCGGCGTCGATGACGATGCGCCAGCCTTTCTCCATCTGGTCGATGTCGATCACGCGCCCGGTGACGGCGATAGGCCCGAGATGCCGCTGCAGCATCGGCGCCTGGCGCTCCCAGGCGGTCTCCCGCATCAGCGCAAAGCCGGCCGCCAAGACGGTGAATGCCAGCGCCGCCTCGCACCATCCCGGGCGCCGGCGCAACACCAGCACCAGGCCGATGCCGGCGGTCGCCGCCGCGAACCCGGACCACAGCGGGGGCTCGACCGTCAGCGCGAAATAGGCCCCGATCCCGGCCCCGAAGAATACCGGCAACCAGAGGAAGCGGCGGTCGCCTTCGGCAGCGAAGCGATCCGCGAGCGCGCCAAATATTCGAAAGCGTGGTTCCGAGATCGAACCAAGTCGTCCGCCCGAGATTACCGCGTCCGTCATCGCCGCCCCGCCGCCCGCACATGGCGAGCCTAGCGGAACAGAAATTCGATTTACAGTCGTATTCTGGGGTTTGCTGGCTGGGTGTGAACCGGGCTTGTTCAGCCCTTGGAGTCGCAGACCCAGGCGCGGATCACGCAATCCTCGCCGCCGTTGCGGTAGCAATAGCGCAGCGCCGTATTCTGGGCCTGCCCCAGGCGCGGCGCGGCGGCGTAGCCGAAGGCCCCGCAGGCATTGCGCATGTCGACCGAAAGCGCGGCGCAGTTGCCCCGCATGGGAGCCGCGACCTTGCAGTCGCCCGCGCATTGGCCAAGCGCGGCCGCGTTCGCGGCCTCGAGCTGCGGAAAGTCATACGCCAGCCCATAGGCCCCGCAGGTTCCGATCGCGAGCGCGCCGGCAGCCCGCGCTATCTCGGTGCCGAGAAAGCTCGTGGTCGCGTAACCGGTGAGCAAGAGGCTTGCCGCAACGATCGTGCGCGTCAAAGCCCGCCGAAAGCTGTTCATCAAAGCCCCTCCCCCGAGGAACGCGCAGACTTTACCGTCCAAGCGTTGCAACTTGGTGAACGCAAGCGAAGACCCCGGTGCGGGAGACACAGGCGTCAGCGCCTCGAGCAGATTGCACAGGCGGGCGACCGACGCCGACTAACTCGTTTAGTCAGGCTGAAATTCCGCTAATATTGCGCTGTCGGCTCGCTGACATCAGGAGGGGAGAGCGTGCCCGATCCCGCTCCCTTTAAGTATCGCGCGTTTCTTTCCCACAGCCATGCCGATACCGGCACCGCCAAGCGGGTGCATCCAGAATGGAAACAGGAGCTCACGCGGCTGGATCAGCAGCTCGCCGCGTTCAAGAATTGACGCCCTCGATAGTTAGGCATTTCACGAAATATCATTGACGGCGCGTCGCTTTCCTATATACTTAGTCATATGACTAACAATAACGCCGCCCTCGACCGCGTGTTTCATGCCTTGGCGGATCCGACCCGGCGGGCCATCGTGGCGCGGCTCTGCCGCGGACCGGCCTCGGTCGGCGAGCTCGCCAAGCCGCTATCCATGGCGCTGCCGACGGTCCTGCAACACCTGCGGGTCCTGGAATCAAGCCAACTGATCCGTTCGGAAAAGGCCGGGCGGGTGCGCACCTGTCATTTGGAGCCCGCCGCGTTCTCGACCATCGAACGCTGGATCGGCCGGCAACGCATCGTCTGGGAGCAGCGTCTCGATCGCATGGAAACCTATCTCAAAACCCTGTCCGACAAGGGAGCCAAGCATGGCAAATGACCCCACCCAAACCGACGCCGCCGCCGATCTGAATTTGTCCCGCATCGTGGACGCGCCGCGCGACCTCGTTTTCAAGGTCTGGACCGACGCGGAGCATTTCGCGCAATGGTTCGGGCCGCGCGACGTTGCGCTCCCGTTCTGCCGGATCGATCCGCGCCCGGGCGGCGCGCTGCACTATTGTCATCGGCTGCGCGACGGCACCGAGGTTTGGGTCAAGGGCGTCTATCGCGAGTTCGTCGCACCGGAGCGGCTCGTGTTCGCTGCATGGTTCGTCGACGCCGGCGGCCAGCCGGCTGCCCATCCGATGTTTCCGGATTGGCCGCTCGACACCATCATCGTGACCACGGTCACGTTCGCCGATCTGGACGGCAAGACGCAGCTCACGGTGCGGCAAGTGCTCGAGCCGGCCGCGGCTGCGGCCAAGGACGTAGTCAAGCGCGAGCGTCCGGCCGCGCGGGCCGGATGGGCGGAGACCTTGGACCGGCTCGATGAGTACGTTGGCGCGAAGGCCTAATAGTTCGTGGCTCTGACGCTGGCTCCGCACTTGTCCGGGGCGCCGCGCAGCACGAAGCTCTTGCGGAGTGATGCGCCGCAAACCCGGGACCGTTCCAAGCCCCGGAGTCTGGAACAGCCCGCGGGACCATCGGAGCACCGCCGCGGCGAACGCCCTACCCGCCCTCGATCTCGGCCTTGATGCCGTCGAGCGCCTCTTGGGTGTCGATGTCGGTGAGCGCGGCGTTGCCGGTGACCGGCACCTCGATCACCGCCTCGCCGTAGCGGCCGATCAGGTTGCGCGCCCCGACGTCGCCCTCGAGCCTCATCAGGTCGGGAAAGAACCGGCGCGACCACAGCACTGGATTGCCGCGCTTGCCCTCGATGGTCGGGATCACCGCCAGCGCGCCCTGCTCGGGCGCGAACGCGCCGATCAATCGATTGATCAGCTCGGCATCGACCTGCGGCATGTCGCCGAGGCAGATGACGGCGCCGTCCGCGCTCGCCGGCACGGCCGCGACGCCGGAGCGCACCGAGGTGCCGAGGCCTTGGGCGAAGTCGGGATTGTGCACCAGCCGCACCGGCAAGCCGGCGAGCGCCGCCTCGACCCGTTCGCGCTGATGGCCGGTCACCACGATGACCGGCTTGGCGCGTGACCCGAGCGCCTGCTCGGCCGCGATGCGCACCAGCGGCTTACCGCCGATCTCGGCGACGAGCTTGTTGGGCCCGCCCATGCGGGTGGAGCGGCCGGCCGCCAGCACGATCGCGGCGATCGATTGCGCACCGGCGGGGACCGGCTCGTCGCGGGGCTGCGGGCGGGTGACGATCTCCATCAACAGGCCGCCCACCCCCATGCCGGTGATGGCTTCACGCGGCACTTCGAGCCCGGCCAGCAAACGCATGAGAACCCAATCGAATCCGTTCTCCTTGGGCGAGCGCGCGCAGCCCGGCGCGCCCACCACCGGCAGTCCGCGGACGGCGCCGACCAAGAGCAGATTGCCGGGATCGACCGGCATGCCGAAATGCTCGATGTGACCGCCGATGGCCTCGACCGCCGCCGGGATCACATCGCGCCGGTCGGCGATCGCGGACGCGCCGAACACGATGACGAGCTCGGCGCCTTGCTTGAGGACTTCGTCGATCGCCTTGGCGAGCGCCTCCTGCTCATGCGGCACCCGGCGCTCCGCGACGATTGAAGCGCCGGTCGGCGCCAATCGCGCCTCCGTCACCTTCAGGGTCTTGTCCACCACCTTGCCGGCAAGCCCGGGTAATACGGTCGACACCACCCCGACCTTGGCGATGCGGTAGGGCGCGACCCGGATCAGCGGCGCCGCCGTGCGGGCCACCGCAAGCGCGTCGTCGCGCGCGCGGCGTGCCACCGCGAACGGGATGATCTTGACGGTCGCGATCATCTCGCCGGCGACGACCGGCTTGTAGGCCGGCAGCGTCGCGAAGGTGATCGACTCGTCGACCAGATTGAGGCGGTCGATCGCATCCTTGTCGACCACCAGCACGCCCGCGACCTCGGCGAAGAGATTGGCGCGCCCCGTGAAGGCACGATCGATGCGCGTCCCCTCGCCAGCCACCGCGGCCGCGATCTCGGCCGCCGCCACGTCCTCCGGCACATCGTCCGGCTCGAGCCGCGCCACCACGATCTCGGCGATCTCGGCGGCCTGCAGCGCCGCGATCTCGGCCTTGCCGATCGCGGTTCCCTTCTTGAGCACCATGCCGGCTTTGCGGATCGAATGGACCGCGATCCCGCCCTGCGCCTCCTTAACCGGCACCACGCCGAACTTCATGGCGCCGTCCCCGCCCGCAGCCGCAGCCGCGCCGTGATCTCGCCGATGATCGCGACCGCGATCTCGGCCGGCGACACCGCCCCGATGGCGAGCCCGATCGGCGAATGGATGCGGGCGAGCTGCGCCTCCGCAATGCCTTGCGCCTTGAGCCGCTCGATCCGCCTCGCATGGGTCTTCTTCGAGCCGAGCGCCCCGATATAAAAGCAGTCACGCGCCAGCGCATGCGTCAGCGCCGGATCGTCGATCTTGGGATCGTGGGTGAGCGCCACGAAGGCGGAGTAACGGTCGATGGCAAGCGGCGGCAGGGCGGCATCCGGCCAATCGGCGATCACCTGCACATCCGGAAAGCGCTCGTGGCTCGCAAAGGCGGTGCGCGGATCCACGATGGTGACGTCGTAGCCCACGAGCTTGGCCATCGGGGCCAGCGCCTGGCTGATATGAACCGCCCCGGCGATGACCAGGCGCGGCGGCGGCACATAGACGGTCAGGAAAACGCGGCCCTGCGGGCTCTCCGCCATGCCGCTCTTGCCCGAGCGCAGATGTTTCTCCAACAGCTCCTCGAGCGGATCGCCGGCGGCGTCGGCGCCCTTGACCAAGCGCTGTGTGCCGCTCTCGACCTCGGTGACCACGATCGCGGCGCGGCGGGCGGCACGCTCTGCGTTGAGCGCCGACAAGATGACGAGCTTCATGGGCGCCTCGCGAAAGGTGGCTGCGCGCGGCTCACTCGACCTTCTCCAGATAGACCCGGATGGTGCCGCCGCAGGAGAGCCCCACTTTCCAAGCGGTCTCGTCGGCGACGCCGAATTCGAGCGTCTTGGGCTTGCCGTTCTCGATCACGTCGAGCGCCTCCGTCACCACCGCGCCTTCGACGCAGCCGCCCGAGACCGAGCCCAGGAAGTTGCCCTGATCGTCGATGATCAGGTTCGAGCCGACCGGCCGCGGCGCCGAGCCCCAGGTCTCCACCACGGTGGCGAGCGCTACGCCGCGCCC
>DASZKX010000250.1:0-6875 GCA_035552735.1 Xanthobacteraceae bacterium
ATCGCGATCCGGGCCGCCGGCTACGACCTGACCGGCCCCAAGAGCCTCGATATCGGGGCCGGCGCGGCCGCGACCGCCGACATCAAGCTGCAGAAAGCCAAGAACGTGGCCGCCCAGCTCTCCAATGCCGAATGGCTGCTGAGCGCGCCCGGCGACGACAAGATCAAGTCCTTCCTGCCCGACTGTGTCGGCTGCCACACCCTGCAGCGTATCTTCACGTCGGTGCATGATCAGGAGGAATTCAAGGGTATATTCACCAGGATGGGCCGCTATGCGCCCGAGAGCGTGCCGGCCCACCCGCAGCTGATCAAGGCCGGCGGCGCGCGCAGCGAGCGCCCGCGGGTGCCTGCCGCCATGATGGACGCCGCGGCCGATTATCTGACCAGCGTCAATCTGAGCAGCACGGACCAGGAGGGATTCACCCTGAAGCGGCTGCCGCGTCCGAAGGGCCGCGCCACCCACGTGATCGTCACCGAATACGATCTGCCGCGCAAGGAAGCCCAGCCGCACGACGTAATCGTCGATACCGACGGGCACGCCTGGTATTCGGATTTCGGCAACCAGTTCGTGGGCGAGCTCGATCCCAAGACCGGCAAAGTGATGGACGTCAAGTTGCCGCTGTTGCGCGACGACCAGCCCAAGGGCTCGCTCGACATGGAGTTCGACCCCGACGGCAACATCTGGGTCGGCATGTCGTACCAGGCCGGCGCCTCCAAGGTCGACCGCAAGACCAAGGAGGTCAAAACCTATCCGCTGCCGCCGCAATGGGCCAACATCACGACCCAGACCAACATGGTCACGCCGACGCATATGTATGTCGACAACAAGGTGTGGATGACCGACACCGAGACCCACAATCTCTATCGGCTCGATCTCAAGTCCGGGCAGTGGGAGAACAAGGGCGAGGCGACCTCGGCGGACGGCAAGAAGATCAGCGGCTATGGGCTGCCGAGCGACAAGGACAACAACGTCTATATGTTCTCGTTCGGCGATACCCGGATCGGCACGCTCGACGCCAAGACCAACGTGGCGCAAATCTGGGCGACCCCGACGCCGCGTTCGCGCCCGCGCCGCGGCCGGCTGGACGACCAGGGCCACGTCTGGTTCGGGGAATATGCCGGCAACGCGATCGGCATGTTCGATCCGGCGACGCAGCAGATCAAGGAATACAAGCTGCCGACGGCCTGGAGCGAGCCCTACGACGTGGCGCCCACCAAAGGAGGCGCGGAGGTGTGGACCGGCTCCATGATGAGCGATCAGGTCGCGCGGCTCGACACCAAGACCGACCAGATTACGGAATATCTGCTGCCGCACTCGACCAATATCCGGCGCGTGTTCGTGCAGGAGAGCGGTCCGCGGGAGGCGGTCTGGTTCGGCAACAATCACGGCGCCGCGCTCGTGAGGGTCGAGCCGCTGGATTGAGGCGAGCCGAGGAGATGAATGTGGCAATGGCCGGGTGTCCCGGCCATTTGCTTTTGCGTCTGGTAGGATGGGTTAGCGCCCAGCGACGGGCTCACCACGACGGAGTTGGCGGTGAGCGGCGTGTAACCCACCGCCGCCGTTGACGGGTTACGCGGCCACTCACCGCGGAACGTGGCGTCACGCCTGCGAGATGAACTTCCGCACCATGTAGGCCTCCATGCCTTCGATGCCGCCTTCGTGGCCGTAGCCGGAATCCTTGACGCCGCCGAACGGCGTCTCGGGCGTTGAGATCGCCACGCTGTTGACCCCGACCATACCGGATTCGAGCGCATCCCCGATCGCATTTGCGGTCTGCGCCGATCCAGTGAACGCATAGGCGGCGAGCCCGAACGGCAGCGCATTGGCGCGCGCCACCACCTCGTCGAAAGTCTTGAAGGTCACCACCGGGGCGATCGGGCCGAACGGCTCCTGCGTCATCAGCTTGCAGTCGTCCGGCAAGTCGGTGATCACGGTCGGCTCGAAGAAGTGGCCCTGGTTGGCGCGCCGCTTGCCGCCGGCGACGACCTTGCCGCCGCGGCTCTTGCTGTCGTTGACGATCGCCTCCATGGCGTCGAGCCGGCGCGCATTGGCGAGCGGCCCCATGGTGGTGCCGGGCTCGAGCCCATCCCCGAGCTTGATCCCATTGGCGAACTCGGTGAAGCGCTTGAGGAAGCGGTCGTAGACCGGCTCCTGCACGTAGAAGCGCGTCGGCGAGATGCAGACCTGCCCGGCATTGCGATATTTGAACGCCGCGATGGTGTCGGCGGTCTTCTCCGGATCGGCATCGGCGAACACCACGACCGGCGAATGGCCGCCGAGCTCCATGGTGGCCCGTTTCATCCCCTTGGCGGCGAGGCCGGCCAGGTGCTTGCCAACCGGCACCGAGCCGGTGAAGGAGATCTTGCGCACCAGATCGGACGCGATCAGGTGCTCCGACACGTTGGCCGGCACCCCGAACACCATGTTGAGCACGCCGGCCGGCACGCCGGCATCCACGAAGCAGCGCACCAGCTCGACGCAGCTGCCGGGCGTCTCCTCCGACGGCTTGATGATGATGGAGCAGCCGGCCGCCAGCGCGGCACCGATCTTGCGCGCCGGCGTGAGCGTCGGGAAGTTCCAGGGCGTGAAGGCGGCGACCACGCCGACCGGCTCCTGCGTGACCAGCTGACGGGTGCCCTTCACCCGGCCCGGGATGATCCGCCCATAGGCGCGGCGGCCCTCTTCCGCGAACCACTCGATGATGTCGGCGGTGACCAGCACCTCTCCCCGCGATTCGGCCAGCACCTTGCCCTGCTCCTGGGTCATGATGCGGGCGATGGCTTCGGCCCGCTCGCGCACCAGCTCGGCGGCCTTGCGCAGCACCTTGGCGCGATCATAGGCCGGGGTCGCGCGCCAGAGCGCGAGGCCGGCTTTCGCGGCCTCCAGCGCCTGGTCGAGATCGCTCGCGCCCGCGTGGGGCAGCCGCGCCAGCGGCTTCTCGGTCGCCGGATTGACGACGTCCTCGCCTTGGCGGCCGTCTCCGTTGCGCCAGGCGCCGCCGATATAGAGGGCAAGATCGGTATACATGGGGGACCTCGTTCGTTTGTCGCGGCCGGGTTAGCACTAAATGCCGGAGAGTTCACCCGCCTTCGAGACGCCGTCAGGTCAGGAACGCCCCGCCATTGGCGTGGATGGTCTGCCCGTTGACGAAGCGGCCGCCCGGCCCGCAGAGAAACCGCACCACCGCCGCCACATCGCCGGGCGTGCCGTAGCTTCCGAACAAGGTGCGGTTCACCTGGTGGTGCTGGGGCTCGGGCAGGCCGGGGTCGCGCGGCCGCTCGATCAGGCCCGGCGACACGCAGTTCACCGTCACCTTGTCGGCCGCGAGGTCATGCGCCAGCGCGTGCGTCAGGCCGATCAAGCCGGCCTTGGCGGCGATCACATGGGCGCGGTGCTTGGAGCCGGTATGGGCGCTCAGGCCCCCGATATTGACGATGGCGCCGGCGCCGCTCTGCTTGAGGGCCGGCAGGCAGGCCTGCACGCAATGAAACGCGCCCTCCAGGATGACCGCCATGACGGCGCGCCAATCCGCGATGGTCATCGCATCGATTGCCTTCTCGTCGCGCACGGCGGCATTGTTGATCAAAATGTCGATGCGGCCGAAGCGCGCGAGCGCGGCCGCCGCCATGGCCTGCACGGCCCCGGCATCGGTGACGTCGGCGAGGCAGACCAGCGCCGTGCCGCCGCCTTTCATGATCGCCTGCGCCACCGCGTCGGCTTCGGCGCGGTTGTGGCGGGCATTGACCACCACGGCGGCGCCGCCGGCCGCCAGCGCGAGCGCGATCGAGCGGCCAATGTTGCGGCCGGAGCCGGTCACCAGGGCAACGCGTCCGTCCAATTCCTTGCCGGCTTCAGGCATCCCCGTCATCCTCGCAACACGCCGAGATCGACCGGCTGGTCGAAGAATTTCCCAGCGAGCTTGAGCGCCGCATCGGTCTTGCCGCGGTCCCAGCCGCCATGTTGGGCGTTGAGGGCGAGCTTCTCCTCGAGGTCGGTGCGGGTGAGCGGCTCATGGGCACCGCCCCGCAGATGCGGCTGGCGTTCCTCGATAACGCTGCCGTCCATCAGCGTCACCCGGATATGGCCGGTGAACTCGTTCGGATAGGGATTGTCCGGATCGATCCGGTAGCTCACCCGGGAGGCCAGCGCCACCACGGCGGGCTCGCGCACGGCCGCATCCGAGAAGGCATCGAGCCCAACATTGCCGCGCACGAAGCCGGCCGCGATGCAATAGGGACTGGAGAATTTGGCGCCGTAGCCATTGCCCGGGCGCTGCTTGGCGGCAAGCGGCTCCCACAGCCGGTGCACGGTTCCTTCGGCCACCTCGCACACGATCTCCTTGATGGCCTCAGGCTTGATACCGCGCGCCGCCAGCCGCCGCGCGCAGTCGATATAGGGATGGGTCATGGTGCCGCACGGATAGGGCTTGAACGCCAAAGTTTCGGTCACCCAGCGCTCGCCGAAATCGCCGACCAGTGCATCGTAATCGCCGGTGGTGGTGTGGGCGAAGCCGTTGAACAACCCGTGCACGCCTTCGAGCACGGTGCGCGGGCCGACGAAACCTTCGCGGCCCAAGAGCGCGGCGCGCAGGCCCGATTGCGCCGCCCAGCCCGGATGCAGGCGCTTGGTCCAAGCGCCTTCGGCCAGATATTCGATGATGCCGCTCGCCATGGAGCCGACGATGCCGAGCGCGTCGACCAGCGGGCGCGACGGCAGCCGCAGCGCCGCCCCGACGCCGGCGGCGGCCGCCACGGCACCGTAGATCGCGGTCGGATGGAAGCCGGCCTTGTGCACCGCCTTTGGGGCCACCAGGCCGAGACGACAGATGGTCTCGACCCCGACCGCGATGCCCAAAAGGGCCGCCTGCCCGTGCAGACGGTGCCGCTCGCAGGCCGCCAGCACTGCCGGCACGATCACGGCACCTGCATGCACCGGACCGCCCTCGAAGGTGTCGTCGAAGTCCTCCCCATGGGTCGCGGTGCCGTTGACGAAGGCGGCCCCGGCCGCGCTCATCGGCCGCGCATGCCCGATGGCGGTGCAGCCGCCTTCGTCGTCCCAACCCGCGATCGCGCTCTTGACGTAGGGCTCGTGGCGCGCCGTCACGCACAGGCCGATCACGTCGATCAGCAGGTCTTCGCATTTGCGGCGCACGGCGGCGGGCAGCCGCGCCGGCTCGAGCGCGGCGATCTTGCTCGCCAAATGCTCGGCGACCGCGATACGGGGAAGCTCAGTGTCCATGGGAATCCAAGTGTTGGGGGCTTTGGGGGATCAGGCGTTGCGCAGCCGGACGCCGCCGAAGCCCGGGATTTGATTGACGGCAGCGACGACCGCGAAGGTGATGATCAGCATGATGAGGCCCAGCACCGCGATGGCGCCGAGGTCGCCGCTTTCGTTCAGATCGAAGATGAGGACCGAGATGACCTTGGTCTCCGAGGTGAACAGGATGATGGCGGCGGACAATTCCCGGATGACGCCCACGAAGATGAAGCACCAGGTCGCGATCACGCTGGTGCGCAGGAGCGGCGCCGTGATGTCCCACAGGGTCCGCAGCCGGGTGGCGCCCAGGATGCGCCCGGCATCCTCGAGGTCGGCATGCACCGAGCGGAACGCCGATTGCAGCTGCTGATAGGCCGCCGGCAGCGCGATGGTCACGAACGCGATCAGCAGGATCCACAAGGTGCCGTAGAGCACGAACGGCGGCTGGGTGTAGCTCAGGAACAGCCCGACCCCGAGCACGATGCCGGGAATCGCGACCGGCGCGGTGGCCAGGAAGCCGAGCACGCGGTGGCCGCGCACGGCCTGGCGGGCCGTGAGATACCCGATCACCAGCGCCATGATGGTGCCGATGGTGGCCGACAGGGTGCCGAGCAGGAACGTGTTCTTGACCGCGAGCTGGGTCGCCGACAATTCGAAGAACACGAATTCGACGTTGTGGAAGGTGAAATTGTCGAACGAGATGAATTGCGACGCCACCCGCGAGAACGCCGCGTTCAGCAGGGCCCCGTACGGCAGGAACACCGGACAGAGCAGAACCGTGAACACCAGGCCGAGCGCGAGCCAGCGGCCACGCCCGAGCTTGACCTGGCGCGGATCGCCCTGCTTGCCGGCCAGCACCGAATAGCCGCGGCGTCCCAGGATGGCGTGCTGGGCGCGCAGCAAGAGCACGGTGAGAACGAGCAGCGGGAGCGAGGCCGCGGCCGCCAGCTCGAGCTTGGGCGGATACTGGAACAGGCTCCAGATTTTCGTGGTCATGGTGTGGAAGCCGGCTGGCAGCGCCAGGATCGCGGGCGACCCGAACAAGGTCATGGCTTGCAGGAAGGCGACCAGCGCGCCGGCCAACAGAGCCGGCATGGCGAGCGGGATGGTGATGCGCCGGGCCGTCACCCAGGTGCCGCCGCCCAGGATCGCGGAGGCGTCCTCCAGCTCGCCCGGAATCCGGTCGAGCGTATTGGCGATCAGCACGAACACGTAAGGGAACGTGTAGCAGGAGATCACGAAGATAAGCCCGGTCAGGCTGTAGATGTTGAACAGATGCTCGTCGGGCGGAGCCCCGGTGGCGGCCCGGAAGGCCTTGTTGAGCAGCCCGCTATTGGGCGCCGCCAGGAGCTCCCAGGCGATCGCGCCCAGGAACGGCGGCGTCACGAAGGACGCGGTCACCAGCATGCGCACCGTGCGCCGCAGCGGCATGTCGGTGCGCGCCACCAGCCAGCCGATCGGCGCCGCCACCAGGCAGCAGATGATGCTCGAGGAGGTGGCGATGATGACGGTCGTGACCAGCGGATCGAGAAAGATCGGATTGGTGACCAGCTCGGTGAAATTGGACAGCGTGAACGCGCCGTTGCGGTCGACGAAGGCGTAATAGACGAGCCAGGACA
>DASZKX010000251.1:0-5029 GCA_035552735.1 Xanthobacteraceae bacterium
GATCTTGCCCCGGAGCATCCGCTGCAGGAGCGCGGTCGCTTCGGTCAGCCGGCCGGCGCGGGTGAGACGCGCGGCTTCGAGCATCCTGGTCGGATCGGGCATGTCGTTCATGACTGGGCAGCTTCCTGTTCCGGGACGACGAACGAACGCGCACAAACCCGCTCCGGGCTTTGAGAATGTCGTCGGAGCGAACGCGGCATCGCGGCTCACCGCATCCGGTCGGCAAGCGCGGCCTTGACGGCCGTACTGGCGCGCAAGCTGCCCAGCACCACCACCGACGCGATGGCGGCGCGCGCAAGCTCGGGCGTGACGTCGCGGGCGATGCTGGCGAGCCCCAGCACGTGGATGTGCAGCATCTCGCCGGCTGAACGCGCCGCTTCGAGATCGTCGCGGCTGTAGTGCCGCAGGCCGAGGTTGAGGTTGTGGCGGACCGTCGATTGCTTGACTACGTCAGCGTGGCGATCGAGCTGGTTGCGGATCGCGGTTCGAATGAAATCGGTGCGGTTGGAGTAAAAGCCCTCCTGGACCATCAGGTCGACATGGCCGAGATCGACATAGCCGAGATTGATGGTGATTTTCTCGCTGTCCCCGGGCCTTGGCCGCAATTGATGCACGTTATCGGACATGCTCTGCACGTTATGTGACACGTATTGCCATCCATATACCATCTAGGTGGATGGCATATGGATGTTGGCCATTCCTTTTGCAAGTCCTTTTCCCAGCGCAGCAGTCGCAAAAATACCGCCGACCGGCCCGCCGATCATTCGTTCTCGCCAGATTGCATACAATTCGTCATATCTGCCTATTTCTTTATCGATCGGATGGGCGATGCGGTGAACAGGTTTGGCGGCTGTCAGATAAAACAAAATTAGTTCAATGGCTTAGCTTAACTGCCCGCGATCCGATGGCATTGGCACGGGGTTTGCGACCGTTGCTCTGATCGATAAGCGATCCGCTCGCCGCTCGAGGGCATCCATCGGCGGCCCGACCCCTTCGTCCCCCATTCGAGAAAGGAACCCCATGACATTCGATGTCGTCTCACGTCGGCGCGTTCTGCAAGGGACCGCCGCATTGACGCTCGCCGGCGTGCTGCCGTCCCGCCCGGCCGCCGCCAAGGACACCACCGTCGGCTTCATCTATGTTGGCTCGCGCGACGACTACGGCTACAATCAGGCCCATGCCCAAGGCGCCGCCGCCCTCAAGGCCCTGGCCGACGTCAAGGTGGTCGAGGAAGAGAAGGTCCCGGAGACCGATGCGGTCGAGAAGACCATGGAATCCATGATCAATCTCGACGGTGCGAGCCTCATCTTCCCGACCTCGTTCGGCTACTACAGCCCGCACATGACCAAGATCGCCGCCAAATATCCGAAGCTGCGCTTCGAGCATTGCGGCGGCCTGTGGAGCGACAAGGATCCCAAGAACGCCGGCAGCTATTTCGGCTATATCGACGAGGCCGAGCACGTCAGCGGCATCATCGCCGGCTACGCCACCAAGTCCGGCAAGCTCGGTTTCGTCGCCGCCAAGCCGATCCCGCAGGTGTTGCGCAACATCAACGCCTTCGCGCTGGGCGCCAAGCTCGCCAATCCGAAGGCGAGCGTGCAGGTGATCTTCACCGGCGACTGGTCGATGCCGGTCAAGGAGGCGGAAGCCACCAACAGCCTGATCGACCAGGGCGTGGACGTCATCACGTGCCACGTCGACGGGCCCAAGACCGTGGTGGAGAATGCCGCGCGGCGCGGCGCCATGGTGTGCGGCTATCACGTCAACCAGGCGACGCTGGCGCCCAAGTCCTATCTCACCGGCGCCGAATGGAACTGGGAGAGCCTTTATCCGCGCTTCGTCAAGATGTTCACCGCCGGCGAGACCATCCCGAATTTCTACCGCGGCGGCCTCAAGGAAGGCCTCGTCAAGGTATCGCCCTACGGCGCGATGGTGGCGGAGGCCGCGCGCAAGCACGCCAATGATGTCAAGGCCAAGCTCACGGACGGCAGCTACGTCATCTTCAAGGGCCCGGTCGCCGACAACGCCGGCAAGACCGTGATCGCCGCCGGGGTCGCGCGCAGCCAGACCGACCCCGAGCTCGAGAAGATGAACTACCTGGTCGATGGCGTGATCGGCGCGACCTCGTGAGAGCTCCGGCTCCAGCCCTGCCGAGCGCCGCGCAGGCGACGCTCGCCCGGCTCGGCGGCGCGGCTGAATATGTGGTGATCCCGACGCTGGCGCTGCTCGTCTCGCTGGTGCTGTTCGGATTGTTCGTCGCGCTGTCGGGCAAAAGCCCGCTCGATCTTTATTTCTACATGTACCAGGGCGCGTTCGGCAGCTGGTTCTCCTGGCAGAACACGCTGACCCGCTCGGCGCCGCTGATCCTGACGGCGCTGTGCACGGCGCTGCCGGCGCAGCTCGGCATGGTGATCATCGGCGGCGAGGGCGCGCTCCTGGTGGGCGCGCTGGCCGCGACCGCGGCCGCGCTCGCGCTGCCGGCGGCGCCGCCCGCGGTGGTGCAGATCGCCATGATGCTGGCCGGCATGGCGGCAGGCGGGCTTTGGATCGCGCTCGCCGGGGGTCTGCGCCATTACCGCGGCGTCAACGAGACGATCTCGAGCCTGCTCCTGGTCTACATCGCGCTCGCCGTCCTCAACCAGCTGGTCGAGGGCCCGATGCGGGATCCGACCAGCCTCAACAAGCCCTCGACGCGCGAGATCGGCGCCGCCAACATGATCGGCTCGATTCCCGGCACCGACATCCATTGGGGCTTCGGGTTCGGGATCGTCGCCGCCGTGCTGGCTTATATCCTGATCTATCACACCGTATTCGGCTTCGCGGCGCGCCTCGCCGGCGGCAACATCCGGGCCGCCAAGGTGGTCGGGCTTGCGGTCGGCCGCCTCATCCTGGTGACCTGCTTCCTGGCCGGCGCCGCGGCCGGCCTCGCCGGCATGGTGGAGGTCGCCGCCGTGCAGGGCCGCGCCAATGCCAATCTGGCGGTCGGCTATGGCTTCACCGGCATCCTGGTGTCATTCCTGGCACGGCACAATCCGCTGGCCGTCATTCCGGTCGCCATCCTGCTCGGCGGCATCGGGGCGAGCGGCGGATTATTGCAGCGGCGCTTGGGCCTGCCCGACGCCTCCGTGCTGGTGCTGCAAGGCATCATCTTCGTGACCGTGCTGGCGAGCGAGTCGCTCTACGGCCGCTTTCGCTTCTTCAGCGGAAAGGCAGCCTGACCATGGCGGATGGCGCAATCGGACTATGGGGCGTGCCGCTGGCGGTTCTGGGCGGCGCCGTGCGGGTGAGCACGCCATTCCTGTTCGTGAGCCTCGGCGAATGCATCACCGAGCGCAGCGGACGCATCAATCTCGGTCTCGAAGGCACCCTGGTGATGGGCGCCATGTGCGCCTACGGCACCTCCTATCTGACCGGCTCGCCCTGGCTCGGCGTGCTGGCGGCCGGCGCGGTCGGCGCGCTGCTCGGCGGCCTGCACGCCGCGATCTGCGGGCTGCCGCGCGTCAACGACATCGCGGTCGGCATCGCCTTGATGCTGCTCGGCACCGGGCTCGCCTTCTATCTCGGCAAGCCGCTGATCGAGCCGAGCGCCCCGATCCTGCCCTCGATCGACTTCGGCTGGTGGAGCGACGTGCCGCAGGTCCGCGCCGTCTTGAAGATCAACGTGCTGTTCATCATCGGGGTCGCTCTGGCGCCGCTGTTGGTCTGGGCGCTGCGCACCACGCGTTGGGGGCTGATCCTGCGCACGGCCGGCGAAAGCGCCGACGCGGCGCGCGCCATGGGCTATTCGGTCAATGCCATCCGGCTGCGCGCCACCATGGTGGGCGGCTTCCTCTCCGGCATCGGCGGATCGTTCCTGTCGCTGGTCTATCCCGGCAACTGGAACGAGGGCCTCTCCAGCGGACAGGGCATCACCGCGGTCGCCCTGGTGATCTTCGCGCGCTGGAATCCGATGTATTGCTTCTGGGCGTCGCTCTTGTTCGGCGGCGCCGCGGCGCTCGGGCCGGCGCTGCAATCGGTCGGGGTCGCCCAAGGCTATTATTTGTTCAATGCCGCGCCCTACATCCTCACCTTGCTGATCATGATCATCACCTGCTCGCCCAAGCGCACGCTGGTCGGCGCGCCGGCGGAGCTCAGCATCATCAAGTAGCGGCCGCGTGGACATCGAGATGAACCGGATTCACGCGACCGACCAGCCCCATATCGCGCCCGGCGCCATCGGGATCGAGGCGGTCGCGATGACCAAGCGCTTCGGCGATTTCGTGGCGCTGGATGCGGTTTCGCTCAGGGCCGCGCCGGGCAGCTTTCACGCGCTGCTGGGCGAGAACGGCGCCGGCAAGAGCACGCTGGTCAAATGCATCATGGGCTACTACCAGCCCGATCAGGGCGCCGTCATCGTCGGCGCCGGCGAGCAGACGATCGCCAATCCGCGCGCCGCCCACGCGCTCGGGCTCGGCATGGTCTACCAGCATTTCACGCTGGTGGGCGCCATGACGGTGACGGAAAATCTGGTGCTGGGGCGCGATCGCCTGCCCGCCGTCATCGACTGGCGGGCCGAGACCAAGACGCTCGAAGCGTTCATCGACCGAATGCCATTTCGCGTGTCCCTGCGCGCCAAGGTGGCGGATCTCTCGGCCGGCGAGCGGCAGAAATGCGAGATCCTCAAGCAGCTCTATCTCGAGAGGCGCTTCCTCATTCTGGACGAGCCGACCTCGGTGCTCACCCCCGGCGAAGCCGACGAGGTGCTCGGCATGCTGCGCGACATGGTCAAGCGGGGCGAGCTCACGATCCTGATGATCACGCACAAGTTCCGCGAGGTGATGGCGTTCGCCGACGAGGTCACGATCCTGCGGCGCGGCAAGCTCGCCGGGCACGGCCACGTCGCGGACCTCACGCCCGACGCCATGGCCCGCACCATGATCGGGGCCGAGCAACTGACCGTGCAGCCCGCTCGCTCCGGCGCCTTCGGGGAGCCCCGGCTCGAGATCAACGGCCTCGATGCGCTCGATGATGGCGGCCAGCCGGCGGTGCG
>DASZKX010000252.1:0-20165 GCA_035552735.1 Xanthobacteraceae bacterium
CCGCAGCCGCACGAAGACGAAGATGAAGCCGAAGCCGATGCGGATTCGCCTTGGCCCGATCTGGTGCTGATCGACGGTGGCCGCGGCCAGCTCGCCGCCGCGGCGGCGATGCTCGCCGAATTGGGCCTGACCGACATGCCGCTCGTGGCCATCGCCAAGGGACCGGACCGGGATGCCGGACGCGAGACGTTCTTCGTACCCAGCCGGGAGCCCTTCAAGCTCAAGCCGCGCGATCCGGTGCTGTATTTCGTGGAACGGCTGCGTGACGAGGCGCATCGCTTCGCCATCGGGTCGCACCGCGCCCGGCGCCGGCGTGACATCCGTGAAGCCGGGCTGCAGGAAATTCCCGGCATCGGTCCCAGCCGCAAACGTGCGCTGCTTCAGCATTTCGGGACCTTGAAGGCGATCGAGCGGGCCTCGCCCGCTGATTTGGCCAAGGTTGCCGGCGTCAACGCCGAGATTGCGCGCAAGATCTACGATTTCTTCCACCAGCGTGCCGGCTGAGCCGAAGAGGCCGACGCGCACAGGTGGCATGCGCGCTTCGAATGGGCGGTTGTGCCTATATATGGGGCGGACCCGGCCTTCTCGATCCCGGGCCGGCGCGGCGAAGCATGTGGATGGAAGCGACGCAATTCTTTTGACCTCGGAGCCGGAAGGGTATTGTTGCGCATCATGGCGGCCGACACCTCGAAACCGTTGCGCTCGCATTCCTTGGCGCTGCCCAATCTGTTGACCTATGGCCGCATTGCTGCCGTGCCGGCGGTGGTCGGCTGCATGTATTGGCAACTGCTGCACGGCGGCGATGCGATGCGCTGGGTGGCGCTCGCGATCTTCATCGCGGCCGGCCTCACCGACGTCCTCGACGGCTACTTCGCCCGCATGTGGGATCAGCAATCGACCTTCGGGCGCATGCTCGATCCGATCGCCGACAAGCTTTTGGTGGCGTCCTGCCTGCTCATGCTGGCGGCCGACGGCACCATCAATGGTCCCTCGCTATGGGCCTCGATCGTCATCCTGTGCCGCGAGATCCTGGTTTCGGGCTTGCGCGAATATCTGGCCGAGCTGCGCGTCAGCGTCCCGGTGACCCGGCTCGCGAAATGGAAGACCACGCTGCAGCTGATCGCCATCGGCTTCCTACTGGCGGGCGATGCGGGCGATGCTTTATTTCCGGTTCCGGTCGTCACGCCGATCGGCCTGTCGCTGCTTTGGCTCTCGGCGCTGCTGACCCTCTATACCGGCTGGGACTATTTCCGCGCCGGCGTCCGGCATCTGATCGCGGACTGATGCGGCCGGGGCGCGCTGCGGAACGAAGGGCCTGGGGCGGCATTGCTTTTAGGGCAGGCCACCGCGCAGCGCGGCGAAATATGCGGTAATCTGAAGGTCAAAGGATCGAGGTCCGTGAGCGTGAAACTTTTGTATTTCGCCTGGGTGCGTGAGCGCATCGGCAAGCCGGCCGAAGACGTCGAGCCGCCGTCCGGCATCGCGACGGTGGCGGATTTGATCGCGTGGCTCACCGGGCGCGGCGATGAATATGCCCATGCCTTCGAGAATCCCAAGGTGATCCGCACCGCGATCGATCGCGCCCATGTCAAAGCCGATGCGGCGATCGCGGGCGCGCGCGAGATCGCTTTCTTTCCGCCGATGACCGGTGGCTGAGCTTGGCGCGGTCTAGCGCCGGTCGGACCTGAAGTTGGAGATGCAAATGATGGCCGCCACCATCCGTCTGCAACGCGAGCCGTTCGATGCCGCCGCCGAGGCGGCTGCGCTCCGGCGCGGGCGCACCGACATCGGTGCCATCGTCACGTTCACCGGCATCTGCCGCGGCGAGGAGAACGGCGAGCCGATCGCGGCGCTCACGCTCGAGCACTATCCCGAGATGGCAGAGGCCGAGATCGCCCGTCAGGTGGAGGCCGCAGAGGCCCGCTGGTCGCTGCTCGGCCTGCGCGTCATTCACCGCTTCGGCCGCATCGAGCCCGGTGCCGAGATCGTGCTGGTGGTCACCGCCTCCTCGCATCGGCAGGACGCCTTCGCGGCGGCCGAATTCCTGATGGACTATCTCAAGACCCGGGCGCCATTCTGGAAGCAGGTGGAGCAGGCCGGCGCCAAGACTGGCGGCAAGACCGGCGGAAAGAGCTGGGTCGCCGCCAAGTCGTCGGACGAATCCGCCGCCGAGCGTTGGGCCAAGCCAGCGCACAGATCCGAAGGGAGAGAGCAGCCATGATCCGTCTTCCGCTTGCCTTCGTGGCACTGAGCTTTGCGATCGTGCTCGCGCCCGAGACGACCGCGCAATCCGCGCAAGTCACCTACTATCAGCTTCCAAGCGGAGCCTATCCGCACGATGTGGCGCCGGGGCTCGATGGCGCCGTTTGGTTCACCGGGCAGACCCAAGGGTTCCTCGGCCGTTTCGATCCGGCGAGCGGCAAGCTCGAGAAGATTGCGCTCGGTCGCGGTGCTGCGCCGCATGGCGTCCTGGTCGGGCCCGATGGCGCCGCCTGGGTCACCGAAGGCGGGCAGAATGCCATCGCGCGTGTCGATCAGGTCACCCGGGAGGTGAAGCTCTTTCCCTTGCCGAAGGAGTTCGCCGACGCCAACCTCAACACCCTGACGTTCGACAAATCCGGCATCCTCTGGTTCACCGGCCAGAGCGGCGTTTACGGGCGTGTCGATCCCAAGACCGGCAAGGTCGATGCCTGGGCGTCGCCCCGAGGCGCCGGCACCTACGGCATCACCACCACGCCGTCGGGCGAGATCTGGTATGCGTCGCTCGCCAGCGATCACATCGCCCGTATCGACACCGCCACCCATGCGGTGACGGTCGTCGATCCGCCGCGCAAGGGCGTCGGCCCGCGCCGCATCTGGTCGGATTCGAAAGGCCTGCTGTGGACGAGCTTCTGGAATGGCGGCGGGATCGGGCGTTACGACCCCGTGAAAAAGAGCTGGACCACATTCCTGATGCCAAAGAGCCGCAACGGCACCTACGCGGTCTATGTCGACGACAAGGACCGGGTATGGGCGACCGATTGGCCCGCCAATGCCATCCAGCGCTTCGATCCGGCGACCGAGACCTTCGCGACCTTCCCGAGCGACAAGCGCGGCGCGGAAATCCGCGAGATGCAGGGCCGGCCCGGCGAGCTGTGGGGCGGTGAATCGGGCAACGACCGGCTGGTGGTCGTGCGCGACTGATCTTCGCAAAAAGGCTTGCCCCCGCGAAGGCGGGGGAGCGCCGGACGGCCCCAGAGGGGAGGGAGAGCCGTCCGGCGCGACGCAGCGCGTCGGGGGGGGGACGGGCGCCACGCTTTCGATCAAGCAGGTCGGGGCAGGCGGCTTTTGCCGCCAACGATCATGCGGCCAGCGCCGGATAGTCGGTGTAGCCTTTCGCCTCGCCGGCATAGAACGTGGCTTGGTCCGGCGCATTGAGCGGCGCGCGCCGAGCGTAGCGGACCGGAAGATCCGGATTGGCCAGGAACGGCACCCCGAAGGCGATCAGGTCGGCGGCACCGCGCGCGATCGCAGCGTCGGCGGAATGCGCGTCATAGCCGCCATTGATGATCAGCGTGCCCTTGAACCGCTCGCGCAGGACCGGCGCGGCCGGGATCGTTCCGGCCGGCGGTGCCATCGGACCGGCGACGCCCTCGGTGGCGTGCAGGTAGATGAGCCCAAGCCGGCTCAATTCATCAGCGAAGTATGAGAAGGTCGCAATCGGATCGGAATCCGACATCGAATTGAATGCGCTGTTCGGCGAGACTTTGTAGCCGACATGATCCGCGCCCCAGACCGCAACGACGGCTTCGGTGACTTCGAGCGGAAAGCGGGCGCGATTGCGAATGCTGCCCCCGTAAGCGTCGGTGCGCCGGTTGGCGCCGTCGCGCAGAAACTGATCCAGCAGATAGCCGTTGGCGCCATGCAGCTCGACGCCATCGAAGCCGGCCGCTTTCGCGTTCTCGGCTCCCTTTCGGAATTGCGCCACGATCCCGGGCAGCTCATGCGCTTCGAGCGTCCGCGGGGTCACCATCTTGGCGCGTCCACGATGGGTGAACACTTCGCCCTCGGCCGCGATCGCGGAGGGGGCGACCGGCAAGGCGCCGTCATGAAAATCAGGATGCGAAACCCGGCCCACATGCCACAGCTGCGCGAAAATCTTGCCGCCGGCCCGATGCACCGCCTCCGTCACCGGGCGCCAACCCGCCACCTGCTCGGGCGAATGAATGCCCGGGGTGCGGATGTAACCGACGCCTTGCGGGCTCACTTGCGTGGCCTCCGTGATGATCAGGCCGGCCGTGGCGCGCTGGGCGTAATAGGTGGCGGCGAGCGGATTGGGCACATTGCCTTCGAGAGCGCGGCTGCGCGTCATCGGCGACATCACCAGGCGGTTCTCGAGGGCAAATTCGCCCAGGCGGTAGG
Source organism: Xanthobacteraceae bacterium (assembly GCA_035552735.1). Taxonomy (GTDB): domain Bacteria; phylum Pseudomonadota; class Alphaproteobacteria; order Rhizobiales; family Xanthobacteraceae; genus VAZQ01. Next base: position 4,402 of record DASZKX010000252.1, read on the forward strand.
GTGAAAGCAGATCCGTGAGGGTTGCGCCGGCTGGACGCACCGCAGTCGCTTGTTGGCTGGCCATGATTATGATCCTGACTGGCGGCTCCAGCCAGCACGTGACACTGGCGGCGCCTTGTGGTACTGGTCGGTAACACCCAGATAGGTACTGACCGGTCACACCCGTGTCAAGAGGCGGCCCATGAAGTTCGCGCGGCCCGACGAAAGCATCGAGAAAGACGGCACCGCGCCGCGCGAGATAGCGCCGCGCGAGCGGATTCTCGCGGCCGCCGGCGCCTTGTTCTATCGCCACGGCATCCGCGCCGTCGGAGTGGAGGCGATCGCGGAGGCCGCCCGCACCAACAAGATGACGCTCTACCGGCATTTCGCCTCCAAGGACGAATTGGTGGCCGAGTATCTGCGCCAGTCCGCCAAGGCGGCGGATTCATGCTGGGATCGCTTCACGCAGGCGTATCCGGGCGACGCGCAGGCGCAATTGCGCGCTTGGCTCGCGGAAATGGCCGCCCATGTGGCGAGCAACGACGAGCGCGGTTGCCCGCTGGTCAACGCCGCCGTCGAACTGCCCGAGAAGGGCCATCCGGCGCGCCGGGTCATCGAAGAATACAAGAGTCAGCAACGCGCCCGGCTGGTCACGCTCTGCGGCGCGGCGGGGCTCGGCGAGCCGGAGCTCTTGGCCGACGAATTGAATCTCTTGCTCGAGGGTGCGCGCGTGACGGCGCAGAGCATCGGGGCGGCCGGGCTGGGGGCGCGACTGACGCGCATGAGCGAAGCCGTGATCGCCTCGCACCAACGAAGCTAGCCCAGCGGGTGCCGCCTATGCGGCGGCGGCCTTGCCCTTGGGCCGCACCTCGGCGCTGTAGTCGTCCATGAGCTGCTTGCTGACTTGGCCGGGCGTGAATCGCCAATGCGCGATCTCGGAGACCGCCGTCACCTCGGCGGCGCTGCCGGTGATGAAGCACTCCGGCAAGCCGGTCAGCTCGTCCGGCATGATGCGGCGCTCGATCACCTCGATGCCGCGCCGTTTCGCCAGCTCGATGACGGTGTGACGGGTGATTCCGTCGAGGAAGCAATCGGCGATCGGGGTGTGGATCTTGCCGTCCTTGACGAAGAAGATGTTGGCGCCGGTGCATTCGGCGACGCGGCCCTGCCAATCCAGCATCATGGCGTCCGCATAGCCTTTGCGCTCGGCGCGGTGCTTGGAGATGGTGCAAATCATATAGAGCCCGGCCGCCTTGGCCTGGGTCGGGGCGGTGGCGGGATCGGGACGGCGATAGTCGGCAAGATCGAGACGGATGCCCTTGAGCCGTTGCGCCGGATCGAAGTAGCTCGGCCACTGCCAGGTCGCGATCGCGAGGTGGATCTTGTTGTTCTGGGCGGAGACGCCCATTTGCTCCGAGCCGCGCCACGCGACCGGACGGATGTAGGCGTCCTGCTGCCCGTTCTTCTCCAGCACCAGCCGCTTGGCGGCATCGATCTCGTCCACCGCATAGGGAATTTCGAAATCCAGCACCTGGGCCGATCGCTTCAGCCGCTCCGAATGCTGGGTGCACTTGAAGATCTCGCCCCCATAGGCGCGCTCGCCTTCGAACACCGTGCTTGCATAATGCAGGCCGTGGGAGAGGACGTGCAGATTGGCCTCGCCCCAGGCCACCAGTTTGCCGTCGTACCAGATGACGCCGTCGAGCCGGTCATAGGGCTTATCCATGGCACTTCCTCCTGGGTGTCCGGTCGCTCGACGATCCCGGAATTGCCAGCATCCCTGAGGCAAGTCCAGGACGCTCGAGGTCGTCTGGACGCTTGCAGTCGTGGACGCTTTTGCGTCGCGCGCCGACACCCGTTATGTTTCAGTCGCTCTATGAGAACGTCCTCTATGAGACGTCCTTCACGAGAAGGTCCTATGAGAGCGCGCTTGCGTCGCCGGCGCAATGATGGTTCCGGTGCCGGCGGACAAGTTCGTTACGAAACCCACTCGCACGAAGCCCTTTTCGGTAGCGACCAACGGGAAATATGTCAATATGGCTGACATAAATTTTCCAGCCGTCCAAGACCCAGCTCGCGCGGGCACGGGCGACCGGGCGGCGCGCGAGCCCGAATCGGTTTGGGACATTATCGAGCTCCTGTTCTTCGCCTACCGGGACTTCGTCGCCGACCCCGATGACGCCTTGGCCAAGTTCAGCTTCGGGCGTGCCCACCACCGCGTCCTCCATTTCGTCAATCGCAATCCGGGCATGAAGGTTGCCGAGCTGCTCGATATTTTGAAGATCACCAAGCAATCGCTCGGGCGCGTGCTCAAGCAGCTCATCGATCAGGGCTATGTGCTGCAGAAGGAGGGCGCCAACGACCGGCGCCAGCGGCTGCTCTTCGTCACCCCCAAGGGTGAAGGGCTGGCCTTGAAGCTCGCCGCGCTGCAGTCCGGCCGCATCGCGCGCGCCCTGTCCGAGCTCGGACCCAACGCGCATGAGGCGGCGTGCCGGTTCCTGGTGGCCATGATCGATGTCGACAATCGCGAAGGTGTGCTGCGGTTCATCGCGCGCGCCGGCCGGGCGCGCCGGCCGCGCTCGTAGAGCATTTTCAGGAAAATGCCCGCCCCCCCAACGGGTCCGGCCGAAGGCCGGCCCGATGACAAACTCCGGTGGGGATGGAGACCGGTTTTCCGTCCGAAAATGCGACCATGCAAGAGTGCTGGAGTATGATCCCGAAGACGTGGGGCGCCGGTCGCCGGAAAATGCTGCGGCAATAGAGGGACGCCGATTCCATGCGGGCCATAAAGACCGAGTCCGCCGTGCTGGCGGATGACGCACCCCACCTGCTCATCGTCGACGACGATCGCCGCATCCGTGATTTGCTGTCGCGCTTCCTGTCGTCCGAGGGCTACCGGGTTACCACCGCGGAATCGGCCGCCGAGGCGCGCGCCAAGCTGGCCGGCCTGCGCTTCGACCTGATGATCCTCGACGTGATGATGCCGGGAGAAACCGGCTTCGAGTTCGCGCGCGCGCTGCGATCGTCCTCGAACGTGCCGATCCTGATGCTGACCGCGCGCGATGAGACGTTGAGCCGCATCGAAGGGCTCGAGATCGGCGCCGACGACTACGTCGGCAAGCCGTTCGAGCCGCGCGAGCTGTCGCTGCGCGTCGCCAATATCCTCAGGCGCGCCAACCCGCCGGCGGCGCCGGCGGCGGAAAGCGTCAGATTTGGCGATTTCGTGTTTCACTTCGCGCGCGGTGAGCTGCGTCGCGGCGAGGAGATCGTGCGGCTGACCGATCGCGAGCGCGAGATGATGCGGGTGCTGGCGGCCTGCCCGGGCGAGACGGTGCCGCGCTTGGCGCTGGCCGGCAACGGCGGCTCGATCGGCGAGCGTGCGGTCGACGTGCAGGTCAACCGGCTGCGGCGGAAGATCGAGCACGACCCCGCCAACCCGCTGCACATCCAGACCGTGCGCGGCATCGGCTATCGGCTGGTGATCACGCCATGACCAGCATCGATATCGGCATGGCGGCGTTGCGCACCGCCGCGGTTCGCCTGCACGAGTTCTGCGACCGCATCGGCGTCCGGTTCAAGCGCATGGTGCCGGAGCGGGCCATGGCGGCGATCAATGTCGCCATGGCGGCGTTGCGCGCCGCTGCGGTTCGCTTCTACGACCTCTACGACCGCATCGGCCTATGGCTCAAGAGCATGATGCCTAAAGGGCTCTATGCCCGTGCGCTGCTCATCATCATCGTCCCGATGGTGGTGTTGCAGTCGGTGGTGGCCTTCGTGTTCATGGAGCGGAACTGGAACGTGGTCACCCAGCGGCTCTCGGCCGGGGTGGTGCACGACATCGCCGCGCTGATCGAGATCTACAAGGGCTATCCGCAGGACGCCGACCGATCGCTCTTGCGGCGCATCGCCCAGGAGCGGCTCGACCTCATCGTCGATTTCCTGTCCGAGAACGAGCTGCCGCCGCCCGGCCCGAAGCCGTTCTTCTCGCTGCTCGATCAATCGCTGTCGGAGGAGCTCGGCCGGCAGATCGGCCGGCCGTTCTGGATCGACACGGTCGGCCGCTCGGCGCTGGTGGAGATCCGCATCAAGCTCGATGGCACGGTCATGCGGATCTTCGCCCGTCGCAGCGCCGCCTATGCGTCGAATCTCGACATCTTCCTGGCCTGGATGGTCGGCACGTCACTGGTGCTGCTCACCGTCGCCATCCTGTTCCTGCGCAACCAGATCCGCCCGATCCTGCGGCTGGCCGATGCCGCCGAGAGCTTCGGCAAGGGCCGCGAGGTGCCGAACTTCCGGCCGCGGGGCGCGCGCGAGGTGCGGCGCGCGGCTGTGGCCTTCATCGAGATGAGAAGCCGCATCGAGCGCGCCATGGAGCAGCGCACCGCCATGCTGGCCGGCGTCAGCCACGATCTGCGCACCATCCTGACGCGCTTCAAGCTCGAGCTCGCTTTGATCGGCGAAAGCCCCGAGATCGACGCCATGAAGAAGGATGTCGACGAGATGGGCCGGATGCTGGAGGCCTATCTGGCGTTTGCGCGCGGCGACAGCGGCGAGCCATCGGCCCCCACCGACATGGCGGCATTCCTCGAAGAGCTCAAGGGCGACGTGGAGCGCAACGGCCACAGCGCCCGCGTGGTCTTCCACGGCCAGCCGATCGTGACGGTGCGGCCGGCCGCGTTCAAGCGCTGCCTCGGCAACCTGGTGTCGAACGCCGCCCGCTACGCGGCCTCGATCTCCATCACCGGCCATCGCGACCACCGCTGGCTGACCGTGACGGTGGACGACAACGGTCCCGGCATTCCGCCGCAGCTGCGCGAGGACGTGTTCAAGCCGTTCATACGTCTCGACGATGCGCGCAACCAGGACGAGGGCGGCACCGGGCTCGGCCTGGCGATTGCCCGCGACATAGCCCGCTCGCACGGCGGCGACATCACGCTCTCCGACAGCCCGCTCGGCGGCCTGCGGGCGGCGGTGAGGGTGCCGGTCTAGGTGGGCGTAGCGTCCGGTGGCACGGGTAGGGCGCAATCGCTTTATTGCGCCGCTTGGCGAGGCCGAAGGCGCAATAAAATGATTGCGCCCTACGCGTGCCTTACGCCGCGATCGTGTCTTCTTCGTCGCGATCGCGGCGCCGGCGCGGGCGGACGCGGCAGACGCAGGCCGGGATGCGGCACAGATCGTCGAGGACGCCGGAGAAACGCTGTCCGCGCGCCAGCGCCCGGTCGAGCGCCGACATGGTGCGGGCCAGACCCGGATCCTCGTCGCGCAACCAAGTGCGCAGCACCGAGGCGAACAGCAAGGCCAAGCCCTGCGCCCGCATCATGCCGCGCGGCCCGGCTGCCGAAATGTCGGCGGCGGTCAGCATCCATTGCTGCGACCGCACGGCAAAGCCGTTGAGCGCGACCGCAAGGCCAGGATTGCGCCCGGCGGAACGGATGAGCGAGCGCACCGCCGCCTTGTGCGGAGAGAGTGCATCGAGCCGGCGCATCAGCACGTCGAACAGCCGTTCGCGCGGCGGCTCCTCGGTCATATCGGCCTCAATGCCGGCGAGCACCTGGCGATCGATCTCCTTCAGATAGGCGGCCAGGATCGCGAGCTTGGAGCCGAACAGGGTACGCAGCTCGGCGAGCGACACGCCCGCGCGGGCCGCGAGGTCGGCGAAGCCGACCTGCTCGATCGGCTGCTCGCCCAAGAGCGCCATGAAGGCCTCGACGATCCGCTCCCGCCCGGATGCCCCATCGGGCGATTGCGGCCGCGTGGATGCCGGTCGTCTCGGGGCGCGGGCCATGGCGGCCTCCTGATCGTTGCTCTTGAGGAAATCTAGGCCCTCAAAGCCGGCCGTTCCAGGGCGCCTCGGCGGTGGGCCGCAATCAACCCGCGAGCTGGCGCGAGCGCTCGGCTGCCGCCGCCACCGCTTTCGCCATCAATTCAGCGAGACCATGCGGGCCCATCAGAACCTCGAGCGCGGCCGCGGTCGTGCCGCCCGGCGAGGTGACGTTCTGCCGCAGGCTCGCGGGATCGAGCGGCGAGCGCTGCAACAGCTCGCCCGACCCGGCGATCGTCGCGCGCGCCAGCCGGTTGGCGAGATCGGCCGGCAGCCCGGCGGCGGCGCCGGCCCGCGCCAGCGCTTCGACCAGGAGGAACACATAGGCGGGCCCCGATCCCGATACCGCCGTGACCGCATCCATCAGCGCCTCGTCGGCGATCCATTCGACCGCTCCGGTCGCCGACAAGAGGGCGTGAACGAGCTCGCGCTGACGTCCCGATACCCGCACGTTGGGGACCGCGACCGTGATGCCGCGCCCGATGGCGGCCGGCGTATTGGGCATGGCGCGCACCAGGGCGGCGCGCTGCGACAGCGCCTGCTCGAGGAAATCGAGCGTCCGTCCGGCCATGATCGAAACCGCCACGGTCCCGGCGCCCACATAGGAGACCAGCCCCGGCACGACCTCGGAGGCCATCTGCGGCTTGATCGCGATGATGATCGCCGACGCTTCCCCGATGACGCTCGCCGACGGATTGAGACGCAGCCCACGTCCCGCCAGCGCGGTCAGCTCGCGCGCGGGATTCGGCTCGAGGACGGCGGCGTATTTCGGATCGAGCCCAAGCCCGAGCCAGCCCTCCAGCAGGGCGCCGCCCATCTTTCCGGCCCCCACCAGCAGGATCGTCCTGGAGAGGTGGGCGAGCGTGCGTGCGCCCGTCATTGTCATGGCCGCGGCCCCGCGCTCATCCTCTGCCCCCGGGCGTGACGCCGGTCGGGCCGCCCGCCGAGCCTCAAGCCTCGCCTGCGGTCTCGAACATGGCGGCATCGAGGGCCTCGCGGGCTCCCTTACCAGCCCAGACCACGAACTGGAAGGCCGGGAAATAGCGCTCGCAGCAATCGAGCGCGGTCCCCAGCAGGGCTTCGCATTGCCGGCCGGAGGCTTCCACGCCGCCCGCCAGCACCAGCGCGTGCCGGTACATCACGATGCCGTCCTTAGTCCACAGATCGAAATGCCCGACCCACAGCTGCTCGTTGATCAGCGAGATCAGCTGCTGCACCACCGGGCAGCAGCGCTCCGGCACCTTGAGCTCGAACGCGCAGGCCAGATGCAAGGCCTCGATGTCGTACATCCAGGTGAAGGAGACCTGATAGTCGGCCCACTTCCCGCGCACCAGGATGGTGATCTCGTCCTCGCCGGCGCGCTCGAACGACCAGTCGTTCGACGCTGCCACGCGTTCCACGACCTCGAGGGGGTTGATGCGAGGCTGATGGCTCATATCGATAAGGGACATGCCGTCTCCACTCGGGCGCTCGGATGTGAGATGCGCACGCCACCACGACTCCGATTCGAACCGTTGCCCCCTCCCTTTCCCTCCCGCTTGCGCGGGAGGGAAAGGGAGGAGGAGACAATCGTGACGCGCTGATCGTCTGTCGAAGCCGGATTGACCGCCAGAGCGAATCACCTAGCGAGTCGAATATAAACGCTCGATTCCAGCCGCCAAAGAGCTATTGGCTGCGTCCCCAGGCAAGGATTCGTGGATATCCCGTTGTATTTGCGGGCTTCGTCCACAGCCCGGGCGGCGCATCGACACGAGGGCCGCCCCTTGGCCGCCCCGATCTGGGGTGTGCGCCGTCTTTTCAATCAAACAGGCTCGAGACCGACTCCTCGGCCGCGATGCGCCCGATTGCCTCCCCGATGAGGGGGGCGACCGACAGGGTCCGGATGTTGCGGGCTCCCTTCACGGCCTGGGTGGGCTGGATCGAGTCGGTGATGACCAGCTCCTTCAGCCGCGAGCCAGTGATGCGCGCCACCGCCCCGCCCGACAGTACCCCGTGGGTGATGTAGGCGTAGACCTCGGTCGCGCCCTGCTCGAGCAGGGCGTCGGCCGCGTTCACCACGGTGCCGCCGGAATCAATGATATCGTCGACCAGGATGCAGACGTGCCGGTCGACCTCGCCGATCACGTGCATCACCTCGGATTCGCCGGCGCGCTCGCGCCGCTTGTCCACGATGGCGAGCGGCGCGTTGATGCGCTTGGCGAGCCCGCGCGCGCGCGCCACGCCGCCGACGTCGGGCGACACCACCATGGTCTTCCCGAGATCGAAGCGCTCCTTGATGTCGCGCACCATCATGGGGGCCGCATAGAGATTGTCGGTCGGAATATCGAAAAAGCCCTGGATCTGCCCGGCATGGAGATCGAGCGTCAGCACCCGGTCGGCCCCCGCATGGGTGATGAGGTTGGCGACCAGCTTGGCCGAGATGGGGGTGCGGGGCCCGGGTTTGCGGTCCTGCCTGGCATAGCCGAAATAGGGGATCACCGCCGTGATGCGCCGCCCCGAGGAGCGGCGTAGCGCATCGATGATGATCAGCAATTCCATCAGATGGTCGTTGGTCGGGAACGAGGTCGATTGGATGACGAAGACGTCGGTGCCGCGCACGTTTTCCTGGATCTCGACGAAGATTTCCATGTCGGCGAAGCGCCGCACCACCGCCTTGGTCAGCGAAATCTCGAGATAGGCCGCGATCGCCTGCGCCAGCGCGGGATTGGAGTTGCCGGCGACGAGCTTGATCGCTCCGTTCTTAGCCGCCATCGCTACCTCCTGCGACCGGTACCCACGCTCTGGTCGCGGGCTTCCCCGGGACCCGCATATCCACCGGAGCCCGGCATCGAATGTGTGCGTCCGGGCCGGGAAGCCGGCTCACGCGCGCGGCCCTGATAACAAGGACGCAGCAAGCCTGGCAATACGAGCGGATTTGTTGTCCCGGATTTTCGCGGCTCGGCGCCCAGCGCGCAGCGCGTTAGCGCCCGGAAGTCGCATCGGCGAGCCGGGTCGTGCCGGACAGACCGGCCAGGACCGGCCGCCGCTGCGGCAGCGGCAGCCCGCCGGGATCGGGGAGATCGTCGCGGCTCGCCACGACGTCCGATCCGCTGCGCGTGGGCGCCGGCGCTGCCGTTGGAGCCACGGGCGCAGGCGCCGCGGCCATGAAATCCACCAGCTGCTGCATCCCGGTGCGGGCGATGCGGCGCAGCACCGCGTCGTCGGCCGCGGCCCAGTTCCTGCCCTCGGGGGCTCCGCCGGGAGCGGTCTTCCCGGCCGGCCGGCCGGCCTGCTCCTCGCCGCTCAGCCGGAAGGCCCGATGCAGGTCGGAATCATAGACGTCCCATGCCCAGGCGATCGATGTCGCGGCGCCCTGCGTATGGGCCGCCAGGTAGCCGCGCATGCGGTAGGCGGGCTCGCTTCCGGCCGGGACCACGGCAATTCGCAGCGCTGCCGCCTCCTCGTTGAGGTCGTGGACGAGTTTTTGCGACATGTCGTGCGGCAAGCCGTCGATCGATTCGAATGCGATGCTGACGTCGTGGACCGGCGCGGAGGGCCCCAGCGCCTGGCCGATCGAGGCGCAGCCCCCGGCCATGAGGCACAGGGCGAGGCTCAACAAGGGTTTGCAGGATGTGCGGAGCCAAAAAAGCAGGATGCCGCGAGAATCGCTCTCGGCCCCGCCCGCGCCGCGCCGGCTTCCGTTCCCCTGCATCCGCATCCCCGCAGTCCGGCAGCGGTCATTGGCGAGACTGTTGTTCTCCAGGCCCGTAGAAGACCCGGGCCGCGCCGGCCAGTGCCGAATCCGTAGCCGCAAACGGCCGCGAGGTCCAGGCAGCTCGATTGCCCGGAAGATCAGGGCACCTCCGCGAGCGCGATCGCGTTGACGTGGCGGCCATAATCCGGCTCGCCCCGATGGGTCGAAGCCCGGTAGCTGAAGAACTCCTGCGGCTCCGCGTAGGTGCAGCGACCCACATCCTCGATATGCGCGATGCCGCAGGCTGACAGCCGCGCCACGATATAGCCCGGAAGGTCGAAGAGGGCGTGGCCGGCACGTGCGGACGCTGTGAAGAAGCGTCCGTTGGCGGCATCCGCTGCCTCGAACCGGGCCGCGAACTCGGCCCCGACCTCGTAATTGGGCTGGCGGATCATCGGGCCGAGTCCCACGACCAGGCGGCCGCGGTCGGCCCCGCAGGATTCCATCGCCGCGATCGTGGCTTCCAGCACGCCATGAAACGCGCCGCGCCAGCCGGCATGCGCCGCTCCGATGACGCCCGCCTGCTGGTCCGCGAACAGGACCGGTCCGCAATCCGCCGTGGTCGCCCCGACAGCCAATCCGCGGGTGCGGGTCACGATCGCGTCGGCGCGCGCGCGGGTCTCGGGCGTCCATGGGGCATTGATCGTAACCACGTCCGCCGAATGGGTCTGGTAGGCGGTGAGCAGCCGTTCCGGCGGCACTGCGAGTGCCGCCGCCATGCGGGCGCGGTTCTCCGCCACCCGGTCGGCCGCATCGCGCGAGCCGATGCCGCCATTGAGGCTCGCGTAGATTCCCCGCGAGACGCCACCCGTGCGGGTGAAGAAGCCGTGGCGGATGCCCGGGAGGGCGGCCAGCGATGCGGCCCGGATCCTGCCGGCGGGATTCACCGCAGTCATGGAATCAGGGCTCGAAACCGGGCAGGGGCCCGAGCTTCGGGTGGCCGAAACCGATCGCCTTGAACAACTGACCCATGTTGCGGCCGCCCGCGCCGGTGAGCCGCGCCAGCGCGCGGTCGATCTCCATCACCTTGCTGGGCGGCGCCGTGTTCTTGAGCGCGATCGCGCGCGATTCGATGCCGAGCCGGCGCAGGAACTCGCCCTGGTCGATCGGCCCATAGGCGAGCGCGCCCATGCTTTCGGCGGCCTCGGCGAGCGCCTGGAAATCCACATGCGCGGTCAGGTCGACCAGCCCGGGCGACACCAGCGGATCGACATATTGATGCTTGCCGACGGCCTGCAGGGTCTCGCCCGGGGCGCTCTTGGGGTGGCCATAGTCGATCACCAGGGCGGCGCCTTCCGCGCGCTTCACCCGGCGGCCGAGCTCGAGCGCGGTCTGGTCGGCGCGCCACTCGAAGATCTCGCCGATCTGCGGGCGCATGCCTCGCGGCAGCAGCTGCTCGAACAGCGGAATCGGATCGCGCGCGATGCTGAAGCGCAGCTTGTCGTTCTCGTCGATCTTGATGACGCGCTCGTGCCAGCCGTCCGCGCACATCACGGCCTGATGCACCGGCAGCGAATCGAAGAACTCGTTGGCGAGGATGATGGCGGGGCCCTCCGGCACGTCGTCGAGCGATATGTGCCAGGTGAACGGCACGCCGAGGCCGCCGAGGAATTCGCGCTGGCGGTTCTCCAAGAGCGGGCTGACCTCGACGAAATGCACCGCAACGGCGGCGCGGAACTCCGGCATGACATGAGCGGCGCGCAGCGCATCCTGCATCATGCTGCCGCGGCCGGGACCGAGCTCCACCAGCAGGATCGGCTGCGGCGAGCCCATCTGGCGCCAGACCGAGCCCGCCCACAACCCGGTGAGCTCACCGAACATCTGGCTGATCTCGGGCGCGGTGGTGAAATCGCCGGGGGCCCCGAACGGGTCGTTGGTCACGTAATAGCCCAGCGTCGGATGGGTGAGGCACAGGGTCATGTAATGCATGACCGGCATCGGGCCCGCGATCGCGATGCGCCGGCGAATCTCGGTTTCCAGCGGCGGAAATGGGTCGGTCATCGGTCAGTCACGGGGTGGCGGTCATGGGGTGGCGGTCATGGGATCGACGTCATGGGATTGAGGCCATGAGAGCTCATGGGGTCGAATGGAGCGGCACGCGCCGGCGCGCCACCAAGATGAAGGCAATGCCGGCGAGCATCAGCGGCAGCGACAGCAGCATTCCCATGGTGAGGCCTTGCCAGAGAAATCCGAGCTGCACATCGGGTTCGCGGAACAGCTCGCAGAACACGCGGATCATCCCGTAGCCAAGCGCGAACGCCCCGATGATGGTGCCAGGCCGTTTCAGCGCGCCGCTCCGGATCAGCACATAGAGCACCGCGAACAGCACCAGGCCCTCCAGGGTTGCCTCGTAGAGCTGGCTCGGATGGCGGGGAAGCGGCCCGCCATTGGGGAATACCATAGCCCAGGGAACGTCGCTCGGGCGGCCCCATAGCTCGCCGTTGATGAAGTTGGCGATGCGGCCGAGAAACAGCCCGATCGGCCCGGCCGCGCAGGTCACGTCACCGAGCGGCAGGAACGGAAGCCCGCGCAGGCGCGCGAACAGGACCACGGCCAGCACACAGCCCAGGAAGCCGCCGTGAAACGACATGCCGCCCTTCCACAGCTGCACGATCTCGGCCGGGTTGGCGGCGAAATAGCCGGCATTGTAGAACAGCACGTAGCCGATTCGCCCGCCCAGGATGATGCCGAGCGTTACCCACAGCACGAAATCGTCGAAATCCACCACCGTCATCGGGGCCGGGCCTCCCCAATATTTTTCGTTGCGGATCAGCCGTCGCGCATAAAGCCACCCCGCCAGGATGCCCACGATATAGGCGAGCGCATACCAGCGGATGGCGAGCGGCCCGAAGCGCACCAGCACCGGGTCGAAGGCGGGGAAGGGGATGACGAACAGGGACATGAAGCCAATGGGCCATGAGGCAGCTGGAGATGCAATCGGCCCGGCCGGTCATGCCGTCATGCCGCCTGTGAAGTCAAGGCGAGGCCGCGCGAGACAGGGTCTGGCGCGAGTCGGTTTCGCGCGGCGTGATGGTAGATCCTTACGGGGCGAAAGCGGCACGCGGCCGCGCGCTCCGCCCCCGGGGGATGGCGCGGGCCTTGCGGGCCGGCGGGCCGATCGCCATTGTTTGGTGACCCGGAGGCCCTTCGATGACCCAGACCAGTAACCGGTTCTTCGACGAGATCGCACGGCTCATGAACGACGCCGCCGGCGTCGCGCAAGGCGTCCGCCGCGAGTTCGATACGCTGTTCCGCACCCAGGCCGAGCGCTGGCTGCAGGATCTCGATCTGGTCAAGCGCGAGGAGTTCGAGGCCGTCAAGGACATGGCGCGCCTCGCCCGCGAGGAGAACGAGGCCTTGAAGGCCCGCCTGGCCGCCCTCGAGGCCAAGCTGGGGCCGGGCGCCGGGGCACCGGGCGTGTAAGCGTCGCCCCTAGCGCCTTCGCGGGGACGACCGCGCGGAGAGGGCGTGCGAACCCGGTGCGGCGAAATATCCGCACCCTTTCCACCTCGCTGCCGGTTTCCTTGTCAATTCCGCCGGGTGCCGTTATAAGCCGGCGCAATCGCGGCCCCGCATGCGTGGCGGCAGGCCGCCGCCGGTTGGCCGCGGAGCGGCCTTTCCATTGCAGCAGACGCAGCTTTTGAGATGCGCTGCCGAATGCGCTGAGAGGATACGAGTGTCATGGCGACTGTCAGAGAGATGAAGGCGATGGCGCGCCCGCGCGCCGGCAAAGGCGCGGCTCGCACCGAGCGCCGGGCTGGCCGCGTGCCGGGCGTCATCTATGGGGACAACAAGCCTCCGATGACCATCTCGGTCGAGCATGAGGAGCTGCGGCGCCGCATCTATGCGGGCCACTTCCTCACCACGATCTATGAGCTCGACATCGACGGCACCAAGCACCGGGTCATTCCGCGCGAATTCCAGCTCGATCCGGTGAAGGATCTGCCGGTGCACGTGGATTTCCTGCGGCTCGGGGTCGGGGCGCAGATTCGCGTGCGCATTCCGGTCCATGTGCTCAACGCGGAAGTCTCGCCCGGCGTGAAGCGCGGCGGCGCCGTCAATCTCGTCACCCACACGGTCGAGGTGATGTGCTCGGCCGACGCCATCCCGGAATCGATCGACGTCGATATCGGCGAGCTCGAGATCAACTACTCGAAGCACCTGAACGAGATCGAGCTGCCCTCGCATGTGCGCGTGATCGGCCGCGCCGACCAGACCCTGGTCACCATCGTGCCGCCGTCGGGCTATGCCGAAGAGCTCAAGGCGCAGGCGGAAGCCGCGGCGGCGGCTGCTGCGGCCGCGGCTGCGGCTGCTGCAGCCGGTGTGGCTCCGGGCGCGGCAGCTGGCGGGGCGCCCGGTGGCGCTCCGGGCGCGGCGCCGGCGGGCGGCGCTCCGGCGGCGGAGAAGAAGTAACCGCAGCGGCGCTCGCGTTCGTCATCGCAAAAACCGTAGGGCGGTTCCGGTTTGCGGCCGCCCTGCGCCATCATCCTGCCGATCATCCTTCCGGGCGGCCCGCCTCGAGGATGACGGAGAATGTCCATGCTGCTCATCGTGGGGCTCGGTAATCCCGGCTCCGGCTACGCCGGCAACCGGCACAATATCGGCTTCATGGCGGTGGACGCGATCGCGAAGCGTCACGGCATCGGCCCCTGGCGGCGGCGTTTCCAGGGCGTGTCCGCCGAAGGGCCGCTCGCGGGCGAGCGCGTTTTATTGTTGCTGCCCGGAACCTACATGAACGAATCCGGCCGCGCGGTCGCGGAGGCGGCGAGCTTCTACAAGCTCGGCGTATCCGACATCGTGGTGTTCCACGACGAGATCGATCTCGCGCCCGGCAAGGTGCGGGTCAAGACCGGCGGCGGCAGCGCCGGCCACAACGGGCTGCGCTCGATCTCCTCTCATGTCGGCAACGACTATCGCCGTGTGCGCATCGGGGTCGGTCATCCGGGCGCCAAGGAGCTGGTGCAGATGCACGTGCTGAACGATTTCGCCAAGAGCGAGCGCGCCTGGGTGGAGGCCCTGTGCGACGTCATGGCCGACAATGCGGCTCTGTTGGCCAAGCGCGACGACGCGACCTTCCAGAACAAGGTGCACCTGGCCATGCAGGCCAAGGGCTTCCTCGATTCAAAGACCTCCGACGCCTCGGACAACTAGCATCTAGAGCACGGGCACCTTCATGGGATTCAAATGTGGCATCGTCGGCTTGCCGAATGTCGGCAAATCAACGCTCTTCAACGCGCTGATCCAGACCGCGGCCGCGCAGGCCGCCAACTATCCGTTCTGCACCATCGAGCCCAATGTGGGCGAGGTGGCGGTGCCGGATCCGCGGCTGGACAAGCTCGCGGTGCTCGCCAAGTCGGCCACCATCGTGCCGACGCGGCTGGCCTTCGTGGACATCGCCGGCCTGGTGCGCGGGGCGTCCAAGGGCGAGGGCCTCGGCAACCAGTTCCTCGGCCATATCCGCGAGGTCGACGCCATCGTGCATGTGGTGCGCTGTTTCGAGGACCCCGACGTCACCCATGTGGAGAACAAGATCGATCCGACCGCCGACATCGAGACCGTCGAGACCGAGCTGATGCTGGCCGACCTGGACAGCCTGGAGCGGCGCGTGGACGCCTTGGAGAAAAAGGCCAAGGGCAGCGACAAGGAGGCGGTGGAGGCCAAGGAGACGCTCGATCTCGTCAATCGCGCGCTGGTCCTGCTGCGCAGCGGCCAGCCCGCCCGCTTGGTCCAACGCAAGCCCGCGGAGGAGAAGGCGTTCCATGCGCTCGGCCTGCTGACCTCGCTGCCCATGCTCTATGTGTGCAATGTCGACGAGGCGGCCGCCGCCACCGGCAACGACTTTTCACGCCGGGTCGAGCAGCGCGCCAAGGCCGAAGGCGCCGGCTGCATCGTCATCTCGGCCAAGATCGAATCCGAGATCGCGGTGCTGCCGCGCGAGGAGCGCGCCGAATTCCTCGCCGCCGTCGGGCTCGAGGAGACCGGCCTCGATCGCTTGATCCGCGCCGGCTACGGGCTGTTGCATCTGGTGACCTTCTTCACCGCCGGCCCGAAGGAGACGCGGGCCTGGACGGTGGCGCGCGGTGCCCGCGCCCCGCAGGCCGCAGGCGTCATCCACACCGATTTCGAGCGCGGCTTCATCCGCTCCGAGACCATCTCGTATGACGATTACGTCAAGCTGGGGGGTGAAGCGGGCGCGCGCGATGCCGGCAAGTTCAGGCTGGAAGGCAAGGA
>DASZKX010000253.1:0-3512 GCA_035552735.1 Xanthobacteraceae bacterium
GCCTTGATGTCGGACAGGAAGCGCAGCAGCGCCGGCAGATCGTAGCTCTCCGGAAAGCCCTTCTTGTCCATCAGCCCTTCGCGCTCGAGGACGGCGTTGGGATAAAGAAATCCGTCGGTGGTGATGAGATCGACCTTCGGAACATTGGTCCAGCGCGCCAGCAGGGCCTGCAGCACGCGCGCGGTGGTGGATTTGCCGGCCGCGACCGAGCCCGCGACCCCGATGATATAGGGCAGCTTGCTGTCCTCGGTGCCGAGGAATTTCTGCTGGGCGCGGAACAGGCGTTGGGTGGCGGCCACGTAGAGCGAGAGCAGGCGCGATAACGGCAGATAGATCTCCTCCACCTCCCGCATGTCGAGCCGATCGTGCAGGGAGCGCAGCCGGGTGACCTCGTCCGGCGTCAGCGTCATGGGGGTGTCTTGGCGCAATTGCGCCCATTTGGCGCGCGGGAACCCCTGATAGGGAGACAATCCGTCGTCGGTGCGCTGTTCCATCGCCCGTCCTTGCCGGCGCTCTTTTAACTGTGCTTGCGCGCGGCTTTCTCGTCGAGGCCGGATTGATGGGTGCGCGCCTCGAGCGCCGCCTCCACCTCGACCAAGGTGATGGCGCGCGCCTTGAGCAGCACCAACAGGTGATAGATGAGATCGGAGGCCTCCGCGATCAAGCGCTCCCGGTCCTCGCCGACCGCGGCGAGCGCGGTCTCGAACGCCTCCTCGCCGAACTTCTTGGCGCACTGCGCCACGCCGCGGTCGAGAAGCTTGCGGGTATAGGACACCTCCGGGCTGGCCTGCGCCCGCTCCTGTATGCGTTGCTCGAGATCGTGGATGGTGAATTTGTCCATCGCGGCCTTCATATCACCTCGACCCGCAAGCGGCGAGAATTAAAGCGTTTTCGGGTAATCCGGCGCGGCTCGCCTCAGAGGCGAACCAGCCGCATGGGTAGCGGAACGCGCGCCGGAGCCGTCTTCAAGATCGAGCCGCATCAAGGATCGAGCCGCATCGGCAGGCCGGCGGCCGCCATGTAGGTCTTGGCCTCCCGCACCGTGTGCTCGCCGAAATGAAAGATCGAGGCCGCCAGGACGGCGGTCGCATGCCCGTCGCGAATACCCTCGACCAGGTGCTGGAGCGTGCCCACTCCGCCCGAGGCGACCACCGGCACCGGCACCGCGTCCGCGATGGCGCGGGTGAGCGAAATGTCGAAGCCCTGCCGGGTGCCGTCGCGGTCCATGGAGGTGAGCAAAATCTCGCCTGCGCCGAGCCCCACCACCTCGCGGGCGTAATCGATGGCGTCGAGGCCGGTCGGGTTGCGGCCCCCATGGGTGAAAATCGCCCAGCGGTCGGGCGCGCCGAGCGCCGATACCTTCTTGGCATCGATCGCGACCACGATGCATTGGTCACCGAACTTCTCGGCCGCCTCCTTGACGAAGGCGCGCCGGCTCACGGCCGCCGTGTTGATGGAGACCTTGTCGGCCCCCGAGGCCAAGAGCTGGCGAATGTCCTCGAGGCTGCGCACGCCGCCGCCCACCGTCAGCGGCATGAAGCAGGCTTCCGCGGTGCGCCGCACCACATCGAGCATGATGCCGCGATTCTCGTGGCTGGCAGTGATGTCCAGGAAGGTGAGCTCGTCGGCGCCGGCGGCGTCGTAGGCCACCGCAGCCGCCACCGGATCACCGGCATCGCGCAGATCGACGAAATTCACGCCCTTGACGACACGGCCGTCCTTGACGTCGAGGCAGGGGATGACACGGACCTTGAACATCGAAATCTCTCAAGCAAAGGACATGAAACAAATTGGGCCGGCGTCAGTGTTGTTCAAGCGGCGCGAGCTTCCCTGATCCGCGCCAGCGCCGCGGTGGCGTTGAGCCCGCCGTCGTAGAGGGCGCGGCCCACGATGGCGCCACCAAGTTTCTGCGCGCGCGGCGCCAGCAGCGCCTCCACGTCGGCCATGGAGGCGAGCCCGCCCGAGGCGATCACCGGGATCGCGATGGCGTCGGCGAGCCCGACGGTGGCATCGAGATTGAGCCCCTTGAGCAGGCCGTCGCGGGCAATGTCCGTGTAGATGATGGCGGCGACGCCCGCATCCTCGAACCGCCGGGCGATATCGAGCCCGGATAGCGCCGAGGTCTGCGCCCAGCCTTCGACCGCGACCTGGCCGTCGCGGGCATCGAGGCCGACCGCGATGCGGGCCGGGAAGCGCCGTGCCGCTTCTTTCACCAGGTCGGGATCGCGCACCGCCGCGGTGCCGATGATGACGCGGCTGACACCCTTGCCGAGCCAAGCCTCGATGGTCGAGAGGTTGCGAATGCCGCCACCGAGCTGCAGCGGTATGGAGGTGACCTCCAGGATGCGCTCGACCGCCGCCGCATTGACCGGCTTGCCCGCAAAGGCGCCGTCGAGATCGACCACGTGCAGATATTCGAAGCCCTGCTCCTCGAAGGCGAGCGCTTGGGCGGCTGGATCGCGGTGGAACACGGTCGCGCGCGCCATGTCGCCCTGCTCGAGGCGCACGCACAGCCCTTCCTTGAGGTCGATGGCCGGAAACAGGATCACGGCTTCCACTGCAGAAAATTGGCGATCAGCTTGAGCCCGAGCCGCTGGCTCTTCTCGGGATGGAATTGGGTGCCCACCACCGTGTCGCGGCCCACGATCGCGGTGACGGGTCCGCCATAGTCCGCTTCCGCCACCAGGCCCGAGCGCTCCGCGGTCCTGAGATGAAACGAATGCACGAAATAGGCGTGCAGTCCCTGCGGCCCGACCGGAATGCCCTCGAGTAGTTTGTGGGGACGGATCTCGTTGAGGGTATTCCAGCCCATGTGGGGGATCTTCAGGCCCGGATCGGAGGGCGTGATCCGATCGACCTCGCCAGGAATCCAGCCCAACCCGGCCGTCACCTCGTATTCGCGGCCGCGCTCAGCCATGAGCTGCATTCCGACGCAGATGCCCAGGAACGGCCGGCCCTGCTGGCGCACCCGGGTGTCGAGGGCTTCCACCATGCCGCTCACCGCATCGAGGCCGCGGCGGCAGTCCGCGAAAGCGCCGACGCCCGGCAGCACCACCCGCTCGGCGCGGGCGACCACATCGGGATCCTGGGTCACCAAGATCGGCTCCCCGTAGCCGCAGTCGCGGGCGGCGCGCTCGAAGGCCTTGGCGGCCGAATGCAGATTGCCGGAGCCATAGTCCACGATGGCCACGCTCATGGGAGGCTCATTGAACGCTTCATGGGACGCTTCATGGGGCAGCCCCGGACTCCGGAAACAGGCCCAGCACATCGGATGCCGGGTGCGGGGCGCGCAACGACGCGGCGCGGGCAGGGGCACCGTTCGGCGTGCTCGATGCCGGCTTGGTTTCCTTGACCCATGAATCGAAAAAACGCCGCTCGGCCAATTCGAGATCGTCACCCACCACGATGCCGATGTTCCGGAAGCCGCGGCGTGCAAGCGAGAAGCGGTGCAACGTGCCGGCCTCGAAGCCGACGAGGAGCCCCAGCAGCGCCCAGACGATCGCCCCGACCGC
>DASZKX010000254.1:0-20773 GCA_035552735.1 Xanthobacteraceae bacterium
TCCTGGAAGTCGCCCTTCTTCAAGCCATGCGCCGGCACCACCGAATCCATGAACACATTGGCCATGGAGGAGCCGGTCTGGCTCGCGATCTTCAGGCCCTTGAGCTGCTCGACCCTGGTGAGGCCGAGCTCCCGGCGCGCCATGATGCGCACCGTCTTGCCGACCTCCTCGATCCGCATCAGGCCGACCAGATCGCCCTTGTCGATCCCGATGATGAAGGATTGGCCCGCATAGGTGCCGAGATCGACCTGGCGTGCCACCATCTGCTGCATGGTGAGGTTGCCCGACGCCACCGCGAATTCCTGGAACTTGATCCCGCGCTTCTCGAGCGCGCCCGACTGCAGCAGGTAGTAGGTCGGCATGCCCCAGATGTTTGTCTGGTAGCCTTGGCGGATCGGCGCGAGCGCGCGCGCCGGGCGCGGGCGCAGTCCGGTCGCGAGCACGCCGGCCGCGCTGGCGGCGAGGCATTGCCGGCGGGTCATTCCGGCTCGGCGGATCGTCATGGCGGCTCCTCCCTGATGCTCTCTTGGCTGTGGGACGCGTGACCGAGCTCGCGCAGCAGCCGCTTCTGGAATGCGAGAAAGTCCACGCTCAGCGGATCGCGCGGCCGCGGCAGGCTGATCGGCACCTGCGCCTTCACCAATCCGGGATGCGGCGTCATGACGATGACGCGATCCGCCAGATAGACGGCTTCGGCCACGTTGTGGGTCACGTAGATCACGGTCTTGCGCGTCTCCCGCCAGACGTCCGCCAGCAGGCGCTGCATGTCGTCGCGCGTGAGCGCGTCGAGCGCGGCGAACGGCTCGTCCATCAGCAGCACTGAAGGGTTATAGGCGAGCGCGCGCGCGATGGCGACTCTCTGCTGCATGCCGCCCGACAGATGGTGCGGATAGGCGTTGGCGAATTTTTCCAGCTTGACCAGCGCGAGCTGGTCGAGCGCGACCCGCTCGCGCTCGGCCTTGGGCATGCCCTTCATCTCCAGCCCGAAGGCGACATTGCCGAGCGCGGTGCGCCAGGGAAACAGCTGGGCGAAATCCTGGAACACGATGCCGCGGTCCATGCCGTGGCCGGCGATCGGCTGGCCGCCGATGCTGATCGCGCCGCCGGTGGGCTTGAGGAAGCCGGCGATGATGTTGAGCAGCGTCGTCTTGCCGCAGCCCGAAGGACCCAGGAGGCAGAGGAACTCGGAAGCTTCGATGTCGAAGCTCACCCCGCCGAGGCCGGTCACGCTGCCGCCCGGCGTGTCATAGACCAGCGAGACGTTGCGGACCTCGATATGGGGCATGGCGGCGTCCCGGCTGGCAGGTGGTCTTGTTTGTAGGATGGATAGAGCGCATTAGGGCGCCCCCGGTACCTATCCTACACGCCGTATCAAGCGCGGAGAATTCAAACAGCGAATTCAAGAATTGTTGGTCTCGCCGCGCAAAAATTCCGCGACCACCGGATCGGCCGCCAGCCGCGCCAGGTCCTCCGCGCCCGGCAGCTGCGGCTTGTCGCGCAGCGCATTGACCATGCAAAGGAAGCCGAGCGGCTCGCCCTTGCTGGCGCGGAACTGATGCCAGGTCAGCGGCGGCACGGTGACGAGATCGCGCGTCTCCAGCGATTTGACCTCGCCGCCGATCAGGCAATGGCCGCGCCCACGCAGGATCAGTACCGCATGCATGTGCTGGTGCCGCTCGAGCGTCGAGAAGCCGCCGGTCGCGACCTCGAAATAACGCAGTTCCGCATGCAGCTCGGGATCGGAGAACAGCACCTGCCGGGTGATCGACTTGAACAGCGCCCGATCGTCTTCCTTGTAGGGAAGAAGCTCCACGCCGTCCCAGCGGTAGTCGGCGTGGGCGCCGCGATGGGGCACCCGCTCGGCCGCGGTCTCGGCTTCCGCCAGCTTGCCCTCAACCTTGGCCATAACTTCGCACCTCGGTCACGAAACCCGACGTCGCCTCGACCAGGCGCGGCCCGGCCTCGAGCAGCGCGCCGCCAATCAGCAACATGATGTCCACGCCGTAGAAATCAAGCATTTCCGGCACCCGCTCGCGGGTCATGCCGCCGGCCGGCACCGGCACGGTCGGGCGCAGTCCGTGCCAGTCCCGCAAGGCGGTCGCGGCCAGGCGCCGACAGGTGTCGGGCGAATATCCGAACCGCCCGCCATGGTTGGGAAAGATGACCGCGTCGGCGCCCAGCATGCGGAACAGCTTGCCGAACAGCAGCGGCGGCGCGATCGCGGCCCCCGCCATGGTGGGATGCGCGAAGAACGCCACATCGGGATGCTCGCGCACCAGGCGATGAAAATTGGCGAGGCCCGCCACCATCGGGGCCGCCATGACGGTATCGATGCCGGCGCCGCGCGCGAGCCCGATCTGCGCCCGCATGGTGTCGAGATCGCCCGACAGGCTCGGCACATAGCGCGTCGCCTGCGCGGCCTGCTGCCCGACGCCGCGCAGCGCCGCCGCGACGGCTTCGATGCGCGCCGCGAACCGGGAATAGGCCTGGTCGGCGAGACCATGGTCGTCCTTGATGTAGTCGACGCCGCCCTGCGCGAACCGCGCCGCCAGCGCGGCGAGCTTGTCGGCGGACAGACCCTGCGGCTTGAGGGCCGAGCAGGTCAGCGCCCGCGCCGGCGCCCCGACGCGTTGCCGCAGCGCGTGCAAGCCGTGACGCGGGCCCGCGCAGGCGGTCACCAGCGTGCCCGGAAGCTCGACGTCGTGCAGTGCGATGTCGCGCTGCAGCGAGGTATTGCCGAACAGCATGTTGATGAGCTGGCCGGGATCGCTCCCGATGGTCTCGCCGGCGAGGGAGATGCGAACCTCGAACAGGTCGCTCGACTTCTCTTCGATGCCGCACACCCGGCCGACGATCTCGGCGCACACGAACGCGTCCGTGATCGCCGAGAGCGGCATCTCCACGCTTTGCTCGATCGCGATGGCCTGGGCACGCTCCTCGATCGAGCGCGCGTCCGAGCGCACGTGATAAATGACTTCCAAAGCGGGATGCACGCAACGAGCCCCATGCCGGCTCAGCGACCGGCTTAGCCCAAGATCGGCTTAGCGTAAAACCGGATCAGCGTCCGGGATAGCCCAGCGCGCGATGGTCGAGAGGGCCGAAGAATCCTCCGCGCCGCCACCAGCGGCCGACCAGATCGGCGATGACCGTGCCGGCAAACAGCACCCCCACCACGCAGAGCCAGATCACGAAAATGGCGAGCAGCACGAGCAGGATCATCACCGTGAGCACCACGAATGCCGGTGCCAGCACGATGATGCCGAACATCTCGAGCCGCGGATCGTGGGCCCGATGGGCCCGGCGCTGCTCGATGGAGTTCACCGATGCGGCCAGCATCGATCTCCACGCCGCCACCGGCGAGGTGATCTCGGGTTCGGCACATCGCTTGGGGCGACGCGGTGTTGGTGGCTGGATCATCTTCCAAGTTCCCGTTCGCTTTGGTGACGTGTGGAAGCTCAAGTGGAACCGTACCAGAATGCAAGCCCGCCCGAGACTCGTTAGAGTACTTAGTTCCCGCAGAAACCCTATCCCTAACGAGATCGTGATGCTTCGATCTATGGTCAATAATACCCGATTCGGGCCATTTGCGGGCACTTATCCGTTCGCCGCACGCATCATTCCCCAGCGAAAAACCGTAACACGCTCGATCGCGCCGAAGACCAGGCGCTCGAACGTAAAGCCGATCGCTCCGATCACCGCCAGCGAGGCCAGCATCACGTCGGCGTTGAGGAATTCCTTGGCGTCATAGATCACCCAGCCCAGTCCCCAGTCCGAGGAGGCGATCATCTCGGCCCCCACGACCGCGATCCAGGAGCGCTGGAAGGCCTGCCGCAACCCGGTGATGATGAATGGGGCAGCACCGGGCAGCATGACTTTCCAGAACAGCGCCGTCTCGTCGGCCCCCATGGCGCCGGCCGCGCGCAGCCATAGCGGATTGACGGACCGCACCCCCGACCAGGCATTGAGCACCAGAGGAAACAGGGCGGCGTAGCAGACGACCAGGACCGCGACCGTGTCGCCGAGCCCGAACCACAGAATGAAGACCGGCACCCAGGCCAGCGATGGGATCGGCATCAGGGCGCTCACCAGCGGCAGGAAGAAGCCTTCCACCGCCCGCATCCGGCCCATCAGGATGCCGAGCGGTATCCCGATGCCGACTGCCAGAGTGAAACCGGCGAGCATCCGGGCCAGGGTGGCGACGGCGTGCCGCAGCATGCTGCCGTCGGCCAGCATATCGACCAGAGTGCCGGCCACCTTCGGCAGCCCGGGCAGCAACGCCTTGGGAAAGATGCCGCTCTGCGCCGCCGCCTGATAGGCGGCGGCTGCCAGTAGCAGTGCCAGCGTTCCGCGTGCAATGGAGCGCGTGCGTTGCGGGTTCATGCCGCCATCATGCCCCAGCGGATGACGGTCGCCTGCTCGATCCGCCGGAACACCAGGTTCTCGAGCACCAGCCCGATCGCTCCGATCACCACGATTCCGGCCAGCATCACGTCCGTGTTGAGGAACTCGCGCGCCCCGAAGATGAGCCAGCCGAGGCCCCAGGGCACCGCCGCCAGCAACTCCACCACGACCAGGATGCGCCAGGCTTGCGCGAGGCCGAGCCGCAGGCCGGCCAGGATGTAGGGCAGGGCTCCGGGCAGGATCACCCGGCGGAACAGTTGCCCCTCTTCTGCGCCCATCGCCTGGGCGGAGCGCACCCAGATTTCCTTGACGGCCTTCACCCCGGTCCAGGTGTTGAAGACGATCGGGAAGGTGGAAACGAATCCGACCAGCAAGACCGCGGAGACGTTGCCGAGCCCGAACCAGAGCAGGAACAGCGGCGCATAGGCGACACCCGGGATCGGGGCCCCGATGCTGACCAGCGGCAGCAGCATGTCCTCGGTCAGGCGCGAGCGTCCCATGGCGATGCCGAGCGAGACGCCCACGATCGCGGCTAGCCAGAAGCCCGCCAGCAGGCGCAGCAGGGTCTCGGCGGCATGGCGCGGCAGGATGCCGGCCACCGTCAATCGCACCAGGGCGGCCGCGACGTCCTCCAGCGGCGGAAACAGCCGTGGCGGAAACAGGCCGAGATGCGCTGTCAGCTCCCACAGCGCCCCCACCAGCAGGAACGGCACGGCGGTCCGCGTCGCGGCCCGCCAACGCGCGCCAAAGCGCGTCTTTGTGCCAATTCGGGCTTTGGAGATGGTCTTCGGCATGGGGTCCGCGGCCCGCTGTTGAAGCGCCTTCGATCCTGGCATAAAGCCCCCGAGATTGAGAGTGGTCCCCGGCTCGGCGGACATGGAATCCCTGAAGGAGAGTAATATGACGAAGAACGAGCAGAAGATCGGCTGGATCGGCATGGGCCGCATGGGATTCCCCATGGCGGAGCGCCTGCTCAAGGCCGGCTACGACCTCTCCATCTGGAACCGCACCCGCGCCAAGGCCGAGCCGCTCGCCGCCAAAGGCGGCAAGGTGGTCGACAAGCTCACCGACCTCGCCGGCCTGGACGTGGTGTTCTCGATCGTGTCGACCGGCCGGGACCTCGAGGAGATCTATTTCGGCCAGGACGGCGTGGCGAGCCAGGGCCGCATGCCCAAGATCCTGGTCGACTGCTCCACCATCGCGGTCCAGGAATCGGCCGCCATCCGTGCGCGCCTGCGCAAGCTCGGCAGCGACTTCGTGGCCTCGCCGGTGAGCGGCAATGCCAAGGTGATCAAGGCCGGCAAGCTGTCGGCGGTCGTCTCCGGCCCCGAGCCGGCGTGCCGTGCCGTGATGCCGATGGTCGAGGTGTTCGCCCCGCAGGGCGTCTCCTATGTGGGCGACGGTGAGCTCGCGCGCGTGTGCAAGATCGCGCACAACGTCATGCTCGGTGTCGTGATCGAGAACCTGATCGAGATCACGCTGCTCGCCAACAAGATGGGGGTGCCGCGCCACGCCTTCCTGTCGTTCATGAACAACAGCGTGATGGGCTCGATGTTCACCCGCTACAAATCGCCCGCTCTGGTCAATCTCGACTGGACCACGACCTTCACGCCCGAGCTCTTGCGCAAGGATCTCGATCTCGGTCTCGCGCTCGGGCGCGACTTCGACGTTACGATGCCGGTGACGGCCGCCGCCCGCGAGATGTTGCAGAGCCACTTCGGCGCCGCCACCCTCAAATCCAGTCCGGACGAATATCTCCAGAAGGATTTCGCCGCCCTGATGGAGACCATGGGGCTTGCCTCCGGCATGAAGCTCGAAAGCGAGGACAAGAACGTGCCGACCGGCCTGGAGGGGTAGGGGCGGCCAGGATACGTTTCCCGGGCGCGCACCACTGCGCAAGGGCTACGTGCTGCGCCGCGCCCGGGACAAAGCAAACCAGGGAGGCAAGCGTGCTGAGCGCTGAGAACAACCGGCTGCTCACGCAGGTCGGTCCGGGCACCCCGATGGGCGCGTACCTGCGGCGCTACTGGATGCCGATCGGGGGCGTCACCGAGCTCGATGAGATCGCGATCAAGCCGATGCGGCTGTTGGGCGAGGACCTCGTCCTCTACCGCGACCGCGGTGGCACTTTCGGGCTCATCGACCGGCACTGCCCGCACCGCCGCGCCGACCTGACGCTCGGTTTCGTCGAGGAGACCGGCATCCGCTGCCACTATCATGGCTGGCTGATGGATGCGGACGGGCGCTGCATCGAGCAGCCCTATGACGACATCGTCAATCCGTCGCGGCGCGGCAAGGATCGCGGGAAGGATCGCTGTCGCACGCGCGCCTATCCGGTCAAAGAGGCCGGCGGCCTGTTGTGGGCCTATATGGGGCCGCAGCCGGCGCCCGAGCTGCCGGTATGGGAGCCGCTGACCTGGGGCAACGGCTTCGCCGAGATCGTGATCTCGGAAGTTCCCTGCAACTGGTTCCAGTGCCAGGAGAACTCCTGTGATCCGGTGCATTTCGAATGGATGCACGAGAATTGGAGCGCCCGCCTCAAGGGCGCCACCGGCCTGGCGTCGGCGCGCCACCTCAAGCTCAAGTTCGAGGAGTTCGAGCACGGCTTCCTCTATAAGCGCGTGCGCGAGGGGGCGGACGAGACCGACACCAACTGGACGATCGGCCGCGTGGCGCTGTGGCCGAACGGATTCTATCTCAGCGACCACTTCGAATGGCGGGTGCCGATCGACGATCGCAACACCCTCAGCGTCTGCTGGTTCTACACAAGGGTGCCGCGCGAGCGGGAGCCCTACGTGCAGGGTCCGATCCCGACTTGGCATGGTCCGATCAAGGACGCGGATGGGCGCTGGATCACGAGCCATGTCATCAATCAGGACATCATCGCCTGGGTCGGGCAGGGCACCATCGCGGATCGCGCCCACGAAAATCTGGGTGCCAGCGATGTCGGCATCACGATGATCCGCAAGCGCTTCTTCGAGGAGATCGCGGCGCTCGCCAATGGCGCCGAGCCCAAGGGCATCATCCGCAACCCGAACGTCGCGCGCTGCGTCGAGCTGCCGAACATGGAGCGCCGGCGCTGCGTCGAGGGCGTGACCCGCGCGGAGTTCGAGACCATCCCGATCCTCAAGGCGCGCCTCGAGGGCTTCCGCTGGCAATACGGCCAGCCGCCGCAGGTGCGCCGCGCCTTCGAGGAGGCCATAGGCATAAGTTCGTGATGAGCAGAATCCGGTGCGATTCCGCTCCCGACCCGATGGCCGGCGCCCTCGAGCGGCGTATAGTTGCGAGTCGCACGCTGCCGTAAGCCTCGCGTCTGTAGCCTTCCGTTTGCAGACATTCCGTTCGATGGAGAGGATTCATGCGGATTCAAGCTCGGCGATGGTCCATCGTGGTGCGTGGATTGCGAAACGGTCTCCTGGCCGCGCTGCTTGCGCTTGCTTCCGCCGCCACGGCCCGCGCCCAATCCCCGGCGCTCACGGAGCTGCTCTCCGGCGTCGTGCACATGAAGACCTTCATCAATCCGGACGGCCGCACCGCCAAGAGCCTGGGGCGCGAGCGCGAGGGCTCGGCCATCGTGATCGACAGCAATGGTCTCATCCTGACCATCGGCTATCTCATGGTCGAGGCGCATTCGGCCGAGGTGGTGACCAACGACGGGCAGGATGTGCCGGCCGACATCGTCGGCTACGACCACCAGACCGGATTTGGCCTGTTGCGGGCGATCGCGCCCCTGAAGGTGCAGCCGCTCGCCTTCGGCAAGTCCGCCGAGGTCAAGGAGCGCGACGCGGTCGTGGTGGCGGGCTCCGGCGGCCCCGACAATGCGGCGCCCGCGGTGGTAGTGGGCAAGCGCGAATTCGCCGGCAACTGGGAATATCTGCTCGACGAGGCGATCTTCACGGCGCCGCCGCAGGACGCCTGGAGCGGAGCCGCGCTGCTCAACCACGAGGGCAAGCTGGTGGGCGTGGGCTCGCTGATCGTCGGCGACGCGACCGGCAAGGGCGAGCACATGCCCGGCAACATGTTCGTCCCGACCGACCTGTTGCCGCCGATCCTCGCCGACCTCATCGCCAATGGCCACACATCCGGCCCCGG
This sequence comes from Xanthobacteraceae bacterium, assembly GCA_035552735.1. Classification (GTDB taxonomy): domain Bacteria; phylum Pseudomonadota; class Alphaproteobacteria; order Rhizobiales; family Xanthobacteraceae; genus VAZQ01. Next base: position 8,494 of record DASZKX010000254.1, read on the forward strand.
GCGGCCGTGGCTCGGCGTCACCACCGACGAGATGCACGGCCATTTGATGGTGAGCGCCGTGACCCCCGAGGGACCCGCGGAGCGGGCCGGGCTCAAGCGCGGCGATATGATTCTCGGCGTCAACGGCGAGCCGGTCAATCATCTTCCGGATTTCTACCGCAAGCTCTACGCCCAGGGCGACGCCGGCACCCTCATTCCGCTCGACGTGTTCAAGGACAACGAGAAGCAGCGCATCGAGATCAAATCGATCAACCGCCTGGACCACCTCAGGCTGAAGTCGTCGTTTTGAGAGGATAAGATGCACCCAATGTGTCATGGCTGGGCTTGTCCCGGCCATCTCGCTTAGGGATACTCTGAGGATGATCCTGTACTGCGTCTACATCCTCGCCAGTCGCCCCGGGGGCGCTTTGTACGTCGGCGTGACGAACGATCTTCTACGCCGCTTAGCTGAACACAAACAAGGCTTGGTGAAAGGACACACCAAGCGCTACAAGATCGACCAACTCGTCTACTTCGAGCAATACGCGGACGTCCGTGATGCAATCCAGCGCGAGAAGAACATGAAGCATTGGCCTCGGGTCTACAAAACGCGACTTATCACGGAGTCCAATCCGACCTGGCGCGATCTGTTTGACGAGCTGACATAGCGCACCTAAGCGAGATGGCCGGGACGAGCCCGGCCATGACAAGCGAAGTGCTGAACTCCGCGAGAAAATCCGCCCATGTTCACCCTCTACAACGCGCCGCAATCAACCTGCAGCCAGCGGGTGCGTTTCGTTCTCAACGCCAAGAGGATTGCGTTCACGGAGGTGAAGCTCGACCTCCTGGCGGGCGATCAGCTCAGGCCCGACTACCTCGCGCTCAATCCCAACGGCGTGGTGCCGACGCTCGATCATGACGGGGCGATCGTGATCGATTCCGCGGTCATCGGCGAATATCTCGACGAGATCGCGCCGGAGCCTGAATGCTTCACACCGGAGGCGCCGCTCGAGCGCGCTCGTATGCGGGCGCTGATGCATTTCATGGACGAGATGCCGGCAGCGGCGATCCGGGTACCGACCTTCAATCTCGCCTTCCTGCCGCGCTTTGCCGCCATGAGCGAAGAAGAGTTCGTGGCGTTTGCGGAGTCAAAGCCGCTGCGCAAGGAGTTCATGCTCGCCATGGGCCGCAAGGGCTTCCCCGCGGCGGAGATGCAGGCCGCCCTCGACCGTCTGGCGCGCACGCTCACGCGCATGGACCAGGAGATCGCCAAGGGCGACGGCCCCTGGCTCCTGGGCGCGCGGGCGAGCCTCGCCGACATTTGCGTGATGCCCGCGATCGTGCGCATGGCCGATCTCGGGCTCGACCGGATGTGGCACGACAAGCCACGCATCGCGCGTTGGCTGGCGGCGATCCGGGCCCATCCGGCGTTCAAGCCGACCTACTATTTCGGCTCGCTGCTCACCGAGAAGTTTCCGCATCTGAAGGAGCGGGCGGCGGCGCGGGCCTGAGTGTTCCCGCCGTCTCGACGCCGCCGCGGGTAGCGGCGCCCGGCATATTGCGGGAAGATTTTCGCAGCATAGATATCCGCGGTCGACACCGGGCCGCAGCGCATGATCATCGATCTGAGTGGAAAACGAGCGATTGTGACCGGCTCGACGGCCGGGATCGGCTTTGCGATCGCGTCCGGGCTGGCGCAATCGGGCGCCGCGGTCGTCATCAATGGACGCAGTCGGGCCGGCGTCGAGGCCGCAACGGCCCGCCTCGCCGGCAAGGTGCCGCAGGCGAAGATCGAGGGCGTGGCGGCTGATCTGGCCACCGCGGCTGGCGTCGCGGACTTCCTCGAGCGCGCCGGCGTGCCCGACATCCTGGTCAACAATCTGGGGATTTTCGAGCCGAAACCGTTCGGCGAGATCACCGACGCCGATTGGCATCGCTTCTTCGACACCAATGTGTTGAGCGGCATCCGCTTGTCGCGGCACGTCCTGCCCGCGATGCGGCAACGCAATTGGGGCCGCATCGTCTTCATTTCGAGCGAGTCCGCGCTCAACATTCCGGTCGAGATGATTCACTACGGCATGACCAAGACCGCGCAGCTCGCGGTCTCGCGCGGGCTCGCCGAATCGGTCGCCGGCACCGGCGTGACCGTGAATGCGGTGCTGCCCGGGCCGACGCGCTCGGAGGGCGTGTCGGATTTCTTCGCCAAGCTCGCCCGCGAGCAAGGCCTGTCGCAGGCCGAGATGGAGAAGCAGTTCATCGCCCAGCACCGGCCAACCTCCCTCCTGGGTCGCCTGGCGACCGTGGAGGAGGTGGCCAACATGGTGGTCTATGTCTGCTCGCCGCAGGCCTCGGCCACCAACGGCGCGGCGCTCCGCGTTGATGGCGGCGTGGTTCGATCCATCGCTTGAGACGAACGGCCTGCTGGGGCCGGCCGAATGGCGGGTTTGGCCCGCCTTAGCTGTGCTTGAACGGCTTCTCCTTGTGCGGCGGGCCGGTGAACACGGCGCGGCAGGGAGGGCTCAGCCGAATCCGGTTCTTGATCATGCACGCCGTGATCCGATCGACGTCGGGGACGAACTCGCTGCACAGCCGCATGGCGTCAGGCTGACAAGCCTGTTGTTGCTCAGGCGTACCGCGCGACTGCGCGGTGGCCGCGGTCGGGGCGAAGCTCGCGGCCCAAGCGAGGCCGAGAGCCGCAGTCATGCTTGCCAGCGAGGGGGACGAGACGCTTATGTGCCCGGCGGTTTTCATCTCTCAACCTATTCCTTTCGGTCCTTGGGACTATCGGGACGACGCCCGAGCCTACTCGTGTCCAGACTGCTTGTTTCCAAACCTGTATCCAAGTCGGCATGGCGGCTTTCGCCCACGATGACGGCGAAGTCGGGGCCGATCCGACCTTTTCCTGCTACAGGCGGAAATATAGCGGCCCGGGTCAGCGCTTGGTGGAATGATGCGACGTGTGATGGATCGTGTGCCTCCTGCCGTGCGCCACCGGAAACGCATTGCGGCAAGCCTGGCTGAGCTGGGACCGATTATGGGCCATGCAAACGCTGATTTTCGCGACGTCGGGTACGAATTGGTTGCAGAGCCGCATGACGTCGGGCGTGCAGGCCTGCTGTTGCTGCGGGGTGCCTTGCGCGGCGGCCGGCGCCGGGGCGACCCCCACGGCCAAGACCAGACCCAATATTGCGGCGCTGGCGGTGAGCCAGAATGACGAGACGTTCCTGATCTCGGCGTTTTTCATCGGTGAACCCGTTCCTTTTGGCGCTGGGGTGCTCCCCCGGCCGAAGCCTGAGGGCTGCGGCCGGGGCGTTTGGATGCCGGAAAGACCGACAATTCGATTTCCTGGAAAAAGACCGTCAATAGCGGTTCGCGATCGGCAGCTCTTCGGCCGGGAACAGCGTTATGACGCGACAGCCCTTGTCGGTCACCACTACCTCTTCCTCGATGCGTGCCGCCGAATAGCCGTCCGTGGCGGGGCAATAGGTCTCGAGCGCGAACACCATGCCCTCCTTGATCTCGGTCGGGTGGGTGAGCGAGACCACGCGGCTGATGATCGGCCGCTCATGCAGCGCCAGCCCGAGCCCGTGCCCGAACTGCAGCCCGAAGGCCGTCATCTCGTCCGGGAAGCCGAATTCCTGCGCCTCCGGCCACACGCCGCAGACCTTGTCGGTGCTGACGCCGGGCTTGATCAGGTCGATGGCGCGATCGAGCCATTCGCGCGCCTTCTTGTAGGCATCGTGCTGCACCGGGGTGGCGCGGCCGACATTGAAGGTGCGGTAGTAGCAAGTGCGGTAGCCCATGAACGACTGCAGGATGTCGAAGAAGGCCTGGTCGCCCGGCCGCAGCATGCGGTCGGTGAAATTGTGAGGGTGCGGATTGCAGCGCTCGCCCGAGATGGCATTGATGGCCTCGACGTCGTCGGAGCCGTGCCGGTAGAGGAACTCGTTCACCATGGCCACGATGTCGTTCTCGCGCACGCCGGGCTTGAGCTCCTCGTGGATGAGGTGATAGGCGCCGTCCACCATCGCGGCGGAGCGGTTGAGCAGCGCGATTTCGTCGATGTTCTTGATCTCGCGGGCCTCCAGCATGACCTGCTGGCCGTCGGCGACCTTGAGGCCCGCCTTCTCCAGCTCGAACATCATCGGCGGCTCGATGATGTCGACCCCGATCGGCATCTTGTCGCAGCCGGCTTCGCGGATGAGCGAGGCGATCTCCTCGGCGTGGCGCTTCATCAGCCCGAACGACGGCGACACCGTGCCGCGCAGGCCGATCAGGCCGGCCTTGCAGTTCTCGGGCTTGAGCCACGGCACATAGAGCTTGTGATGCACGGCGGCCGAGCCGAAGTCCCACAAGATCGGCTCGCCGTCGCGGGTGAGCAGCGCCCAGCGGCAGAGCTTGTCGCGCTCCCATTCCCCGATCTTGGTCGAGGTGATGTAGCGGATATTGTTGACGTCGAAGACCAGCAGGGCCCCGAGGTCGGATTTCTCCAGCGCCTGCTTGACCCGGCTCAACCGGTAGCGGTGCAGCCGCCGATAGTCGACCCGCTCCTCGAAGTCGACCCCCATGGGACCGAGCGCCGGCAGCGCCCGCCCCCAATTGTAGCGGGGATTGACATCTTCGGCGCTGATCTTGCGGACGGTCTCGTCCATGCGGGGCCTCCCTTGAGCTTAAGGCTTGATTGCGGCCTCCGCTGCCGGGGGCGGCGGGCGCGAATGAATTATAGGCGAGCCCCGGATGCAAGTCCCGTCATCATTCGAAACCGGCTAAATGGCAGGCTCGCTGTGTCGGCACCGCACCGGGCCCTCGCGGGCTGCCACAATCGCCACAATCGCCACAATGTTGCGGCGCGGCGCCGTCGTCACCATAATGCATAACGTGGGGGCCGTGAGGGGGAAAGCTGCGTGATGACGATCGTTCCGGGGCCTCTGGGGCCGGCGGTGTCCGCCGAGCTGATGCCCCGCAGATACAACTTTGCCGCCGACGTCCTGGAACGCAACCTGCGGGCCGGCCGCGCCCATAAGGCCGCCTATGTGGATCCCCGTGGCAGCTGGAGCTTCGGCCAGCTCGCCGACCGGGCGGCGCGCTTCGGCCAGGCGCTGCGCGACCTGGGGGTGAGGCGCGAGGAGCGCGTCCTCCTGTGCCTGTTCGACACCATCGATTGGCCGACCGCGTTTCTGGGCGCCGTCAAGGCCGGCATCATCCCAATTCCGGTCAACACGCTGATGACCGAGGAGGACTATCGCTTCATCCTGGCGGACAGCGGGGCGCGCACCCTGATCGTGTCGGAAGCGATCTATGCGAAATTCGAGAATCTCATCAATGCCGACGATGCCAACCTGCGTCTGGTCATCGTCTCCGGCGCGGACGCGCGCGGCCATCACGGCTTCGAGGATCTGATCGTGCAGGCGGTGCCCGCCGCCTATACGGCGTCGACCACCAAGGATGACATCTGCTTCTGGCTTTATACGTCGGGCTCGACCGGCAGGCCCAAGGGCGCGGTGCATGTCCATGCCGACCTCAAGCTCACCAATGATCTGTTCGGCGCCCACATCCTCGCCCTCACCGCGGAGGACGTCTGCTATTCGGCCGCCAAGCTGTTCTTCGCCTACGGGCTCGGCAACGCGCTCACCTTTCCGCTCTCCGCCGGCGCCACCACCATCCTGTTGCCGGAGCGCCCGACCGCCGACGCGGTGGCGGCGCTCCTGCGGCAACATCCGGTGACGGTGTTCTATGGCGTGCCGACCTTCTATGCGGGCTTCCTGGCGAGCGCCGCGGCGCCGCGGCGCGACGAGCTCAAGCTGCGGCTCTGCATCTCGGCCGGCGAGGCCCTGCCGGCGCCGATCGGCCGGCGTTGGCAGGAGCGCTACGGGGTCGACATCCTGGACGGGCTCGGCTCGACCGAGATGACCCACACCTTCCTGTCGAACCGCCCCGGCGAGGTCAAATACGGCACCACGGGCAAGCCGGTTCCGGGCTACGACCTCAGGCTGGTGGACGACGCCGGCACGCCGGTGCGGAAGGGCGAGATCGGCGAATTGCAGGTACGTGGGCCGACCAGCGCCCTCATGTATTGGAACAACCGCCAGCTCTCGCGCGCCACCTTCCTGGGCGAATGGACCCGCTCGGGCGACAAGTATCGCGAGGATCCGGAGGGCTTTTTCGTCTACTGCGGCCGCCGCGACGACATGCTAAAGGTCGGCGGCATGTACGTCTCGCCGTTCGAGGTCGAAGGCGTGCTGTGCACGCATCCCGACGTGCTGGAGGCCGCCGTAGTGGCGTGGCCGGACCCGGAGGGGCTCATCAAGCCGAAGGCCTTCGTGGTGCTCAGGTCCCCCGACCTCGCCGGTGACGCGCTCGCCCGCGGCCTGCAGAACCACTGCAAATCGCGGCTCGCGCCCTACAAATATCCCCGCGTGATCGAGTTCCGCGCCGAATTGCCGAAGACCGCAACCGGCAAGATCCAACGCTTCAAGCTGCGGGCCGAGCACGCGGCTGCAATGAGTTCGCCCACATGAGGAAGAGCTTCTTCGGGCGGACCGGGCTCGAGATCTCGGAGGTCGCGCTCGGCGGTGGCGTCACCGGCGGCATTCTCATCAATGCCAGCGAGGCGACGCGCTGGGCGGCGCTGCAGCGCGCGGTCGCGGGCGGCATCAACTGGATCGACACGGCGCCGCTCTACGGCAACGGCACTTCGGAAGAAACCATCGGACGCCATCTCGCGGTGCTCTCGCCGCGGCCCCATGTCTCCACCAAGGTGCGGCTCGATCGCGCCGACATGGCCGACATCGCGGGCGCCATACGCCGCAGCCTGGAGCAGAGCCTCAAGCGCCTGCAGCTCGAGCGGGTCGCGCTGCTGCAGCTGCACAATCAGATCGGGACCGGGATCGGCGACCGTCCACCCTTGTCGACGCGTCAGGTCCTGGGCGCCGTCGCCGACACCTTCGACCAGCTCAAGGAAGAAGGCCTCATCCAGGCCAGCGGAATCAGCGCGGTCGGCAGCACCGCCGCCTGCCTGGAGGTGATCGAGAGCGGCCGCTTCGATGCCGCCCAGGTCTACTACAACGCGATCAATCCGAGCGCCGCCTGGTCGCGCACGGCGCCGGAATGGAAGGGCCAGGAGTTCTGCGGCATCATCGCGGCCTGCTGGCGCTTGAACATGGGCATGCTGGCCATCCGGATCTGGGCCGGCGGCGCGCTGGCGAGCCCGCGGCGGCCCGAGCGGCTCGCCATGATGACCTCCGACACCGATCTCGACAACGAGGTGCGTTGCGCGGCCGCGGTGCGGGCCGCGCTCGGCCCGAGCCACGGCACGCCCGCGCAGGTCGCCTTGCGGTTCGCGTTGGGCAATCGAGATCTGTCGAGCCGCGTGCTCGGCATCAACGAGCTCGGCCAGCTCGACGAGGCGCTGGCGGCGGTCGAGCGCGGACCGCTGCCGCCCGAGGGCATCGCCAAGCTCGATCAGCTCTGGGCGAACGATTTCTTCATGAATGCGTGAATTGAGAGCGCAGGTGTCCCGCCGTCGTCGGGCGCAATCGCTTCATTGCGCCATCAGCCTCATTGCGCCATCAGCCTTGCCCGCGAGCGCGAAATTGCGTCAGTGAGCGCCATCAGCCTCGCCACGCGGCGCAATAAAGCGATTGCGCCCTACGATGCGCACGCCATGACGGTCGCGCCCGCGCTCGCCACGCTACTCCGCCGCCGCCCGGGCCGGGCCCGCATGCGCGGACACCATATAGTCCATCGCGGCCTGCACCCCGCCCTTGCGGTGCGGAATTCCCGCCAGCGATAGCGCCATCTCGGTACCGGCGAGCGCCCCCAGGATGGTCAGGTCGTTGGTGTCGGCGAGATGGCCGATGCGGAACATCTTGCCGGCATAGCGGCCGAAGCTCATGCCGTAGGAAATGTTGAAATGCTCGAGCGCGAGATTGCGGAACGCGTCGGCGTCGTGGCCTTCCGGCACCATCACGGCGGTAACGGTGGGCGAATAGTACTTGGGATCGCGACACATGATCTCGAGCCCCCAGGCGCGCACCGCGCGCCGGGTCGCCTCGGCCAGCCGGTCGTGGCGGGCGAACACGTTCTCGAGCCCTTCCTCGTGCAGCATGTCGATCGCCACCACCAGGCCCTGCAGCATGTTGGTGGCCGGCGTGTAGGGAAAGAAGCCGATCTTGTTCATGTTGAGCATGTCTTCCCAAGACCAGAAGGACTTGGGGCACTTCGAGGTCTTCGATGCCGCGATCGCCTTGTCGCTGATGGCGTTGAACGACATGCCGGGCGGCAGCATCAGGCCCTTCTGCGCGCCGCCTACGCTGACGTCCACACCCCATTCGTCATGGCGGTAGTCGGTGGAGGCCAGCGACGAGATGGTATCGACCATGAGCAGCGCCGGATGGCCGGCGGCGTCGATCGCCTTGCGGATGGGTGCGATCGGCGACAGGCAGCCGGTCGCGGTCTCGTTGTGCAGCACGCAGACCGCCTTGATCTCATGCGCCTTGTCCTTGCGCAGGTGCTCCTCGATCCCCGCCGGGTCGGCGCCGATGCGCCAATCGGTCGCGATGAATTCCGGCTTGAGGCCGAGCTTGATCGCCATGTTCTTCCACAGCGTGGCGAACTGGCCGGTCTCGACCATCAGCACGCGGTCCCCGGGGGAGAGCACGTTGACCAAGGCGCCCTCCCAGGCGCCGGTGCCGGTCGCGGTGTAGATGATGACCGGATTGGCGGTCTTGAAGATGGTCTTGATGCCTTCGAGCGAGCGCTTGGCGAGGCTCGCGAATTCCGGGCCGCGGTGGTCGATGATGGGCGTATCCATCGCCCGCAGGACGCGGTCCGGGATCTGGGTCGGCCCCGGAATCTGCAGGAAGTGGCGGCCGGCCATGCGCGAGGCGTTCTTGGTCATCAGCGTTTCCTTGAAGGCAGGTGAATTCTGGAACGTTTGAAATGGCGGCCGCCGCGCAGGGGGCATGTACGCACGCGGGCCGGCCCGCAACTTGCCGCCATGAAGGACGAATGCGAGAGTCAGTCAAGCCTCTTGTCTCGAGGCCCTATTCTCGCGGACCGGTAGCGTTAAGCACGCTCAGGCGCTCGATCTCGCCCTGCCGGGAGGCCGGAAGGGCGAGATTTTTTGAACGGATCGGGAAGACATCATGACCACGACCGTACGGCCCGGGCTGGAACGACGGCTCCGGGCGGAGCTCGCCGGCGAGGTGCGGTTCGACCGCTTCACCCGCGGCCGCTATGCGACCGACGCCTCGCACTACCAGATCATGCCGGTAGGCGTCGTTTTGCCGCGCTCGATCGCGGAGGCCGAGCGGGCGATCGCGCTCGCCCGGGAGGAGGGCGTCACCGTGCTGCCGCGCGGCGGCGGGACCTCGCAATCCGGCCAGACCGTCAACGAATCGCTCATCATCGACTGCTCGAAATATCTCGATCACGTCATCGAGCTCGATGTCGCCAACGCCCGCTGCGTGGTCGAGCCCGGCATCGTGCTCGACGAGCTCAACCGGCGGCTCAAGCCCCATGGTCTGTGGTTTCCGGTCGACATCTCGACCGCATCGCGCGCCACCATCGGGGGCATGGTGGGCAACAATTCCTGCGGCGCCCGCTCGCTGCGCTACGGCAATACCCGCGAGAACGTGCAGTCGATCGACGCGGTGCTGGCCGACGGCGGCCGGGCGCATTTCGGGCCGAGCGCGCGCGATCTGACGAACATTCCCGCCACATCGCCGCTGCATCCCTTGGCGCAGCATCTGCTCGCCCTCGCGGCCGCGCAGGCGGACGAGATCGCGGCCAGGTTCCCGCAGGTCCAGCGCCGGGTCGGCGGCTACAACCTCGATGCCTTGGTGCCGGGCCGCAACGATCTCAATCTCGCGCACATCCTGGTCGGCTCGGAGGGCACGCTCGCGTTCTCGACCAAGATCGAGCTCAAGCTCGCGCCCCTGATCGGCGCGCGTGCGGTGGGCGCTTGCCATTTCGGCAGCTTTCACCAAGCCATGGACATGGCCCAGCACATCGTCAAGCTCGGCCCGATCGCGGTCGAGCTGGTCGACCGCACCATGCTGGGCCTGGCGCGCGAGATCGCCATGTTCCAGCCGACCGTCGAGGCGGTCGTGCGTGGCGATCCGGAGGCGATCCTGTTCGTGGAGTTCGCCGAAAGCGAGCCGGGCGAGAACGCGCGACGATTGCAGCGGCTCGAGCAGCTGATGGGCGATTTCGGGTTCTCCTGGCAGAACGCCGGCGCGAAATGGGGCGGCGTGGTGCCGGTGCTCGATGCCAAGCTGCAGGCCGCCGTCACCGAGATGCGCACGGCCGGGCTCAACATCATGATGTCCATGAAGGAGGCCGGCAAACCCATCTCCTTCGTGGAGGATTGCGCCGTCCCGCTCGAGCATCTGGCCGACTACACCGCCCGGCTCACCGCCATCTTCGAGAAGAACGGCACGCGCGGCACCTGGTACGCGCACGCCTCGGTCGGCTGTCTGCACGTGCGGCCGGTGCTCAACCTGCGTCTCGACCAGGACGTCATCGCCATGCGGGCGATCGCCGAGGAAGCCTTCGCGCTGGTGCGCGCCTACAAGGGCTCCCATTCGGGCGAGCACGGGGACGGCATCGTGCGCTCGGAATTCCATCCCGCCATGTTCGGGGAGCGGCTGGCCGGCGCGTTCGAGGAGGTGAAGGACAGCTTCGATCCCGCCGGCCTGTTCAATCCCGGCAAGATCGTGCGGGCGCCGAAATTCGACGACCGCGAGCTGTTCCGCTACGGGCCGAATTACCGCGCAGACGATATGGCGACGCAGCTCGACTGGTCGGCCTATCCGGGCGCGGGCGGCGGATTCCAGGGCGCGGTCGAGATGTGCAACAACAACGGCGCCTGCCGGTCGACCGGGAATGGGGTCATGTGCCCGAGCTACCGGGTCACCCGCGAGGAGCGCGACGTGACGCGCGGGCGTGCCAATTCGCTGCGGCTCGCCATCACGGGCCAGCTCGGCGCCGGCGCGTTCGCGTCCGACGAGATGGCGGAGACCATGAAGCTGTGCGTCTCCTGCAAGGCCTGCCGGCGCGAGTGCCCGACCGGCGTCGACATGGCACGCATGAAGATCGAGGTGCAGGCCGCGCGCGCAGCCGCGCGTGGGCTGTCGCTGCACGACCGGCTGGTCGGATATCTGCCGCGCTACGCGCCGTTGGCGTCGCGGTTGCCCGGCCTGCTCAACCTGCGCAACCAGTCGGGCGTGATGGCGAAGCTGACCGAGAAGCTCACCGGATTTGCGGCGCAACGCAAGCTGCCGCGCTGGCGCACGGATGCATTCCAGGATCCGGTGCGCGCCGAGGAAGCCGCGCCGGCAGCCGATGGTGAGGCAAAGGACGTGGTATTGTTCGCCGACACCTTCAACCGCTATTTCGAGCCCGAGAACATTGCGGCCGCCATGCGGGTCCTGGGCGCGGCCGGCTACCGGGTGCACCTGCCCACGCCGCTGGCCGGCGCCCGTCCGCTCTGCTGCGGCCGCACTTTTCTGTCGGTCGGGCTGGTCGCGGAAGCGCGGGCGGAGGCCGAGCGCACGGTCGCGGCGCTTTCCCCCTATGTGGGGCGCGGCATGGATGTGGTGGGGCTCGAGCCGAGCTGCCTGTTCGGCTTCCGCGACGAGATCCCGGCGCTCCTGCGCAGCGCGCCGGCGCGGACGCTCGCCGCCCATGCGCTGACCTTCGAGGAATTCGTCGCCCGCGCAGCCGCGCAGGGGCGGTTCGATCCGCCGCGCGCGCCGATCGCCGCGCGCGCGCTGCTGCACGGCCATTGCCACCAGAAATCCTTCGGAACCATGGAGGCGGTGGCGGCGGCGCTGCGGCTGGTGCCGGGACTTGCGGTGGAGACGATCGAGTCGAGCTGTTGCGGCATGGCGGGCGCCTTCGGCTACGGGGCCGACACCATCGACGTCTCGCTCAAGATGGCCGAGCTCTCGTTGCTGCCGGCGGTGCGCGCCGCCGCCGCCGACACGCTGGTGGTCGCGTCCGGAACCTCATGCCGGCATCAGATCCACGACGGCAGCGGCCGCGAGCCGCTGCATGTGGCGCGCGTCCTGGCCATGAGCGTCGAGGCGGGGGCGGCGCGATCGAGCTAGCTCAGGTGGGCATGGAGTCGGCACGGCGCACCTCGCCCCGCGCGCGGGGCATGCACACATCTTTCGTGGGTGCGAAAGCCTCTCCACGCAGTCGTCCCTGCGGAAGCAGGGACCCATACGCCGTGTCCTCTCGATAGGCTGCGGCGTATGGGTCCCGGCTCTGCGGCCGGGACGACAGAGATGTGTGC
>DASZKX010000255.1:0-12080 GCA_035552735.1 Xanthobacteraceae bacterium
TAAGTCTTTGATTTTATTGGTGAGCCCGGCGGGATTCGAACCCACGACCCCATGATTAAAAGTCACGTGCTCTACCAACTGAGCTACGGGCTCACTTGTCACATCAACAGCTTAGGCAATTTATCCGGTCAATAACGGTTCCTTCGAAAAATTCCGCCAGAGCCCTCGGCAAGGGGGCTCCAATAGCATGATGGGGGATGATGGCAAGCACGGATTGACGGGGCGGGTGAGCGACGCTGCCTAGTTGCGCCGCGTGCTGGAGCCACAGATTCCGATGGCGGAGACGAAATCCCAGCAGGCGGCGGTCGGCTGTGCCCCGGCGAGGCCTGGCATCGCGCTCAAGAGCGGCTGCACCGTATGCAGGGGCGGCAGGTTGACGGCAAATCCGCGGGCGCCGAGCTCGCGGTAGCGCTCCGAGTCCTCGAGCGTGGGCAGGCGCAGCACCTGGATCCGGTAGAACTCCTCGCGCTCGGCCTCGCCGAGGCCGTCGAAGCCATGGACCAGCCGTCCGTCGGCGGAAAGGACGTAGCGGTGCGGGATCACGTTATCGAGCTCGCCGCCATCGCCGAGGACGCAGACCAGGAAGTAATGCTCGCCGGGCTCGGCCCCGGCCAGCAGGCTGAGGCCGCCTTCGCCCAATCCGCGAAATCGTACCCAGTCTCGCCACGCCAGCTCGGCCCACGAGGTTTGGCATTCGTCCCAGTGCAGGACGACCGTATTGTCGGGAGTGCCCTTCATGTCGTGTCCTGGCTCCAGGCTTCCTGTCGGTCATTCTGGCGAACGATGGCCATACGGGTTGCACGCCTTTGGCCTGATCCTGCTCACCTTTTTCGTCTTTCTCTGGGCCTTCAATTTCACCAACTTCTTTTGAGACGGGCAGGGCCCTTGGGTCCTGCGGCGCGCGGCTCAGAAATCGGTGCTGATCAGCTCATAGGAGCCTTTGCGGCCACGGGCGTAGACCTTGGCGGCAGCCGCGTAGATCAAGTCGCGATTTGCATCGAAGGCTCCGAGCAGGCCGTCCTCGTCGAACCGTGCCCCGGGCTGGATTCGCTTCAATGCATCCTCGGTCACGAAAAACGAGGCTTCCATGGCGCTGTCGTACCCCCAGAACCGCACGGCGTGCCGCGTCGCATCGTACGAGCGGCTGCGGTTGGGGAAGCTCAGCGTCATGCGAAGCTCGAGGTCATGAGAAGCTCGGGGTCACGCCATCGGCGCGTCGCCAATTGGCGCGCCGAAACAGATTCGTCCTCGCGCGCTCAGATCCGCGCGAGCGCTGCCGGCGTGCACAAAGCCTCAGGGGCTTTTCTTTCCGGCGTAACCGGGTTTGCCGGGGACGCGAGACGAGGCGAAGGGGGAGGCCGGTGCCTCGTCCTTCTTCTTGCTCTTGTCCGCTTTCGGCTTCTTTTTCTCGCGGTTGCTCCGCATTTGACCTTTCGCCATATCAGTCTCCCATTCCCTCTATTGCTTGAACGCGACCACCTGCAACAACGCGACGCACGACAACTCTGCACAACGATTCGATGTACGACTTTGCGGCTTAGAGCGGTTTCACACAGGCGGAAACAGAAAACCGCACCAGCGTTTTTGCATTGTCACACTTTTGGACGGAAAACCGGACTCCATTTTTCTCGAAAATGCTCCAGCCGTGGTCGCCGGCGGCTTGGGCCTGCGGGCCGGCCGCATGGTCGGCGGCTTCAGCGGGCGGGCGGGGTAGGGCGGCGTGCCAGCGGATAGTCGGTGTTCTCGTACAATCGGCGGATTCCATCCGAGTCGAATCTCTGCTCTTCCACCTCGAGGTGGGCACCGATCAGCAGATCCGGCGGCAGCTCCTCGATGGCGAACCGGATGGCTTCCGCCGCCTTGGCGAATCGCCGGTAGCCCATCGGGCGGTTGCCCTTGCGGCTGCGCGTGGGAAACAGCTCGGCCGGGGCAGTGTAGTCGAAGGCATTCATGTCTTGATCCTCGGATACGGTCGCTAGAGAACGCTGACGCGGCGCCCCTCTCCGCCGCCGGATGACGTCGTCTAGAGCGGTTTCACATAGATCGGAAACAGAGGCCGCTCCAGCATTTTTGCATTGTCCATTTGCATTGTCGCATTTTCGGACGGACAAATCGAATCAACCCTTCCTGAAAATGCTCCAACTGTCGTCCAATGCGGCGTCGCCCCATTCGTCCAGTGGATTCTTCACCTGCCGATCATCACGCAAGCATACACTTAAAACGCCTTCAAACCTACATAAATTTGCCCAGCAAACAGGGCGCGACATTGTCGTTAATGTTCTGCGACAGCCGCGTCGGGCCGCACCGACGCTGCGCGCGGCACGGGCGCTCAAGGCCGTCGGAGCGCTTGGATCCGCACCTGGGCGGGTCGCGCCGGCCTTGGGGCGATCGCTGGCCGCGAGCCGTTACCTTTGCGGTTTGCGGCCATTCGCATTAACCGAAAAGTCGAAAAGGGCCGCTCCGCGAGGGCTGGATGCCCGACGACCTGACCTGCACAGGGTGCCGCAGCGCGAGCCGCCGCACGGTGCGATTGCAGCAAAAATCGAATCAAAGAGATCGCCTATCGGCTCAGCGAATGCCTCACGGGCAGCGCGTCATCCAGCGGGTCTCTCGCCCGGTCATCGACGTCATGACGCCGTCCTCGACCAGCGCTGTTCCGTCCGGGAACAGCGACGACCAGATGCGGATCTTGTCGTTCTCTTTCAGCAGAACGATGTCGAGCGTGACGCGATCGTTGCTCATCAGGACTTGTCGCAGCGACAGCTTGTCGGGAGCAATGCGCCTGGCGTCGCGGATGTCGTAGACGCTGTCCTCATAATCGGCTCCGGACTGATATTTCAGCTGCAGACCGCCGGAAGACGTGACCAGATAGGTGGCGTGATTGTTGGTCGGCCCCGGGCCCTGGCTGCATTCGCCGGCCCATGTTCCCAACAGCCCGAAGTCCTGCAGGGCGGCGGTCGCCGACTGGGCCTGCGCGAGAACGGGAAACAGCAGGACGAGGGCCGCGCATAGGATCGGGGTGCGCATCTTGTTTCCTCCGGCCCGCTCAGGGCGTCTTGAGATAATTTTAGGAAAAGCCTGCCCCGCACGGGCTGCGGGACGGAATCCGTTGTCGGAGCGGTTTCCGCGACCAAGCCTGCGAAACAGCTCTCGATCACCATAGCGCAGGGTCGCGCGGGCGACCAGCCGCGATCGAATGGAGGTCATTTGGGGCCGAGGTTGTAGGTCACCAGCTGCGCATCGACCTCGCCGCGCAATTTGGCGAACAGGCCGCGAATATCCTTGTTGATGCCGTCGAGCTTGGAGAACTGGTCGAGCAGGCCCGACACACGCTCGTCAAACGCCTGCCGGCTCTCGGCGAGCTTGGTGGCACGCTCCGCCAGGGTGGCGTCGCCATCATGGTCGAGGCGCTCGATGGTCGAGGTGAGCTGGTCGCGAATTTCGTGCAACGCATTGACGAGGCTCTTGACGCCGCTCTGCTTGTCGTCGAGCGGCGCGAGGCGGCCCTTCAACGCGTCGAGCTCGCCTTTCAGCTGCACGAACGCGGCCAGCATCCGCTCGATCTCCTCGCAGCGGGATTTCATCCGCTCGGTGGACTGCATCATCGCCTGCAGACGGTCGTTGAGATCGTCGGCCTTGAGGCCGCTGAGACCCTTTTCAAGGACGTCCTGGGAGTTCTGCAGCTCGATGAAGAGGGGCTCGATCAAGCGCCGCTTCTCGATCGTCCCGCCGACCTTCTCGCGCAGCATTTGCTGCTGCTGGCGGGCCATGTCGATGCGGGCCAGCAACCCTTCCTTCTCGTTGCGGCTTTGCTGCAAGTGGGTCGTGCGCTCGGCCTCGATCAGGCGGCGCTGGAGCGCGCTCATCGCATCCTCGGGATCGCTGCGCTCGAGATTGCTGGTGGCCCGGTCGATGTCCTTCTGGGCGTCATCGAGCTCGTCGGCGGCCTTGCGGACGCCGCGGAAGCGGGTTTCCCACACCTCGTTGGCCTTGCGTTGCTGCTCGAGGCGCGCGCTTTCCCACAGCGCGCCGGCGAGCAATCCGAACGGCGTGACGATGATGACGGCCCAGGCGAGCTTCTGCAGGAGCGGCTGCGATTGGACGAGCTCGATGAGCGCGGTCGGGGGATATTCCGAGGAATACACCTCGAATCCGGCGGCCAGCGCCAAAAGAGCACCGCAAACAAGAACCAATATGCGCATGTTTCGCGGATCTCCAGTTTTTCGCGACCGTGCTGCGGTCTCCTAGCAAAAAGCAAGTTGACGTGCATCAATTTAGAGCAGGAGGCGCGCAAGGGCGACGGATCAGGGCCGGCTCGGGCTTTTCGTGAAACGGATAGGTGCCGCGATTTATCTCAACCGGCTGCCCGGAGTCCGCTCTGCCGGGCGGCGCGGCAGGCGCTCGATCGATCTGTCCAAACCGAGCGTGCGGGCCTATAGTTTGAATCGGAGCAAGGCAGACGCAGCGACGTTTCGCCGCCACAAGCGGGCCGACGTCATAATCCCGAGTGCGCCATAACTTCACATGCGTCACAGACCGGAGCCGACCTGATGCCGATCGTCAATCGCATCGCCGACCTGCATGGCGATATCACCGCATGGCGGCGCGACTTCCACGCCCATCCCGAGTTGCTCTACGACGTCCACCGCACGGCGGCCGCGGTGGCCGACAAGCTCAAGAGCTTCGGGTGTGACGAGGTGGTGAGCGGGATCGGACGCACCGGCGTGGTGGGGATCATTCACGGCAGCAAGGGGCCGCAGGCGGCCAAGGGGCCGCAGGCGGCCAAGGGGCCGCAGGCGGCCCGCAAGGTGATCGGGCTGCGCGCCGACATGGATGCGCTGCCGATTGAGGAGGCCAACGAGGTCGCGTACAAGTCGACGGTGCCCGGCAAGATGCACGCCTGCGGCCACGATGGGCACACCGCGATGCTGCTGGGCGCGGCCCGCTACCTCGCCGAGACCCGCAATTTCGCCGGGACGGCGGTGGTGATCTTCCAGCCCGCCGAGGAGGGCGGCGCCGGCGGCAAGGCCATGGTGCAGGACGGCCTGATGGAGCGCTTCCAGATCGAGGAAGTCTATGGGATGCACAACTATCCGGGCCTGCCGGTCGGCCAGTTCGCGATCCGGCCGGGGGCGCTGATGGCCTCCGCCGACCGCCTGACGATCCAGATCGAAGGCCATGGCGGGCACGCGGCGCGGCCTCATCTCACCATCGATTCCGTGCTGGTGGGCGCCCAGATGATCAACCAGATCCAGTCAATCGTCGCGCGTAACGTCGACCCGTTGCAATCGGCGGTGATCTCGATTTGCATGTTCCAGGCCGGCTCGACCGACAACGTCATCCCGCAGACGGCCTTCCTGCGCGGCACCGCCCGCAGCCTCAACCCGGAAGTGCGCGACCTTTTGGAGAAGCGCCTGCGGGAGGTCGTGGAAGGGACCGCGCGGCTGTATGGCGCCAAGGTCACGTTCACCTACAAGCGTGATTATCCGGTGACCCGGAACCACGAGCGGCAGACCGCGTTCGCATCCTCGGTCGCGGCCGATGTGGTCGGCCGTGAGCGCGTGGAGGAGAACACGCCGCCAGTGATGGGGGCAGAGGACTTCTCGTTCATGCTGGAAGCGCGGCCCGGCGCCTTCATTTTCGTCGGCAACGGGGACAGCGCGGGCTTGCACCACCCGGCCTACGACTTCAATGACGAGGCGATCCCGGTCGGAACCTCGTATTGGGTCAAGCTGGTGGAAACGGCGCTGCGGGTTTAGCCCAGGGCCATGGACGCCGTTCCGGCTCGCTTCGGCTACTGCGCCTCGACCCGGTTGTCGCCCGGCAGCACCACCGGCAGCACGGGCAGTTGTGCGGCTGGTGCTTCGGCCACCACCGGGGCGGGACCCTGCAGGTTCTCGGCGACCTTGGCCTCGACGCTGCGCCAATAGGCGAATTCATTGAAGCGCGAGCCTTCGACCAGGGCGAGCGCGATGGCGGCCAGGAACGGCAGGCTCTGGACCACCAGCACCGCGGCGAACAGGTTGATCTCGCGGATCTGCTTGTAGTTGGTCATCACCACCAGGGCGGCGCCGATCAGCAGCAGTGCCGCCATGACGCCTTCCCAGAAAGCCGGGAAATCGGGCCCCTTGCGGGTGGCGCCGCCCTTGGCGGTGCGCATGAACGGCGCGCTCTCGGTCCAGACGCCGTGGCCGACCGCGCGCGCCACCGTGAACTGGACCGACATGGCGGCCAGGACCGCGCCCACCATCTGCTTGGCCGGAATTGGTACCCGTAGGCGATAGAGCGCAACGAAGTGGATCAAGCTCACCACGAAGGCCGCCAGGATCGGAAGCGTGAGGATCTTGTCCGGAATGGCGATGCCCGCGTAGGCGACCACCGGAACCCAGACCAGGTTGAGGATCGCGACCGCGACCCCGAGGCTCTCGGCCCCCAGCCAATTGAGCCAACCGAGTGCGAACTCGCGCTTCTGCTCCGGCGTCAGGCGCCGCGAGCGCGGCAGCAACTGGCGCCAGTGCTTCTTCAGGATCTGGAATCCCCCATAGGCCCAGCGGTAGCGCTGCTTCTTGTAGGCCTCGAAGGTGTCGGGCAGGAGGCCGTGGCCGTAGCGGCGGTTGGTATAGTGGATATGCCAGCCGTGCTCGAGCATGCTCAGGCCGAGATCGGTGTCCTCGCAGATGGTGTCGCTCGACCAGCCGCCGGCGGCTTCGATGGCGGAGCGGCGCATCAGGCACATGGTGCCGTGGGCGATGATGGCATTGGCCTCGTTGCGCATGACCATGCCGATATTGAAGAAGCCGGCATATTCGCTGTTCATGGCTTGATGCATGAGCGTGCGCTCGCCGTCGCGGTGGTCCTGCGGCGCCTGCACGATGCCGACCTGCGGATCCGCGAAGGCGGGAACCAGGTCCTTGAGCCAGTCGGGATGCACCACATAGTCGGCGTCGATAATGCCGATGATCGACGCATCGGAGGCGGTATGGGCGAGCGCCAGCCGCAGCGCGCCGGCCTTGAATCCCACCAGGTGGTCGGCATTAACGAATTTGAAACGCTCGCCGAGCGTGCGGCAATGCTCCTCGATCGGCTGCCAATAGGCCGGATCGGGGGTGTTGTTGATGACCACCACGCATTCGAAATCGGGATATTGCAGGCGCGCGACCGCATCGAGGGTCGCCTTGAGCATGTCGGGCGGCTCCCGATAGGCCGGGATATGGACCGACACTTTGGGGGCATAGCCCTCGGGCGCCGGCAGCGGGCCCGCGATCAGGCGGCGGGGGCTGCGCCCGAAGGCCACGGCGGCGATCTCCTCGACCCGAGCGAGCGCGATGAAAACGAGCGGAACCAGGAGCGTGATGCCGAGCGCGAACGCGAAGCTGGCGCCGGGCACGAAATAATGGCCGTTCCAGAAGGCGAAGACGATCGCGAACCAGGCCCCCACCACGTTGGCGGCGACCGCCAGCGTACCGGCCTCGCCGGTGCTCACATGGCTTTTCGCCAGGATCGGCAGCGACAGCAGGAGACCGAGCAGGATGGCGAGACCGGCCACCTTCCAGTAGTCGGGATCGCTGACCAGCCCGGTCCAGGCGAACTTGGCCTGCCGTGATGCGTCGAACACGCCCCAATAGGCGCCGACGCTGCCTTCGTTGGTCTTCCACGGCTGGTCGAAGGCTTCGACCAGATTATAGTCGATGCCATAGGCCTCGGCGCGCGCCGTGAAGTCGCGCAGCACCGTCGCCTGCTCGATGCGGCCCGGATCGGATCCTTGATAATTGTAGCCGGCGCTCGGCCAGCCGAATTCCGCGATCACGATGCGCTTGCCCGGATAGGCCCGGCGCAACTGGTCATAGCGGGAGATGGCTTCGTCCACGGCCTTGTTGGCCGGCAGTCCCTGCCAATAGGGGAGCACATGGGCGGCGATGAAATCGACCGCCGAGGCGAGTTGGGGCGCCTTTTCGGCGAACTCCTTCGCAAGCTCGGGCGAGGCTTCCGGGCCTTTGACGCCGAGCCATACGTCCCAGGTTTCGCCGGTCGTGACCGGTACCGGGCTGATCCGCTTCACGCGCCGGATGAGCTCGATCAGCTGGTCGAAAGTCTTGTCGCCACGCAGGATGGTCTCATTGCCGACCACGATCGCGGTGACGTTGGTGTGGTGCCGCGCGAGGTCGACCGCCGACTGGATTTCCCGTTCGTTGCGCGCCTCGTTTTTGTCGATCCAGATGCCGACCGTGACCTTGAGCCCGAACTCGGCCGCGATCGCCGGCACTTGCTCGACCCCGCCGGTGGACGAATAGGTCCGGATGGCGCGCGCATAGGGCGCGATGAGCTTGAGGTCGGCGCGGATTTGCGCGGCGGTCGGCCGGTCGCCGACGTCGGGATGCTGGGAACGGGCGTAGGGCGAATAGGAGATGCTCGCCAGCGGGCCATCGAAATCAGGGACCGCTTGTTGCCGTTGGAGGAGAGTCCAAAGCCCAACGTGCACGCACACGACGAGCGCGACTACGGCAGCGACGGAGCGCATGAGAGGATAACCACGCGGGGCAGGATACAGAGGCCCGAACCCGTCCCCAAGGTTCGACCAAGGTCGTTTGTTTGCACGATACCTTGGCCAGAGGCGTTAAATAATTAGCGAGGCGTCATGGCGAATTCAAGACAATCAACAACTCAACCAAAAAATAGTTCCGTGAGGTAAAGCGCCTGCAGCAAACATTCTTAGGCAGAGATGAATATCCGTACAGACTACCTCCTGCGCTACCGCCGGCGCCGGACGATCGCACGCTGGAGGGGACCGTCGGTGCCGCGCAACCGGTGATGCCCGGCTCGCAACCGTGCGGGCGCGCGGCCGAGCGCGGCGGTTTCTGGGGCGTGCCTACTGGGCTTGCGAGGGCGAGGTGGCGGCGGCGGCCGCCGGCGGCGTGATGACCGGATCGGTGTTGGGATTGATCCAGCAGGAGTGGATCCGCGCAGCGAGCGAGTCCGGCGCCTTGGGGTCGATGTTTCCCTGCCGCACTACACAGCGGAAGGCGGTCTGGATATGTCCGGCCGGACAGCCGAAGCGGTCGTAAAGATCGAGATGCCGGAAGGCGGTATCGAGGTCGTCGCGCCACAACAGGCTTACCACCCTGCGTCCCAGCCACATGCATTCGGGATTTGCGGCCGGGCCGCCCAAGAGCTTCTCGGCTTCGGCGTATTCGTCGATCTTCTTCGGGCCCTCCTTGTTGCTCTCGCCGTTCGGCGCGCGCTGCTCCGGCGTCTTGGCGTCGTTGCCCTGGGCGAAGGTCGGATGGGCGGCCACGGTCGAGAAAGCCAGGCCGAGGATGGCGGCAACAACACGCAGACTGTCGAGGCGCATGATATCTCTGATCTTGTTGGGCCGTCGCCGGCCGGTTTCCCCCACATGCGCACCGGATTTCGTCAACCTTGCGGCCAGACCCTCCGGTGATCTCGTCCCGCGCGCTGCCATCAGATTAAAGCAGCACATCGGCAAGCCGCCAATATGGGCGGCGCAAAAATTCCGCCATGGTTGGCGTGGCGGAAAGCCCCAACCGTCCGGGCGGCGATTTACGAATTTACCGCAGCGCACAATGGTCGCCCGCGCCGGCGAGGGGCGTTTCGTGCGGGCTTAAAAGCTGGCTGACCCGGTTCCCTGGGACGGGAGTTCGGGACGGTAGGACTTGAAGACGGTAGGACTTGAGAACATTAGGACTTGAGAACGGTAGGACTTGGCACCGTCCCGGCCGCGCGATAAGCGGTGCCGGGTGGGACGCCGGGGGAAGCAGGTACCGATGCGCTTTGGGGCCGTGTTCTTCGCGCTGGCAGCAGTGGCGATCGTCGCGGCCTGGGGATGGCTCGGCGCCGCCGTTGAAATGCCCACCTCACCGCTTGGCCCGGGCGAGAAGATCCCGTGCGTATCCTACGCCCCGTTTCGGGGCGATCAGGATCCGTTTGGGCCCGACGTTCCGATCGATCCGCGGCAGATCGAGGAGGACCTCGTCCGCCTCCAGCCGTTGACCGACTGCATTCGCACCTATTCGGTGGATCATGGGCTCGACCAGATCCCCGAAATCGCCGAACGCCATGGCATGAAAGTGATGCTGGGCCTCTGGCTGTCCAGCCTGCCGGACTTGAGCCGTCACCAGACCGAGACCGCGATCGCGCTCGCGCGGCGCTTTCCCGACGTGATCCAGTCCATCGTGGTCGGCAACGAGGTCTTGCTGCGCGGGGAGATGTCCGCTCCCGATCTCGTCAATACCATTCGCGCCGTGAAGGCGCAGGTCACGATGCCGGTCACCTACGCGGACGTGTGGGAGTTCTGGCTGCGCTATCGCGAGATCGCGACGGCGGTCGATTTCATCACCATCCACATCCTTCCGTACTGGGAGGATTTCCCGATCCCGGTCGACGCCGCGGCCGCCCATGTGGGCGCCATCCGCAGCCAGGTCGCGGCCGCCTTTCCGAACCGGGAGATTCTGATCGGCGAGTTCGGCTGGCCGAGCGCCGGCCGAATGCGCGAAGGCGCCTTGCCGTCGCCCGCCAACCAGGCACGCGTCGTCCAGCAAGTCCTGGCGCAAGCCAAACGCGACGGCTACCGGGTCAACGTGATCGAGGCCTTCGATCAGCCGTGGAAGCGCCTGCTCGAAGGCACGGTAGGTGGGCATTGGGGGCTGTATGATGCCTATGGTCGGCAGGCCAAATTCACCTGGGGGGCGGCGGTCTCCAACCATGCTGGGTGGCGATGGCAGGCCGCTGGCGGCGTGGCGCTTGCCGCCGCGATATTTGCCTCGGGGCTGGCGGCCCGTCGCCGGGCTGCCGCCGCGTTGGGGCTCGGCCAGTGGCTGGCGATCGCCGCAATGGCATTTGTGTCCGGAACGCTCATCGGCTGGACGGCGGAGAATGTACCGCTCGAGAGCCTCAGCGCCGGCGACTGGCTGCGTTCTCTCGCCTGGGCCTTAGTCGCCTTGGCGGCCCCGGTGGCATGCGCGGCCGCCGTCGCATCCGGGTTGGCGGTGCCGAGCTTTGCTGCCGTGCTGGGGCGCAATGCCTATCGGTCGCGCCCGCCGCTGACGCTCATGCTGGGAGCGCTCCTGATCGTGCTCGCGGTTCTGGCCATGCAGGCGGCGCTGGGGCTCGACTTCGACCCACGCTACCGGGATTTCCCGTTCGCGCCGCTGACCGGGGGGGTGTTTCCATTCCTGCTGGTCTCGCTCTTGCGGCGTGATCTCAAGAGCCCGGCTCCCAAGAGCCCGGCTCCCAAGAGCCCGCGTCCGACGGCCGAAGTCGCCACGGCGGCGTTGCTCGGTCTCTCGGCCATCTACATTGTCTTCAATGAGACGCTCGCCAATTGGCAGGCGCTGTGGTTCTGCGCCGGCGTGGCGGCGCTCGCGCTCACTCTGGTGCGGGCGCGGGACGTCCCAGGCTGATCACCAGGAACGCGACCGCGAGCCCGGACAAATCGGCATTGTGCAAGACCAGGCCGAAACCGGCGGCCGCCAAGGCGATGGCCACCAGGACGATCGACGGCCGCAGCAGGTTGAGCAGTGCCGCCGCCAGCGCGATCCAGCCGAACACCGCGTGATTGAACAAGATGATGACCAGCCTGAAGGTGGCGCAGAGCCAGGTTGTGAGGCCGGCCTGGCAGGCGAGCGCGACGGTCGCGTATTCGATCGCCAGGTAGCGCAGATAGAGCGCCTCGCCCAGCGCCAGAAAGCCGATCACCAGGAGCCAATTGGTCTGGCGGGCCGTGGGCAGAAAAAGCCGTGGTTGCATCTGGGCCATCAGGATCAAGCGCGACGGGCAGCGATCCTGCGCGGCAGCCCCGGACCGGTCAAGCGCGGGCCCGGGTCATTTCTCGGCGCGTGGCACCGGTGCGGGCGGAGCGATCCTCAGCGCCGGTGGGTCGGGCGACGAATGATGCGGTGACGCGGCATGGGTTTTGGTCGGCGCCGCGGCCGGGGCCTTGGCCGGCCCGGTGTCGGCCAGCGACAGGCGCTGGCCTTCGAAGGCGACCGGCTGACAGTAGTGATGGGCGGCCGCAAGCGTCGTGCACAGGCGCGCGGCGCCTTCCGCGTCGACGATCGGACCGA
>DASZKX010000256.1:0-19364 GCA_035552735.1 Xanthobacteraceae bacterium
TTGACCGGCGACAGCCGGGAGGTCGAGAAGGGCGGCGGCACCCATTCGGCCCGTTCCATGCGGCTCGTGGGCACGCTCCTGGTCGAGGCGTGCGAAAAAATCCTCGCCCGGGCGCGCGGCCTGGCGGCCGAGCTGTTTGCCGCCACCAAGCCCGAGATCAACTATTCGGACGGCTTCTTCACCACGCCGAGCTCGAACCACGCCTTCAGCCTGTTCGATCTCGCGGGCCGCAGCGCGCCCACGACGCTGTCGGCCACGGCGGAGCTATCGCATCGCATTCCGGCCCATCCGACCGGCTGTGCGGTGTGCGAGCTCGAGGTCGATCCGCAAACCGGCGCGGTGGAGATCAAGCGCTACACCTCGGTGGATGACGTCGGGCGGCCGATAAATCCCATGCTGGTCGACGGTCAGATGCACGGCGGCATCGTCCAGGGCATCGGCCAGGCGCTGTCGGAGGGCGTCGCGACCGATCCCGACAGCAGGCAGGTCGTCAACGCCTCGTTCATGGACTACGGCCTGCCGCGGGCCGACAACGTTCCGCGGTTCGACGTGGAGCTGGCGATCGATCCGACCGCCGGCAATCCGCTCGGCATCAAGGGCGGCGGCGAAGGCGGCATCACGCCGGCACCGGCCGCGGTGATCAACGCGCTGGTCGACGCGCTCAAGGAGTTCGGCATCGACCACCTCGACATGCCGGCGACGCCGGTCCGGGTATGGACCGCCATCCAGAACGCCCGGCACGGGAGCGCGCACGCAAAGTGACATCGCGCAGCAATTGCGGCACCGCAACATGGTGTCTAACATGCGGTTTGGCTTCTCCTTTGCCGCGAGCCCATGGATCCCTCACTGAAAATCGTGATCGTCGACGAGAACCCGGTGCGCGCGGCGATCCTGATCGACGGGCTGCGCGAGGCCGGATTCACGCAAGTGCTGCGCCTCGATGAGACCGCGAACCTGCTCGCCCACATCTACAGCATCGATCCGGACGTCATTCTCATCGATCTGGAGAATCCGAGCCGCGACGTGCTCGAGCAGATGTTCCAGGTGAGCCGGGCGGTGAAACGCCCGATCGCCATGTTCGTCGACCAGAGCGACTCGGCTTCCATCCAGGCCTCGGTCGATGCCGGCGTTTCCGCCTATATCGTGAACGGGCTGCACAAAGAGCGGGTGAAGCATATCCTCGATCTGTGCATCTCACGCTTCTACGCCTTCTCGCGGCTGCAGACCGAGCTCGAGAAGACCAAGAACGCGCTCGAGGAGCGCAAGGTGATCGACCGCGCCAAGGGCATTCTCATGAAGGTGAAGAAGATCTCGGAAGAGGACGCTTATGCGCTGTTGCGCAAGACGGCGATGAACGAGAACCGCAAGATCGCCGAGGTCGCCCAGTCGGTGGTCACCGCGGCGGAGATGCTGCGATGAGCGAGGACCGCTTGCGCATCGGCTTCATCCCGCTCTGCGACGCGGCCGCCTTGATGGTGGCGGTCGATCGCGGCTTCACCAAAGCCGAAGGGCTCGATGTCGAGCTGGTGCGCGAGATCTCCTGGTCGAACGTGCGCGACAAGCTCAATATCGGCATCTTCGATGCCGCCCATCTGCTGGCCCCGGTGGCGATCGCCTCCAGCCTCGGGCTCGGCCACGTCAAAGTGCCGATCGTGGCCCCGCTCGTGCTCGGCGTGAACGGCAATGCCATCACGGTGTCGCCGGGTCTGCATGCGGCGCTCGCGGCAGCAGCCGACGGCGACATCGCCGCACCGCTGGTTTCGGCGCGGGCGCTGGCCCGCGTCGCCTTGGAACGCAAGCGCAAGGGCGAGGAGCCGCTCATCTTCGGGATGACCTTTCCGTTCTCTTCGCACAACTATCTGCTGCGGTTCTGGATGGCGGCCGGCGGCGTCGACCCCGAGGAGGATGTCCGCCTGGTGGTGCTGCCGCCGCCCTACATGGTGGAGAGCTTGGCCAGCAAGCAGGTGGATGCCTTTTGCGTGGGAGCGCCGTGGAACGCGGTCGCGGTCGATCTCGGGGTCGGCTGCATCCTGCATTTCGGCTCTGAAATTCTCGCACGCGCCACCGAGAAGCTGTTGGCAGTGCGCAGCCGCTGGGCGCAGGAGCATGCGGAAACGCTGACGCGCCTGGTCCGTGCCCATCGGCGGGCCGGCGCTTTTGTCGAGGACACCGCCAATCGCGACGAGGTCAGCGCCATCCTGTCGGCGCCAAATCGCGTCGGCGTCGCCGCTGAGGTGGTCCGACGCACCCTCGATGGCCGCGTCAGGATCGACCCCGGCGGCACGGTGCGATCGAGCGATCGCTATTTGCTGGTCGGCCGCAAGGGCGCGGGGCGGCCCGACGCGGTGCAGGCCGCGTGGCTCTACGCCCAGATGCTGCGTTGGGGGCAGGCGCCGCTTTCGGCCGAAATGCTGGCGGGTGCAAAAGCCGTTTTCCGTCCCGATCTGTTTGACGCCGCGCCCGATGATGGAGCGCCGGATTTGGCCGGCGAGCCCGCTGATGGGATCGGCGCCTTCGCGGGGCCGGCGTTCGATGCCAACGACATCGCCGGTTATCTGGCGGCATGTCGGACGACGCCGCTTGCGGGGTCCTGAAATCCGCGCTGCCTGTTTTTTGCGCTGCACAAAATTCCCGCACGTGCTGCGCCCCAGCTAGTCAGTTTACCGCTGTTAAGACTTTTCCAACACTTCCGGAAAGTCGGCTATCCATATGATTTCGCTTGCCAATACTGCGATCCTGTAAACTGGCACGAAGCTTGCGATGAGAGGGCCGAGACGGCGTCGCACGTAGCGATGGCGTCGCAAGGTCCAACGACGGGCCGATAGGCAATGCCGCTGTCTGGATGGAGCGCCGAGTGCTCCTTCCGACCGCGGCATTTTTTTTGGCCAGGGAATGCGCCCGGGCGGACGTGGTGAACATTCGAACGAGGGGAAATCTTGAGATGAGCGAGCGAAGCACCTCCTGGATCTCGGACTGGAATCCGGAGGATGAGAAGTTCTGGAACTTCAAGGGCAAATTCATCGCCCGACGCAATTTGATCTGGTCGATCGTTGCCGAGCATATCGGTTTTTCGATCTGGCTCACCTGGAGCATCGTCGCAACCAAATTGCCGCAGGCCGGCTTTCACTACACGACCGACGAGCTGTTTCAGCTCGTGGCACTGCCCGGACTGATCGGCTCGCTCATGCGATTTCCCTACACGTTTGCGGTGACGACGTTCGGCGGCCGGAACTGGACGATCTTCAGCGTGGCGGCGCTTTTCATTCCGACGATCGCCCTCGCTTATTTCGTGACTCAGCCCGACACACCGTTCAGCCTGATGTTGTTGGTATCCGCGACGGCGGGCCTGGGTGGCGGCAACTTCGCCTCGAGCATGACCAATATCTCTTTCTTTTACCCGGACCGCATGAAGGGCTGGGCGCTCGGCTTGAACGCGGCCGGCGGGAACATCGGCGTCAGTGGCGTACAGTTGCTGACGCCGATGCTGATGGGGGTCGGCCTCATCACTCTCTACCAGGCAACGCCCACCGCGGGCGGCATCTACCTGCAGAATGCCGGGCTGATGTGGCTGCTGCCGCTCGTCATCGCCGTGACCGGCGCGGCTCTCTTCATGAATAACCTCACCTCGGCTCGCTCGACGTTCAAAGACCAGCTCGCCATCGTCGGGCGCAGGCATACATGGATCATGTCTTACATCTACATAGGAACCTTCGGCTCCTTCATCGGCTACTCGGCCGCGTTTCCGTTGCTGATGAAAACCCAATTCCCGGAGATCACGATGGCCATCGCGTTCCTGGGGCCGCTCGTGGGCTCCCTCTCGCGTCCGCTCGGCGGCCTGCTTGCCGACAAAGTCGGGGGCGCGATCGTGACATTCTGGAATTTCATTGCCATGGGCGCCGCGACGATCGGAGTCATGTACTTCGTGGATATAAAGGACTTTGCCGGCTTTCTGGCGATGTTCCTCATTCTTTTCGTCACGACCGGTATCGGCAACGGCTCCACCTACAGGATGATCCCGTCGATCTTTCGCGAAGAGAACCTTCAGAAGGCAAAAGGATCGGGGGACCAAGGCCGGGCGCTCGCTTTGCGCACGGCCGGCGTCGAAAGCGGGGCCGCGCTCGGATTTATCGGCGCCGTCGGCGCCTGCGGCGGCTACCTGATCCCGCGCGGCTTCGGTGCGTCGATTGCCGCAACAGGGGGTCCGCATCTGGCGCTGGTCATCTACTTGGCATTCTACGCAACCTGCCTCGGGCTGACGTGGTGGTACTACCTGCGCAAGAGCTATTCGCCGAGCACGGCAAGTCTCGCCGGGGCACGCGTCTAGCAAGGAGACCTGCGATGACTCCCGAGCAAGTCAAGCTGGTGCAACAAAGCTTCGCCCAGGTTGCGCCCATCGCCGATCAGGCTGCCACCCTATTCTACCAACGGCTGTTCGAGATCGCGCCCGCGGTCAAGCCGCTGTTCCACGGTGACATGGCTGAGCAGCGCCGCAAGCTGATGGCGACGCTCGCAGCCGTCGTCGGCGGGCTCGGCGACATCGAAACCATCCTGCCGGCCGCAAGCGCGCTCGCCAAGCGCCACGTGGACTACGGAGTGAAACCCGAGCACTACAGCTCGGTCGGCGCCGCGCTCCTGTGGACGCTCGAGCGCGGTCTTGGCGAGCACTGGACCGGCGACCTCGCGGCCGCCTGGTTGGACGCCTACGGAACGCTCTCCGGCTTCATGGTCGGCGAGGCCTACGGCCGCCCCCAAGCCGCCGAGTGAACCGGACCTCTTCAGAGACAAGCATAACGCCTGAGTCAAACATCGAGGGAGCCGTAAATGGACTACGTGAAGCCTGCCGAGGTCGTGAAGGCGATGATTGAAGCGAGCCGCACCAAGCTCTTGCTGTCGCCGCGCGATCTCCTGATCCGGGGCGCGCTTTCCGGCGCGCTCTTGGGCACCGCGACGAGCTTTGCCTTCACGGGCGCGGCCACGACCGGGCAGCCGTTGGTCGGAGCCCTCATCTTTCCGGTCGGCCTGGTGATCATCGTCATTCTCGGGCTCGAGCTCGTCACCGGCAGCTTCGCACTTTTGCCGTTGGCGGTTCTGGAACGCCGGTCCTCGATGGGATCGGTGATCGCGAACTGGGGATGGGTGTTCCTCGGCAACCTCCTCGGCAGCATCGCTTACGGCCTCCTGCTCGCCATCGTGCTCACCAATTTCTGGCACACCGAGCCGACCGGGGTCGCCGCCCGCATCGTCGCGGCCGCGGAAGCCAAGACCATCGGCTATGAGGCGCTGGGCGCCGCCGGCATGACGGTCGCCTTCGTGAAGGCGATGCTGTGCAATTGGCTCGTCTGCTTTGGCGTCGTCATGGCCATGACGTCGTCCTCGACGATCGGCAAGCTGGTCGGCGCTTGGCTCCCGATCTCGATCTTCTTCGCCCAAGGCTTCGAGCACTCGGTGGTGAACATGTTCATCATCCCGACCGGAATGCTGATGGGCGCCAAGGTCACGGTCTCGGACTGGTGGCTGTGGAACCAAATTCCGGTGACGCTCGGCAATCTGGTCGGCGGCTTCACCTTCACCGGCCTCGCCCTCTACGCCACCTACAAGCCGGCGTCCGCGCTGCAGCCGATGTCGGATTCCATGGCCGCCAAGGTTCCGGCCGAGTGAACCGGTACCGGACCAAAGTAAAAGCGGAGAGATGCTGAAATGGCGGATTTCGCGCCGAGCGCCGATTTTAGCGACGAGCAGAAGCGCTATCTTGAAGGCTTCGCGTCCGGCCTGAACGTGGGACGCGCCGCGCATCAATTGAGCGGGGCGCGCGTGCCGGCCGCGGCTCCTGCCAAGGCCCAACCCGAGCCGGTCGGGCCCGATGCGGTCCACATCAAGGCGCAGGACCGTGTGCTGGAAGAGGGCAAGAAGCTCTCCGATCAGGAGAAGTTTAAGCGCGAGCTCAATCCGCTCGACGCCTATGACCGCCTCAAGGCCCAGGCCGTCGCCAACGAGCCGCCCAAGCCCGACGACAATTTCCGTTGGCGCTTCTTCGGCCTGTTCTATGTCGCCCCCAATCAGAAGTCCTATATGTGCCGGCTGCGCATCCCCAACGGCATTCTGACCCATTGGCAGTTCGCCGGCCTGGCCGACCTGGCGCAGCGCCATGGCGGCGGCTACTCCCATGTCACCACGCGCGCCAACCTGCAGGTGCGCGAGATCGAGCCCAAGAATGCGGTCGCCATGGTGGAGGGCATCCTCGATCTCGGCCTGTGCTCGCGCGGCTCCGGCGCCGACAATATCCGCAACGTCACCGGCACCCCGACGGCGGGCATAGATCCGCAAGAGCTGATCGACACGCGCGCTTACGCGCGCGAATGGCATTTCCACATTCTCAACGAGCGCGCGCTCTACGGCATACCGCGCAAGTTCAATGTCGGATTCGACGGTGGCGGCATCATCCCGGTGCTCGAGGACACCAACGATATCGGCTTCCAGGCGGTCGCCGTGAAGGACGGCTTCGGGCTCGTGCCCGGCGTCTGGTTTCGCCTGCTGCTCGGGGGCATCACCGGGCACAAGGATTTCGGACGCGAGACCGGCGTGGTGGTGAAGCCGGCCGAGGCCACGCAGGTGGCGGACGCGGTGGTGCGGGTGTTCATCGATCATGGTGATCGCACCAACCGGCTCAAGGCCCGGCTCAAATACGTGCTCGATCGCTTCGGCATGGAGAAGTTCCTCACCATGGTGGAGGAGAAGCTCGGCCGTCCGCTGACGCGCGTTCAGGTGCAAGCGCTGGAGCCGCGCCCCGCCTTCGATCGCGCCGCCCATATCGGGGTGCACCCGCAGAAGCAGGACGGGCTCAATTGGATCGGGGTGGTGCTGCCGGTCGGCAAGCTCACGGTCGCGCAAATGCACGGGCTCGCCGGCGTTGCGCGCGATCTCGGCGACGGCGAGCTTCGCCTCACCGTCTGGCAGAACCTGCTCATCTCCGGCGTTCCCTCGGAGCGGATCGGGCAGGCGGTGGGCGCAATCGAGGCGCTGGGGCTCTCGGCCAACACCAACGCGATCCGCGCCGGCCTGGTCGCCTGCACCGGCAACATCGGCTGCAAATTCGCCGCCTCCGACACCAAGGGTCACGCCGAAGAGATCGCGCGCTGGTGCGAGGCGCGCGTCGCGCTCGACGGACCGATCAACATCCACCTGACCGGCTGTCACCACTCCTGCGCGCAGCATTATGTCGGCGACATCGGGCTGCTCGCCTGCAAGGTGCAGGAGACCGAGGAGAGCGAGCAGATCGAGGGCTACCACATTCTGGTGGGCGGCGGCTTCGGGCCCGATGCGGCGTTGGCGCGCGAGATTCATCGCGACGTCAAGGCGACCGATGTGCCGGCCACCATCGAGCGGCTGCTCAAGGCCTATCTGGCCGGGCGCGCATCGAAGGAGGAGACCTTTCTGGCGTTCACGCGCCGCCATGACGATGCCGCCATCAAGCAGATGAGCGCGCCGGAGCTTGTATCATGAGCTTTGCCCCGCCGCCGCAGCCGCTCTCCCTGCTGCCGGAAAGCGCACCCTTCACGCCCGAGCAGCGCGCCTGGCTCAACGGCTTCTTTGCCGGCCTGATCTCGGTCGACGGCAGCGCGGTCACGCCG
The DNA here is from genome assembly GCA_035552735.1 of Xanthobacteraceae bacterium. Taxonomy (GTDB): domain Bacteria; phylum Pseudomonadota; class Alphaproteobacteria; order Rhizobiales; family Xanthobacteraceae; genus VAZQ01. Next base: position 7,629 of record DASZKX010000256.1, read on the forward strand.
CTGTCGCCGGCAGACTCCGCGGCCCTGATGGCAGGCGCGTTGGCGCCGCCGAAAGATCCGCTCGCCGACGGCGACGACGGAGAGGCGCCCTGGCACGATCAGACCCTGCCGTTGGCCGAGCGCATGAAGCTCGCCGAAGGCCGGCCGCTGCGCCGCCGCCTGATGGCCGCCATGGCGCAGCAGGATTGCGGCCAGTGCGGCTACAATTGCCAGGACTATTCCGAGGCCATATCGCGCAAGACCGAAGAGCGGCTGAACCTGTGCGTACCGGGCGGCAAGGAGACCGCCCGCATGCTCAAGACGCTGCATGCGGAGTTCGGCGCACAGCCGGCGCCCGCGGCGAAAGCCGCCGCGCCGGCAGTCAGCCCGGAAGCCGCGGCGCCGGCCGTGGCGGTTCCCCCGGTTGCGGCCGGCCGCTCGCGCGACAATCCGGCGACCGCCACCTTTCTGTCTCGCGCGCGACTCAACAAGCCCGGCTCCGCCAAGGAGACCTGGCACGTCGAGCTCGACCTGAAGGATTCCGGCATCGACTATGTGGTGGGGGATTCCTTCGGCATATTTCCGGCCAACGATCCCGCCCTCGCGGATGCGGTGATTGCGGCGCTCGGCGCGCCGGCGGACTTTCCGATCGGCGGCCGTACGCTGCGCGAGGTTCTGATCGACGGCGTTTCGCTCGGGCCCGCACCCGATATGCTGTTCCAGCTTTACTCCTACATCACCGGCGGCACGCGGCGGCAAGCCGCGAAGGCGCTTTCGAGCGGTGAAAATCCCGACGGCGATGCCGAGACTCTCGACGTGCTGGGGGCCATCGAAAAATTCCGCGGCACCCGCCCGGATCCCGAGGCCTTCATCGAGGCGCTCGATCCGTTGCAGCCACGGCTCTATTCGATCGCCTCCTCGCCGAAGGTCGATCCCCACCGCGTCGCGCTGACCGTCGACGCGGTCCGTTATCCGATCGGCAAGCGCACGCGGCTCGGAGTGGCTTCGACGTTCTTCGCCGATCGCATCGCGCCCGGCACGAAGGTGCGGGCCTATGTGCAGCGGGCGCAGCACTTCGCGCTGCCGGCCGATCCGTCCGTCCCGATCATCATGATCGGCCCCGGCACCGGGGTGGCGCCGTTCCGCGCCTTCCTGCACGAACGCATGGCCAGCAAGGCACCCGGACGCAATTGGCTGTTCTTCGGGCATCAGCACAGTGCCTACGACTTCTTCTACGAGGACGAGCTTGCCGGCATGAAAGCGGCGCGCGTGCTCACCCGCCTGACGCTGGCCTGGTCGCGCGACGCCGGCGAGAAAATCTATGTCCAGGACCGCATGCGCGACGTCGGCCGCGATCTCTGGGCCTGGCTCGCCGAGGGCGCACACCTCTATGTCTGCGGCGACGCCAAGCGCATGGCCAAGGATGTGGAGGCGGCCCTCATTGAGATCGTCGCGGCCTTCGGGGTGCGCTCGACCAACGAGGCCGTCGGGTTCGTGGCCGAGCTCAAGAAAAGCGGGCGCTATCAGCAAGATGTGTATTGAGACGCGCCTAGAGCGGTTTCACAGAGACTGGAAACAGAAACCGCTCCATCGTCTTTGCATTGTCGCGCTTTCGGGCGGAAAACCAGATTCCACTTTTTCTGAAAATGCTCTCAATCCTGCAGCCCCTCCCCGGTCGCCATGAACGCCCTGGCGCAACTCACCCCTACGGTCCGCACCACCTGCCCATACTGCGGGGTCGGCTGCGGCGTGCTGGCCCAAGCGGATGATCGGGGCGGCGCCGCGATCGCCGGCGATCCCACCCATCCGGCCAATCTCGGGCGGCTGTGCTCGAAGGGATCGGCGCTGGGAGAGACGGTCGGCCTCGAAGGACGCCTGCTTCACCCTATGCTGCGGAGCGACGGCGTGCTGGCGCGCGCCGGCTGGAACGAGGCGCTCGACCGGGTCGCCGACGGATTTCGCGTGATCATCGAGCGCGACGGGCCGGACGCGGTCGCCTTCTATCTTTCCGGTCAGCTCCTGACCGAGGACTACTACGTCGCCAACAAGCTGATGAAAGGCTTCATCGGCTCGGCCAATGTGGATACCAATTCAAGGCTGTGCATGGCGTCGACGGTCGCGGGCCAACGCCGCGCCTTCGGGGCCGATACGGTGCCCGGCAGCTACACGGATCTCGATCTCGCCGACCTGATCGTGCTGGTCGGCTCCAACGCCGCCTGGTGCCATCCGGTCCTGTTCCAGCGCATCATGCGCAACAAGACCGAACGCGGCGCCCGCATCGTGGTCATCGATCCGCGCCGGACCGTGACGGCGCAAGAGGCCGACCTGTTTCTTGCCGTCGCGCCCGGAACCGACACGGTGTTGTTCTGCGGGCTGCTGGTCCATCTTGCCGAGCGCGGCGCGCTCGATGCCGCCTACGTCGAGGCGCACACAACCGGCTTTGCCGAAACGCTGACGCGGGCGCGCGCGATCGCGCCCGATATCGGCACGACCGCCCGCCTGTGCGGCGTTCCGGAGGCCGACATCGCCCAGTTCTTCAGTTTGTTCTATGCCAGCGCGCGCGTCGTCACCTGCTATTCGCAAGGCGTCAATCAATCGGCGCAGGGCACCGACAAGGTCAACGCCATCATCAATTGCCACCTCGCCACGGGACGGATCGGACGGCCCGGCATGGGACCGTTCTCGCTCACCGGCCAGCCCAATGCCATGGGAGGCCGGGAGGTGGGCGGGCTCGCCAATCAACTGGCCGCCCATATGGGCTTTGCACCCGACGAGATCGACCGTGTACGCCGTTTCTGGAATGCGCCCAGCATGGCGGCCCGGGAAGGCCGCAAGGCCGTGCAAATGTTCGAGGCGATCGAGCGCGGCGAGATCAAAGCACTTTGGGTCATGGCGACCAATCCGGCGGTGTCGCTGCCGCGCGCGGGCGCCATGCGGACGGCGCTCGAGCGGCTCGAGCTCTTCGTGGTCTCCGAGAACGTGCAGTCCAACGACACCGTGAACGCGGGGGCCCATGTGCTGTTGCCCGCCGCCGCCTGGGGCGAGAAGGACGGCACGGTCACCAATTCGGAGCGCTGCATCTCGCGCCAGCGCGCCTTCCTGCCGCTGCCGGGCGAAGCCAAGCCGGATTGGTGGATCGTGTCGGCGGTGGCGCGACGCCTGGGCTTTGCGGAGGCCTTTTCGTTCGACTCGGAGGCCGCCGTCTTCCGCGAGCACGCCGCACTGTCCGCTTTCGAGAATGACGGCACGCGCGATTTCGATCTCGGTGGCTTGGCGACCATCTCGGACGATGCCTATGCGGCGCTGGAGCCGGTGCAATGGCCGGTGTGCGCGGGCGAGCCGGGCGCTCAGCAGAGCGAAAAGCGCTTCTTCGCCGCCGGCGGCTTTTTCATGCCCGACCGCAAGGCCCGTTTCGTGCCGCCAGAGCCGCCTTGCTTGCGCGAAGCCACCTCCGCCGCCTTCCCGTTCCGGCTCAATACCGGACGGATCCGCGACCAGTGGCACACCATGACGCGAACCGGCCAAAGCCCGCGACTGGCTGCCCATCTGGCGGAGCCCTTCGTGGAGGTCCATCCACAGGATGCCGGCCGCATGGGCCTCGCGGACGGCGGCTTTGCCGAGGTATCGACCCAGCACGGCAGCTGTATCCTCAAAGTCATGGTCACGGACAATCAGCGGCCGGGCTCGCTGTTCGTGCCCATCCACTGGAGCGCCGAGACCGCGTCTTGCGCCCGCGTCGGCGACCTGGTTTCGGCGCGCACCGACCCCCATTCGGGCCAGCCCGAGGCCAAAGCCACTCCGGCCGCCATCGCGCCCATCGATTTTGCCCTCCGCGGCTTCACCCGCACCCGGACCGCCCTGCCGCTCCCGGCCGGGACCTGGTGGGCCAAGGTCGGGGTCGCGGAAGGGACGGAATATCGGCTGGCCACCAACCAGAGCCCCCTGGTCTGGCACGATTTCGCCTACCGCTCGCTCGCACCCGACGCACGGCTGGCCGAACAGTTCGATGGCCCGGTCTACCGCGCCGCCGCGGTCCTGGATGGCAATCTCGACGGTTGCGTTTGCCTCGCACCCGCGCAGGGGGCACCGCCGCAGTGGGACCTCGTCGGCCTGGTGGCGGCCGCGACCGCGGAGGCCGGCGGACGACCGGTACCGAAAACGGGAGCCGGCGATTATATAGGGGAGAGCGAGCCGATGGTTTGCGCCTGCTTTCAAGTGGGGCTCGAGGCCATACGCAAGGCAGTTACCAGCGGAAGCGCAACCAGCGTCGGGGACATCGGCCGGACCTTGCGGGCCGGCACGAATTGCGGTTCCTGCCTGCCGGAGCTGAAAAGGATCATCGTTGATGAGCGCATCGCGCATCCCCTCTGAGACCCGCCCGCCCCGCATGGAGCCGCTGGCGCGGCTGCCGGTATTCTTCGGGCTCTCCGGCAAGCGCGCGGTGATCGCCGGCGGCACCCCGGCGGCCGCCTGGAAGGCGGAGCTGCTGGCGGCGGCCGGCGCCAAGGTCGAGGTGTTCGCGCCGGAGGCCTCCGATGAGTTGCTCGCGGCCGCGCCCGAGCCCCCTCGTCTCGAACAATCGGATAACGCAGCTAACGCCATGGTCATCCATGCGCGAGCCTGGCGGGCCGGCGATCTCGCGGGTGCGGCGATCGCGGTCGGGGCCTTTGCGGCCGATGATGAGGCGGGCGCCTTCGCGGCGGCGGCGCGCGCCGCCGGCGTGCCGGTCAATGTGATCGACAAGCCGGCCTTCTGCGATTTCTCCTTCGGCTCGATCGTCAACCGCTCGCCGCTGGTCATCGGCATCTCGACCGACGGAGCGGCCCCGGTGTTCGCGCAAGCGATCCGCGCCAAGCTCGAGGCCCTGATCCCGCTCGGCTTCGCCCGCTGGGCCGCGGCGGCGCGGCGCTGGCGGCGGGCCGTGCAAACATCCGGGCTGTCGTTCCCGGCGCGGCGGCGTTTCTGGCAGGTCTTCACCGCGCAGGCCGTGACCCATCCGGATCGCGAGCCGGTCGCCAACGACTTCGATGCCTACATGGCGCTCACGCGTGAAGGCAGCGCGGCGGCCGAGAACGGCTCGGTGATCCTGGTCGGCGCGGGCCCCGGTGATCCCGAGCTGCTGACGCTGCGGGCGGTGCGCGCGCTGCAATCCGCCGACGTGATCCTGATCGACGATCTGGTGGCTCCCGGAGTCCTCGATTTCGCCCGCCGCGAGGCCAAGAAGATGCTGGTCGGCAAGACCGGCTATGGGCCCTCGTGCAAGCAGGAAGAGATCAATGCGCTGATGATCTCGCTCGCCAAAGCCGGCAAGCGCGTGGTGCGGCTCAAGGGGGGCGACCCGATGATCTTCGGCCGCGCCAGCGAGGAGATCGAAGCTTGCCGCGCCGCCGGCATCGCGGTCGAGGTGGTGCCGGGCATCAGCGCCGCCCAGGGCGCCGCCAGCCGCCTCGGCATTTCGCTCACGCACCGGAAGGTCTCGCGCCGGGTGCAATATCTTACCGGTCATGCGGCCGATGGCCGGCTGCCGTCGGACATCGACTGGCACAGCCTCGCCGATCCCGCCGCCACCACCGTTGTCTACATGCCGGGCAAGACCATCCGGGAGCTGGCCGACACCGCGATCGCCAACGGCCTGGCACCCGATACGCCGAGCATCGCGGTCGCCGCGGCCACGCGGCCCGAGCAACAGGTCGTCGCCGGAACCATCGCCGATATCGCGGACCGTTTGCAGGCGGCGGCACCGACGGGGCCGCTCTTGGTGATGATCGGGCGGGCGCTGGCGGATGCGGCTACCGTCGAGGCGGGTGTCGGCGGCGAGCGCGAAGACCAAGACCAAGCCAAAGACAAAGGCACGCGCGCAAATCCGCCGCCGGGACGCCAGCAAGCCTCCTGAACGATCGATCTGCTCCTGCGAACAGCTCTCCGCGCCGTCGTCCTGGCGCGGCAGCCGCTACACTGTGCCCCGGTCCCCCGCCACTATCGAACCACGGCTCCATTGTGCGCGTTTCGTCACGCCGATAGAATCGCGCCGGCAAGCGGACTATTGAAATCTCGCGTCGATTGCGCGGCAATCCCAGGGGAGGCCTGCCATGACGATGAATCAACCCGATATCGACAGGATCCAGCGCGCGGTGGCAACCTCACTGCACGAGCATTGGATGCTGTTTCTGGTCGAGGGGATCGTCCTCGTGGTGCTCGGGCTGCTGGCGATCGGGCTGCCGCCGATCGCCACGCTGGCAGTCGAGATCCTGTTCGGCTGGCTCTTCTTGATCAGCGGCGTCATGGGCCTGATCACGACGATCTGGATGCGCCGGGCGCCCGGCTTCTGGTGGGCGCTGCTCTCGGCGGTGCTGGGGATCGGCGCCGGCATCGTGTTGCTGGCCTGGCCGCTCAGCGGCGTGCTCTCGCTCACCTTGGTCCTCGTCGTGTTCTTCGCGATCGAGGGCGTCGCCACGATCATGTACGCGCTCGAGCACAAGCGCGAGCTGTCGGGGCGATGGGGCTGGATGTTGGCAAGCGGCATCGTCGACCTGATCGTGGCCGGCGTCATTTTCGCCGGGCTGCCCGGCACCGCCGCCTGGGCCATCGGCATCCTGGTCGGCATCAACATGATCTTCGGCGGCTCGGCCCTCATTGCCATGGCCATGCACGCTCGCGCGCTGCCGGCAAGCTGAACGGCCTGCGAGGCGAAACACCGCATCCCCACCCCCCACCGCGGCCGCGATCGATCTGGTGCGCTCTTTTTGCGCGCTCTATGCTCTATAAAGACCACGTCGCGGCAGGGAGAGGACGGCGATGAGCGCTTCCAATCTGGTCGACCTCGGTAAGCCACCGGCCCGGGTCGTCGATGTCGGCGAGCGGGCGCGGCTCGCCGCGCGGCGGCGCGACCGGATTCTCAGCATCGCCTCGCCGCTCGGCCTGTTGCTGGCCTGGGAGCTGGCGGCCGACACCGGCCTGATCGACGTGCGTTTCTTCCCGGCACCGAGCTCGATCATCTCCAAGCTCATCGAGATGGCGAAATCCGGCGAGCTCACCGAGAACGTGCTGATCAGCCTGCAGCGGATCGTGCTGGGGTTCCTGCTCGGCGGCGTGCCGGCGATCGTGATCGGGATCGCCATGGGGATCTGGCGGCCGGTCAGGGCGCTGGTCGACCCGCTCATCGTGGCGACCTATCCGATCCCGAAGAGCTCGCTCTTGCCGCTCATCCTCTTGATCTTCGGCCTCGGCGAGATGTCAAAAGTCATGATGGTGGCGATCGGCGTGTTCTATCCGATGGCGATCAATGCGACCGCCGGCGTGCTGCAGATCAACCAGATCTACCTGGACGTCGGCAAGAGCTTCAAGGCCTCGCCCTGGGATACGTTCCGCACCATCGCGCTGCCGGGCGCGCTGCCATTCATCATGACCGGGGTGAAGCTGGGCGCCGGGCTCGCCCTCATCCTGATCGCGATTGCCGAGATGGTGGGGGCGAAGAGCGGCATCGGCTTCATGATCTGGAGCGCGTGGGAAACCTTTGCGGTCGCCAAGATGTATGTCGGACTGTTCGTGATCGCGCTGATCGGCTTTGCTATCAGCCTCTTGTTGAACGAGGTCGAGCGCTGGGTGATCCGGTGGAAGGCGGAGGCATGAGCGCGGTGGTCGATCTGGCCGCACGGCCGCAACGTCACGTGAAGATCCGCATCAAGCATCTGATCAAGCGGTTCCGCACGCTGGTCGCGATCGACGACGTGTCGATCGACATCGAGGAGGGCACCTTCTTCGCGATCGTGGGACCGTCGGGCTGTGGCAAGACCACGCTCCTGCGCATCCTGGGCGGCCTCGACTCGGTGACCAGCGGCGATGTCGAGATCACCGATCCGGCGCCGGGCCGGCCGAAATATTCCATGGTGTTCCAGGGCGACTCGATCTTTCCGTGGATGACCGTTTGGGAGAACGCGGCCTATGGCCTGAAGATGCGCAAGGCGCCCAAGCGGGAGATCGACGAAGCGGTCGGGCGCTATCTCGACCGTACAGGCCTCACCCGCTTTGCGCATCATTACCCGCACCAGCTCTCCGGCGGCATGCGCCAGCGCGTCTCGATCGCGCGCGCCTTTGCCAACGACCCCGAGGTCCTGCTGATGGACGAGCCGTTCTCGGCGCTCGACGAGCAGAACCGCACCATCCTGCAACAGGAGCTGTTGCGCATCTGGGAGGTCGACAAGAAGACCGTGGTGTTCATCACCCACAGCGTCGACGAGGCGGTGACGCTCGCGGACAAGATCATGGTCATGACCGCGAGCCCGGGACGCGCCAAGACCATCATCGACGTCTCGCTGGAGCGGCCGCGCAACGTGCTGGAGCTGCGCAACGATCCGCGCTACGGCAAGATCGTGTACGGCATCTGGGGCCACCTCAAGGACGAGGTCGAGCGGGCGCGGCTTTGAGGCACACCGGCAAGCTTTTTCCCGGAACTTGCCTTATAAGCTGACGTGAAACCGCTTCAACCTGGAGAGACGCGTGCGCCCCATCCTGCCGGCTCTCGCCTTCGTCAGCATCGGGCTCATGTTCGCCCCGGTGATCGGGCAGCAGCGCGTCGCGGTCACCATCGCGCTGGTGCCGAGCGTGCCCTCGGGCTCGACCTTCATCGCCGCCGAAAAGGGCTACTTCGACCTGGCCGGGCTCGACGTCAAAATCGAGCGGATCGATTCCTTGAGCAAGGCGGTGGCGTTCGTGGCCACCAACCAGGTCCAGGTCGGGCAAGGCGGGATCAATGCCGGCTACTTCAACGGCGTGGCCGAGGGCCTGCCGATCGTCATGGCGCTGGAGAGCGGCTCGACGCCGCTCTACCACCGCATCCTGGTGCGACCCGATCTGAAGGACAAGATCAAGACGGTGGCCGACCTCAAGGGCCGCAAGGTCGGCATCAGCTCACCCGGCTCGACCTCGGTCTACGAGATCGGCATGGTGCTGGCGTCGGCCGGACTGCGGATCAAGGACATCGACCTCAAATATCTGGCCTTCACCCAGATGGGCGCGGCGCTGGCCAACGGGGCCCTCGACGCGGCGCTCGAGGTGGCGCCCTTCACCGATATCGCGATCGAGCAGAAGATGGCGGCGCCATGGATCGATCCGGAGGAGGGCTACATCAAGCAGCTGCCCCTCACCAACGTCGCCTATATCGCCAATACCGAATGGATCAGGCAATCGCCCGAGGTGGCGAAGCGGCTGTTCGTGGCGCTCGCCCATGCGGGCCGCGACTATTGCCAGGCCTACCACCATGGGCCCAACCGCGCGCAGGTAGTCGACATCATGGTCAAGAACAAGATCGTAGCCGATCGCGATCTGCTCGACCGGATGGATTGGCAGGCGCGCAGCCCCGACGGCGAGTTCAACCTGGACAGCGTGGACAGCGTGCAGACCTTCTTCAAGCAGGAGGCCATCATCGACAAGACCGCGCCGCGCGACCGGCTGGTCGATGCGAGCTTCGCGCAAGCCGCCGCCAAGGAGCTCGCTCCGTTCCAGCTCCTCAACAAATCCAGCAAGCTGCAGGGCTGCCGGTAGGCGCGCGCACCCTTATCGACGGATCCCGTGTCAAAACGCCTCACGGGTCGTCCCTGCGAAAGCAGGGACCCATACGCCGTGCCCCCTCGATCGGCTGCGGGCTATGGGTCCCGGCTCTATGGCCGGGACGACGCAAAAATGGAGAACCGCATGTCCCTCAGCGAGAGCGTTCGGCGCGTCGTCACGGTGGTCGATGAGGACGGCAAGGCGGTGGTGCTGTTCGACGGCGACAATCCGCACAAGATGGTGCGCCCGGACCGGAACACGGTGTCGCGCATGCTGTGGATGACGGATCGTTCGCCGGCCGCCATCTCCGGGACCGCCGACCGGGCGGCGGTCAAGACCGGGATCGCGCCGCCCGCCGGCGGCAGCATCTTCCGGATCGTCGATATTCCGCCGATCACGCCCGAGATCGAGAGCCTCGATCCCGGCCACATGCACGGCGACCTTGGCCCCCACGCACCCAAACGCGGGCTGCCGCCGCGGCATCCACTCATGCATCGCACCCGCACGGTCGATTATGCCATTGTGATGGAGGGCGAGATCGACATGCTGCTGGACGATTCCGAAATCCACCTCAGGGCCGGCGATGTCCTGATCCAGCAGGGCACCAACCACGCCTGGGTCAATCGCGGCACCAAGCCCTGCCGCATCGCCTTCATTCTCATCGATGCGATGGAGCCGTGAGGAGCCGCCAAGCCGCCCGCCCGACCGGTCAGCGTGGGCTTCGTCACGCTTGCAACATAGGCCCATAACACCTAGCTACAGCTTATGAATCTCTCAACTCGGGGGAACCACGGCGGGCGGCCCCCACGGTCACGATTTGGCGACGGCGAAGACTTTAATCCCATACCGACTTTGGCGGAACCGGGCAAATAGGCTAGATTCCGCGTCGAACCGATCGCGGCCAGGCGCTCGTGACGTCGGATCGCGATGGGGAACACACACAATGAGTGAACAACATGAGTGAACAGCATGGGTGAACAGCATGGGTGAACGACAGCACGATCCGGACAAGGATCGCATTTTCGTCCGCGAACTGTCCGGCAAATACAGCCTCAAGGACGAGCTCGGCCGGCTGCGGGCGATGCCGCGGGTCATCAAGGGCAAGGAGCTCAAGCTCGACGGCGGACCGCAACATTTCAGCCGCCACTACGTGGAGCCGGAGGACGGTCGCACCCAGACCCTCCACATCCATCTCGAGGAATACGCGCCCGGCGGCACCACCCAGAAGCACGGCCACGTCAACGAGGCGGCCTTCTACATTCTAGACGGGTCGGGATACGAGATCCACGACGGCATTCGCTACGACTGGAAGGCCGGCGACGTCGCCATCGTGCATAACAATTGCGTGCACCAGCATTTCAATGCCAGCCCGAAGGAGCCCGCGCGCGCCTTGGTGATCAAGACCAAGCCGATGTATTTGTTCATGAACATGCTGTTCCAGCACACAGTAGAGAAGCGGCCCACCACCCCCTCGCCCACCCAAGGCAACTTCGTGCCGCGGCAGGAGGAAGAGGGTTACAACCATCCGGAAGACGAGAAGCTCGACGCTTGAACGGAACTCCGGCACGACGAAGCAAATCAGAGGTCGAATATGGCTTGGGACGAATCAAAGACGTGGCTGGTCGGCTCGCAGAACGGCAAGCTCTACCAGAGCCTGCTGAACGAGGCGGCGGAGTCGCCGGCGCGCAATGCCAAGCGCAAGAAGATCGTGCACAACGATGAAATGCCTTGGGAAATGTCGCAGCAGGGACTCTTGAAGCATCTTCTGAACGCGCAGATGAACACCCGCATGGAGACGGTCGACGCCTATATGCAGGTCCTCCCGCCGGGCAGCCGATCAGGCAAGCATCGGCATCTGGCGGAAGAATGTCTCTACGTGGTCGAGGGCCATGGCTACGACCTGCACCAGGATTGCGACGTCGAGATCACCGACACCTATAAATGGACGCCGCAGGCCGAGATCAAGCGTTACGAGTGGGAGGCGGGCGACGTGATCTATGTGCCGCCCTGCACCATCCATCAGCACTTCAACGGCGATCCGGCGCGCCCGGCGCGGCTGATCTCCTGCATCAACCGCATCTACAAGAACTCCGGCCTCAACGATCTCGAGCAGCTCGAGGACGCGCCGGAATACGACCCCAAGGTGGTGCTCACCGCCGAGCGGGTGAAGAAATATCTCGCCGCAAAGGTCAAGCAGCCGGCGTAGCAGCC
>DASZKX010000257.1:0-24834 GCA_035552735.1 Xanthobacteraceae bacterium
AATTCTGATGTCCAAGTTGCGACTGACAGTTGCTTGCGGCGACTACGATATCGTGAAGGCCCTCAAGGAAGGCACCGTCGAGGCCGGCGGCCTCGAGCTCATCTTCCTCACCGACATGGGACCGCGCGAACGGCACTGGCGACTCGCCCGCAAGATGGAATTCGACGTCTGCGAGGAGAATGTCGGCGCCTATTTCATGGCGCGCGATCGCGGCGACCCGGTCACGGCGCTGCCGGTTTTTCTGCATCGCCGCTTTCGGCACGGCTTCGTGTTCATCAACGCCAATGCGGGCATCCGGTCGCCCAAGGACCTGATCGGCCGCCACGTCGGCGGCACCAATTTCCAACCGGCGGGCAATATCTGGATGCGCGGCATCCTGGAGGAGCACTACGGCGTGCCGCACCGCGAGATCACCTGGATCGTCGACCGCAGCGAGGACGTGCCGTTCACGCCGCCGCCGGGTCTGCGCATCGAGATGAAGACGTCGAGCAAATCGCTCAGCGACATGCTGGCGGAGGGCGATCTGCCGGCCATGATCTCGCCCACCATCCCGCGCCCCTTCGCCATGGGGGACAAGCGGATCGCGCGCCTGTTCCCGGACTACAAGCAGATCGAGATGGATTATTTCCGCTCGACCGGAATTTTTCCGATCATGCACGTGACCACCATCAAGCAGGAGATCGTCGACAAATATCCGTGGGCGACCACGAACCTGGTCAAGGCCTTCGAGCAGGCCAAGCTCGCGGCCTACCGCCGGGTCGCCAATCCGCGCATGGTTCCGCTCGCCTGGGTGCGCACCGCGGTCGAGGAGCAGGAGGACATCCTGGGGCGCGATCCCTGGACCTATGGGCTCACCCCGGTCAATCGCAAGACCCTCGAGACCATCCAGCGCTACACCCATCAGCAGGGCATGGTCGGCAAGCTGAGGCCGCTCGACGAGCTGTTCGAGGATACCGACCTCGGCGATTCCGGCGGATCGGAGGAAGTCTGATCCTTCGAGGCGCGGCCTTCGGCCGCTTCCTCAGGATGAGGGGAACGATACGTGATATCTCGCAACAATCACAGACTTCATGGCGAGGAGCCGCGCACGCAAGTCGGGTCTACCCGACTTGCGCATCAAAGATGCCGATCTCGGGCAAGCCCGAAATCGGCGCGGCCTCTCGAACCATGGCGGCGGGAACAGGCATGAATTTCCAGCAGCGCCTGTCGGACATTTGCCGGCGCATGCAGGACGAGAAGCTCTTGCTTCTGGTCGCGTTCCATGACGGCGCGCATTTCATCGAGAAACCCAATCCGGTGACTGTGCTATCCGGCTTCAAGTCGATCGGCCCCGCGGCCGCCCTTCTGTTTCCCGACGGCAACTGCACCCTGGTCGTGACGCCGCGCTGGGATGCCGGGCGCGCGACCGAGCTCTGTCCGCAGGCCCGCGTGGTCGGGACCGATGATCTGGTGGCGGCATTGCCGACATTGTTCGGCGGCGAATTCCCGCAGGACGCCCATACTCAGATCGGCATTGCCGGGCTGCCGTTGCTGCCGTCCGGGATGGCGCGCCCGATCAGCGCGGCGCTCCCGGGCGCGCGCGCCGCCGACAAGCTCGTCTTTGACGCGGCTCGCACCAAGACGGCTGACGAGATCGGATTTGCCCGCGAGGCGGCGCGCATCGCCGAGCTCGGCTACGTCCGACTGTTGCAGATCGCGGCGCCCGGAATGACCGAGGACGAGCTCGCGCTCGCGCTCAAAGACTATATGAAGGCTCTGGGTGCCGAGGACAATTTCCTCCTGCTATGCGCCGGGCCGCACAATCGTGCCGTTCAGCCCTCGACCGGCCGCAGGCTCGCGCCCGGCGACATCATCCTGGCCGAGATCACGCCGAGCTATCGGGGCCAGCTCACCCAGATCTGCCGCACCGTGGTGCTCGGCGATCCGCCCGACCTGCTCAGCCGCAAATACGAGCTGGTGGTGCAGGCCATGCAGCGGGGCATCGCGGCCGCGCGACCGGGCGTTCCCATGGCGGAGGTCTGCCGCGCCATCAATGCGGTCCTGGAGGCGCAGGGTTACGGCGAATTTTGCCACCCGCCCCACATCCGCCGCCGCGGCCACGGGCTCGGCTTCGCCTCGACGCGGCCGGGCGACGTCAGTCTCGACAACACGACCGTGCTTGAGCCCGACATGCTGTTCATGATCCATCCCAACCAATATCTGCCGGAGACCGGCTATCTGTTGTGCGGCGAGCCGGTGGTGATCACCGCGGGCGGGGCCGAGGTCCTGACCCAGGAGCAGTCGTCGCTCGGCATTGCGGGCCGCCGGAAAAGCTGACCGCCATGTTGACCCCGCACCCCACATTGCTGATTGGTCCATCGGACTGGGACGCCAAGCGCATGCCGCGCGAAGAATTCACGCGCCGCATCGAGGCGCTGTGGGGAGCGGACCCGCAGGCCGAGCGCGCCATCGTGTTCGGCTCGAGCCGCCATCATGCCGAGCTCGCCTATTTCACCAACTTGATTCCGAAGCTGGGGCCCGCCGTGGCGCTGCTGTCGCGCGGCGGAGAGCATCGGCTGTTCGTGGGCGATGCCGCCAACATGATCGGCGCGGCGCGGCCGCTGACCTGGATCGAGCCTATCGGGACCCTCAAGGATGTGGCGGCCGGCATCGCGGCCGGCGGCACGGCTCGACGCACGCTCCTGGTCGCGGCCGATACCATGCCGGTTGCGTTGCGCCGGAGCATCACGGAGGCGCTCGGCGGCGCCGATGCGACGACCGATGCCACCTCCCATGTGTGGTCGCAGATGCGGCGCAAGTCGTGCTACGAGCTCAATGCGGTCGATGCGGCCGTCAAGGCGACCGGCGTGGCTCGCAAAGCGATACGGGACGCCTTGATGTCGGGTGGCGGCGTTACCGACGTCATCCTGGCGGGCGAGCATGCCGCCAATAGGGCCGGAGCGCAGGATGTCCGTACGCTGTTCAGTCTGGACGGAGGCCGCACGCTGCAGCCGTTTCTTGTCCCGGTCGAGCAGCAGGTCGATCCGCTCATGGCCTATCTGGCGATCCGACAATTCAACTATTGGGCTGAATGCTTTCCTCTGTTCACGACGCGGCCGGAACCGGCCCGGGTCCATGAGAAAGCATATGAAGCGATGGGGTCGGCCCTGTCGGCGATCAAAGCGGGCGTCGGGACGCAGGAGATCGGGCAGTTGATCGCAGCCACGATGCAGCCCTACCAGGCGCATCCGGTGATCGCGTCCGCATTCGCGCAGCGCATGGGCCTCGCCCTGGAGGAGCCGCCCTATACCGATATCGCCGAGGCCTTCGAGGAGAGCGAGGTCTACTCCCTGCGCATCGGAGCCACGGACGGATCGAAGGGCGGCATGATCTGCTCCACTATGATCGTCGTCAGGAAGGACGGCGTTGAGCAATTCGACGACGGGCTGCAGGCGTAACGCCTCCGCTCATCGCCAAAGCGGCGAGCGCGCTCAACGGTGAGCTAGTCGACGGGGCTGCCGGCAGGTGAGATAAACACGGGCGCGATGGGATGACTTAGCGACGCTCGGATCGGCACGGAGGCGGTGGTGCGGACTGTTTCCAAGGTCGGCTGTTACGGCGTGGCGCTCGCAGCGGCAGTTGCGGTTCTTGCCGGATTCGTTCCGGCATCTGCAGCCCTCGCCGCCGACAAGATCCGGGTCGGCAATCCATCGGTGCAATCCTTCTCCTTCCTGCCCCTGAGACTAGGCATCACGCACGGCTTCTTTTCGAGATACGGCATCGACCCCGAAGAGGTAACGCTCAACGGCAGCGCCAAGATGCATCAGGCCATGGCGGCCGGCAGCCTCGATATCGGACTCGGGGCCGGGCCGGATTTGATTTTCCCGGTGAAGGGCGATCCCGAAATCGCGGTAGCCGCCATGGCGGGCCCGCCGCTCTTGCTCAGCGTCATCGTGCCCTATGATTCGCCGGCACAGACGGCCGATGACCTCAAGGGCAAGCGCATCGGCATTTCGACGGTGAATTCGCTGACCCAATGGTTGATGCGCGAGCTCGCCCGCCAAAAGGGCTGGGACGCCCACACCCTGACCTACGTCACGGTGGGGGCCGAACTGCCGAACCAGGTGGCCGCGCTGGTGACCGGACAGATCGATGCGGTGGTCAGCTCGACGGCGCTCGGGCTGCAGCTCGCCGAGGCGAAGCGCGGGCGGCTCCTGTTTCCAGCCTCCGACATCGTCAAGGATTTCATGATCCACGCCATCTTTGCCTCGAACGAGCTCGTGCAGAAGAACCCCGACGCCATCCGGCGCTTCCTCAAGGGCTGGTTCGATACCATCGGGTTCATGCGCATGAACAAGGACGAGACCGTGCGCGTCTCGCGCGAGCGGACAAATTTCTCGATTGCGGTCGAGGCGCAGCAATACGATCTGGTGATGCCGATGTTCTCGGACACTGGCCGTTTCGAGCCCCGCGCGCTCGCTACCATCCAACGCTCCTTTGTCGATCTGCGGCTGATCGCAAAGGAGCCCGACCTGACCAAATACTATACCGAGCAATTTCTCCCGGGCAGATGATTCCAAGACTCGCGCCAAATGCGCGTTAAAAATGCGAAAGGATCCGATGTGGCGACGAAGCTGTCTTTGACACTCACGTGCGGCGACTACGAGATCACACGGCCGTTGGCCGAGGGCCTGGTCGAGCCCGATGGCATCGCCCTGACGGTGCTGACCAATTCGGCGTCGCGCGATCGCCATTGGCGGCTGGCGCGCAATGCCGAGTGCGATCTGGGCGAGTTCAACGCCTGCGCCTATTTCATGGCGCGCGACCGCGGCCATCCCTACATCGCGTTGCCGATCTATCCGCATCGCCGGTTTCGCCACGGTTTCGTATTCGTCAACACCAGCAAGGGGATCACGAAGGCCGCGGATCTGCGCGGCCGCAAGATCGGCTGCTATGGTGGCTTCCAGCCCGCCGCCTGCGTCTGGCTGCGCGGCCTGCTCGAGGAGCTCTTCGGCTTGCCGCATCGCGACGCGATCTGGGTGGTGCCCAAGCTCGATGAGATTCCGTTCACGCCGCCGCCTGGGCTGACCATCGAATTCGTGCCGCCCGGCCAGTCGCTCGATGAGATGCTGGCGCAAGGCGAGATCGACGCGATGCTGGCGCCGAGCTTCCCGGCGCCCTTCGTGCGGGGCGACAAACGGGTGGCGCGGCTGTTTCCCAATTTCAAGGCGCTGGAGATCGACTACTACCGGCAGACCGGGATTTTCCCGATCATGCACGTGGTCATCATCCGCCAAAGCGTCGTCGAGGCGCATCCCTGGGTTCCGGCCAACCTGGCCTATGCCTTCAACCAGGCCAAGCAGATCGCCTATCAACGGCTGCGCAATCCGCGCGTGCTGCCGCAAGCGTGGAATACCAGCGCCGCCGAGGAGCAGGACGCGATCCTGGGCCGCGATCCTTGGGCCTATGGGCTCGGGGCCGCCAACCGCAAGAATCTCGAGACCGCGATGCGCTACACCCATGCACAGGGGCTGACCGACCGCTTGGCGTCCGTCGACGAGGTGTTCGTTCCGATCGACGAGGGCGTCTTTTCGGGAGTCGGCGGCTACTGAGGTCGGACCGTCTCCAGGTCCGAGATTGGGAAGCTTCTGGATCAGCAGAGCGCCGCTCCGCATCGTCCGCCGTTATGAGCTACGCTGCACCGCGTCCCGGACAGACGCCTCAGCTCACCGCCAGCGGGGCGAGCGCATCGATGTCGGTGACGACGTCGATGACGGCCGGGCGGTTGGCCGCCAGCGCCTGCGCGAGCGCACCCGCGAGCTCGTTCGGCTTCTCGACCCGGATGCCCAGCGCCCCCATGTCCTGCGCCAGCCGCGCAAAGTCGACCTTGTTGTAGGTCCACAGCTCGCGCGCCTGCTCGCTCTGGGTGCCCCCATAGGCGCGGTCGAAGCCGCGCTTGGATTGATTGCCGCCGCTGTTGTTGTTGACCACCGTGACGGCGTTGATCTTCCAGCGCACGGCGGTCTCGACCTCCGCGATGTGGTACCAGAACCCGGCATCGCCCGTGAAGGTGACGACCGGGCGGTCCGGCACGCCGCATTTGGCGCCGAGCCCGGCCGGGAACGCCCAGCCGAGATGCCCGGCGCTGCGCAGGTAGCTCTGGCGCGGGCTCGCGAGATCGAACATTCCACCCATCCACATCCCGGCATGCCCGGTATCCACCACCACGATGGCGTCTTGTGGCAGATGTCGGGACAATTCGCCGCAGATGCGCTCGGGGCGGATCGGCACCGCGTCGGAGGCGAGGGCCGGCGCGTATTTGGTGCTCCATTCCTTGCAGATCGCCTGCGCCTCTTTGACCCAGGGGGCGCGCCGCGCGGCGCTGCCGCGGTCGGCGTGCTCCAGCATGCGGGCGAGCGTGATTTTGGCGTCGCCGTTGATCGCAGCCTTGAGCGGATAGTTGCGGCCGATCGCTTCGGCGTCGATATCGATCTGGATGGCGGGCGTACCGATCGGCGGCACCGCCCAGAAATGCGTGGTCATGCCGCCAGTCTCGGTGCCGATGAAGCAGACCAGATCGGCGCGATTGACCACCCGGTTGGCGCTTTCGCGCGAATAGCTGCCGACCACGCCGACCGAGAGCGGATGATTGCCGGCGATGGTGTCCTTGCCGTTGAGCGAGGTGGCGACCGGAATTTGCAGGGCTTGCGCCAACTCCACCAACTCGGCCGCTGCGCCCGAAGCGCGCACGCCGCCGCCCGCGACGATCACCGGGCGTTCGGCTTCTTGCAGCAGCTTGAGGGCGGCCAGGATGCCGGCCCGCTCAGGCTCGGGCCGGAACGGCGGGACGCGGGCGAACATCGGCTCGACCAGCGGCTCGAGCTCCGCCTCCTCGGCATCGACCTGACCTTCATTGCCGCGGAACTGCAGATGCACCGGCCCGGGGCAGCCCGAGACCGCGACCCGGAAGGCCTGGCGGATCATGTCGGGAAAGCGCGCCACGTCATCGACCGTGGCGTTGAACTTGGTCACCGGCTCGAACGCCGGAAGGTCGTCGATCTCCTGGTACACTTTGCGGAACTTGGTCTTTGGCTCGCGCCCGCCCGTGAACGCGATCACCGGCGAATGGGCGAGCCAGGCATCGCGCAAGCCGGCCGCCAGATTGAGCGCGCCGATCACCTGCGCCATGCAGATGCCGGGCCGGCCCGAGGCGCGTGCATAGCCGTCCGCCATATAGGCGGCCGATTTCTCGCCATGGGTATGGATGCGCGCGATCGAGGTGCGCCGCTCGAGCTCCGCGAAGGTCCGGCGCAGCACGGCCGGCACCATGAAAAGATGGGTGACCCCATAGCCCTTGAGCATCTCGGCCAGGCATTCGGCCCCGGCCATTTTCCGATTGTGTCCGAGCATTGCTGAGTATTCCCCCGGAGCGGCTGCCGCGGCGACGTGCCGGGGCGAACCCGCCTATCGCATATCGGGCGCGCTGGTGCGAAATAAATTGTTGGGTCAGGAGATGTGCGGCATGAATTTGAATCCCCATCACTTGATGGCCAGCGGATTGGTCGGCGAGCCGACCGCGCCGGTGATCGGCAGCGCGGGTGCCACGAACATGAATTCGTAGACCTTGTCGGCCGCGCAGTCATCGGCGAGATCCTTCACGTAGAAGATTTCGCCCATGGTCATGCCCATCATCGGGATGGTGATCCAGTGCCAGGGCTGGTTGATGCCGGGCTCGGTCTCGTTCGGCCGCACCTCGCAGCCCCAGGTGTCGCTCGCCAGCGCCGCGAGCTGCGTGCGCGCCACCCATTCCAGCGTCTCGAACGCAAAGCCCGGCGCGTCGCCGCCCGGATAGCCATCCCAGCTTCCGGCCTTGAGGCAGCGCTCCATCTGTCCGGTGCGCACCACCACATAGTCGCCGCGCCGGACGCTCACGCCCTGCTGCTTGGCGGTCACGTCGAGGTCCTGGCAGGTGATGCCGTAGCCGTCCTCCAGGCACTCCTTGCCGAGCGCGCGCGCCACATCGAGAAATACGCCGCGGCCGACCATCTTGCTCTTGGTCTTCTCGATGCCGCATTTCTGCGCGCCGCCTGAGGTGACCTCGCGGCAATCGTAGCCGTTCCACATTGAGTTCTCATAGAATACATGGCCCAGACCATCCCACTGGGTGCCGCATTGCAGTGGCATCGTGACCATGTCGTCGGCGGCCCGGATGCCGCGCTTGTCGAGCACGCCCGAATAAGCGTCAGTGCCGGTGCGCAACATGGTGTGGATCGGGTTGGTGCGCCCCATTGCCGGATACGAGCTCTTGGCGCCCTGCGGCCCGGTATGGTCGAAATTGAGCGCGAGCGAGATCACCTTGCCTTTCCGCACCAGCTGGGCGGCCGCAATGATGTCCTCTGGGGCGGTGTAATTGAGCGTGCCGATCTCGTCCTGCGGGCCCCACTTGCCCCAGTTCTTGTATTTTTCGGCGGCCTCGCGCAGATCCTGTCGGGTCAGCTTCTTTTTCGACGCTGCGATTGACGCGGCATTCGACCCTGCATTCGACATCGTGCTTCCTTCCGGCGTGGGAGCGGGGGCCTTAAGCCTTGCGGATGCGGCCCGAGACTCCCCCATTTACTGCGCCCGGCGCGGGCGCGATGATGGCCGCACAACAACACGAAGGAGGGCGCCATGACAACGCTGTTCCGTGGGTTCGTTGTGCTGCTCGGGCTGGTCTCCCCTGCGTTGGTTGACGCCGGCAGCGCGCTCGCGCAGATCTATCCGAGCCATTCGGTCCGGATGATCGTGCCGTTTGCGGCCGGCGGCCCCACCGACGTGATCGCCCGCATCGTGGCCCAGAAGCTGTCGGAAACCTGGGGGCAGCAGATCTATACCGAGAACGTTCCGGGCGGCGGCGGCAATACCGGGGCCGCCCTGGCGGCGCGGGCGCCGGCGGACGGCTATACGATCCTGGTGGTGAGCACGGGCTTCATCGTCAATCCGAGCATGTATACGAAAGTCCCCTACGATCCGATCAAGGATTTTTCACCCGTCACCTTGGCGGCGTCCTCGCCCAACGTGCTCTCGGTCTATCCGGAGCTGCCGGTCAAGAGCGTGCGCGAGCTGATCGACCTGGTGAAGGCCAATCCCGGCAAATACAGCTTCGCCCAGCCCGGCACCGGCTCGACCCCGCACCTGGCGGGCGAATTGTTCAAGCTCAAGTTCGGGCTCGACCTGGTGACGGTGCCGTTCAACGGCGCCGCGCTGGCGATCAATTCGACCCTGGGGGGACATACGCCGGTCGTCTTCACGGCGCTGCCGCCCGCCATGGCCAACATCAAGGACGGCAAGCTGCGCGGGCTCGCGGTGCTCAGCCTCAAGCGCGCCGCGGTGCTGCCGGACGTCCCCACCATGGCGGAGGCTGGCGTGCCCGATCAGGAATCCGATACGCTGACCGGCGTGGTGGTGCCGGCCGGCACCCCGAAAGAGATCATCGATCGCTGGCACGACGAGATCGTGCGCATCGTCGCGTTGCCGGAGGTGAAGCAGCGCCTGGAGGACCTCGGCTTCGATCCGGTTGCCGATACGCCTTCGCATTTCGGCGAGCGGATCAAGACCGAGATCGCAAAATGGGCCAAGGTGGTCCATGACGCCAATATCAAGGCCGACTGATCCGGATCGTGCTAACCAGGACTCGTGAACCAATGAGGATCGCCCAATGAACGTCCATTCCAATCTCATGCGCGGCCATATGCTGATCGGCGGCGAGCTGGTCGGGAGCGAAGGCGGCGAATGGCTCGAATCGGTCAATCCCGCCACGGAAGAGACGCTCGGCCACGTACCGGCCGCGACCGCCGCCGACGTCAACCGGGCGGTTACGGTCGCGGAGGCCGCGCAGCCCGCCTGGGCGGCGCTCGACCCCAAGGCGCGCGCCAAGCTGTTGCGCCAGCTGGCCGCGAAGCTGCGCGAGGCGACCGACAGCATCCTGCGCATCGAGGTCATCGATACCGGCAACACCATCAGCAAGATGCGGGCGGATGTCGCCAGCGCCGGCGACACCCTCGACTATTACGCCGGCTTCCACAGCGAGATCAAAGGCGAGACCATCCCGGCCAGCGCCAAGAACCTGCATATGACGCTGCGCGAGCCCTACGGCGTGGTGGGGCGCATCATCCCGTTCAATCACCCGATCAAGTTCGCCGCCAATGCGCTGGCGGCGCCGCTCATGGCGGGCAATACGGTGGTGCTCAAGCCGCCGGAAACGAGCCCGCTCTCGGCCACCATGCTGGGCGAGATCTGCCGCGAGGTGCTGCCCGCGGGCGTGGTCAATATCGTCACGGGCCTCGGCATGCCGGCAGGCGACGCGCTGGCGCGGCACCCGACCGTCAAACGCATCGCCTTCACGGGCTCGGTGCCGACCGGCCGCGCCATCCAGCGCGCCGCCGCCGAGGGCGGCATCAAGCACGTCACCCTCGAGCTCGGCGGCAAGAACCCGCTGATCGCGTTCCCCGACATGGATCCCGACAAGGTCGCCCAGATCGCGGTCGCCGGCATGAACTTCGCCTGGCAGGGCCAGTCCTGCGGCTCGACCAGCCGCCTGCTGCTGCACGAATCGCTCTACGAAGGCGTGCTCAAGCGGGTGGTCGAACGCGTGGCCGCGCTGCGGCTGGGCGATCCGCTCGACGACAAATCCCAGATGGGGCCGATCAACTCCAAGCGTCATTACGAGCGCGTCTGCGCCATGGTGGAGTCCGGGCGCCAGGAGGGCGCGCGGCTGATGACCGGCGGCAAGCGGCCGCCCGGCGAGCCATTCCGGCGCGGCTATTGGCTGGAGCCGACGGTCTTCGCCGACGTGAAACCCGCCATGCGGATCGCGCGCGAGGAGATCTTCGGCCCGGTGCTCTCGGTGTTCAGCTGGCGCGACGAGAAGGAAGCGCTGACGCTCGCCAACTCCACCGAATACGGCCTGACCGCATCGATCTTCACCAACGATCTCGACGCCGCCTTCCGGGCCGCGCGCGCGGTCAAGTCCGGCTATGTCTGGATCAACGGCGCCTCCGGCCATTTCTACGGAACGCCGTTCGGCGGCTACAAGAACAGCGGGCTCGGGCGCGAAGAGGGCATCGACGAATTGCTGAGCTACACCGAGACCAAGACCATCCATTTGATGCTGGGCGGCGGAGCCGCCAAGGATTGAGCCCGAGCAGCGAGCGCCATCAGGCGGAGCCCAGAAATGGGCAACCAAAGCTCAACCGGCCGCCCCCATGTCGCCGTCATCGGCGGCGGGCCGGCCGGATTGATGGCGGCCGAGGTGCTGGCGAGCGGCGGCGCGCGTGTCACGCTGTATGAGCGGATGCCGTCGGCAGGACGCAAGTTTCTGCTCGCCGGCCGCGGCGGCCTCAACCTCACGCATGGTGAAGAGCCAGAACGGCTGCTCGATCGCTACGGCGCCGCCAGGCCGCGCCTGCGCGCCGCCATCGCGGCGTTTTCACCGGCTGATGTGCGGGCGTGGTGCGAGGGTCTCGGCCAAAGCACGTTCGTCGGATCGAGCGGGCGCGTGTTCCCGCAAGCCTTCAAGGCCTCGCCGCTGCTGCGCGCCTGGCTGCGGCGGCTCGACGCGGCCGGCGTCGCGTTCAAGCCGCGGCATCTCTGGGTCGGATGGGATGAAGATGGCGCGCTGGTCTTCGTCGGCCCGGCCGGACCCGTAGCGGTTCAGGCGGATGCGACCGTGCTGGCGCTGGGCGGCGCCAGCTGGCCCCGGCTCGGCTCCGACGGCGGCTGGGTCGAGGCGGTGACCAAGGCCGGCATCGCGGTGACGCCGCTCATGCCCGCCAATTGCGGGTTCATGGCCGGTTGGTCGGATGTCTTCTCGCGCCGTTTCGAAGGCCAGCCGCTCAAGCGCATCGAGGTTTCCTTCGCGGGCCGCGCGGTCCGCGGCGAGGCGATCATCACGCGCAGCGGGCTCGAGGGCGCCGCCATCTACGCGCTCTCCGCATCGCTGCGCGCCGCGATCGCGGCCCATGGCGAAGCCGTGATCCACATCGATCTGCGTCCCGATATTGCCTTTGCGGCGCTGGAGCAGCGCTTGCACGCGCCGCGCGGCAAGCAGTCGCTCGCGACCTTTCTGCGCAAGACGGTGGCGCTGGCCCCGGCCGCGGTCGGGCTGCTGCACGAGGCCACCATGGCATCCCCGCAGCGCCCGTCCGCGATGGCGCCGCAGGCGCTGGCCGGGCTCATCAAGGCGGTGCCGGTGCGGCTGCGCGGCGTGGCGCTGCTCGCGAGCGCGATCTCGACTGCCGGCGGTATCGCGTTCGAAGACGTTAACGAAAGCTTCATGCTGCGCGGCCGCCCTGGCGTTTTCGTGGCCGGCGAAATGCTGGACTGGGAGGCGCCGACCGGTGGCTACCTCCTGCAAGCCACATTCTCCACTGGTGCCGCCGCCGCGCGTGGCGCGCTGGACTGGCTTGCGCATCGCTTTTCGGCACTGGAGCAGTGACCCGAAACGTGCTTTGTGGGGGTTGCGTCAGTGGGCTCACCACTGAACCGTCACGGCCCAACCGATGGGTAGGCCGGAGAATGCGCAAGAAGCCCATATGGGGAAACACCATGAGCAAAACCCGACAAAGTGGAAGTTCGATTCCGCAAGTGGCCGGCAACGGCCTGCTTGACCGGCGTGCGCTGCTCGGCCGTGGCGTGCTGCTGGCCGGCGCCGTGGGAGCCGGCGCTGCCGGTTCGCTGACTGCTGCGGCTGCCGAGCCATTGGCCGAAGCGCCATGGAGCACGCATCCGGGCAATCCTGTTCCGCCCTACCAGCGGCCCTCGCCCTTTGAGGACAAGGTGGTGCGGAGTGTCGACAATCAGAACAACGCGCCCGGCGGACAGCGCGCGCGCACGCCGCACCAACTGCTGCGGGGCATCATCACGCCCAACGGCCTGCACTTCACCATCATGCATGCCGGCATTCCGGACATCGATCCCGCTCAGCACAAGCTCGTGATCCACGGGATGGTGCGGCAGCCGCTGGAATTCACGGTCGACAACCTCATGCGCTACCAGATGGTGTCGCGCGTGGGCTTCACCGAATGCGGCGGCAACAGCGCACCGCTGTTCTCCAATGAGCCGATCCAGGCCAACCTGCAGGCGCTGCATGGTCTCTCGTCCTGCGCCGAATGGTCCGGCGTGCCGCTCGCGACCCTGCTCGACGAAGCCGGCGTCGACCCGAAGGCGAAGTGGATCATCGCCGAGGGCGCGGATTCTCCCCATCTCACCCGCAGCGTGCCGCTGAAGAAGATCATGGATGACGCCATGGTCGCCATGTTCCAGAACGGCGAGCGCATCCAGCCCGGCCAGGGCTATCCGATGCGTTTGTGGCTGCCCGGCTACGAGGGCAACATGAACGTCAAGTTCCTGCGCCGCGTGCAGGTCACCGACCAACCCGGGATGACCTACTACGAATCAAAGATCTATACCGACCCGCTGCCCGACGGAAAGGACACGCAGTTCTATTTCGTCAACGAGGTGAAGTCCTTCATCACCTCGCCGTCGCCCGGCCTCAATCTCAAGGAGCCGGGTTTCTACGAGATCACCGGCATCGCCTATTCGGGCTCCGGACGCATCGCCAAGGTCATGGTCTCGGCGGACGGCGGCAAGAGCTGGGCGGAGTCAGCCCTGATGGAGCCGCGGTTGCCCAAGGCCTTCACGCGGTTCTCGCTGCCGTGGCGCTGGGACGGCGGGCCGGCGATTCTGCAGAGCCGCGCGTGGGACGAGAGCGGCGCCGTACAGCCGACCCGCGAGCAGTTCGTGGCGGCGCGCGGCCAGACCACCAAACCGCCAGCGGTCGGTGGATTCCCGGGGCATCATGCCAATCCAATCACCAGCTGGGGCGTCGACGCCAAAGGGGAGGTCAAGCATGTCTATGCGTAAGGTAGCGCTCGCAGCGGCTGTTGCCGGGCTCGCGTGCGGCGGCGTCGCGCTTGCCGAGTCGGCGCATCTCGGCAAGCCCATCGGCCAGGCCGATCTTTCCGAGTGGGACATCAACGTTCTCCCGGACGGCACAAATCTCCCGCCGGGCAGCGGCACGGCGGCCGGCGGCGCCAAGATCTTTGCCGAGAAGTGCGTCGCCTGTCATGGCGACAAAGGCCAGGGCGGTCTTGCCGCGCGGGTGATCGGCGGTCCGCCGAAGGCGACGCTCGACGGCGGCAAGGTCATTGCCAACTACTACCCCTATGCCACCACGGTATTCGATTTCATCCGCCGCTCGATGCCGTGGACCCAGCCGCGTTCGCTGACCGATCAGGAGGTCTATGCGCTCACCGCCTACATCCTGGCGGCCAACAAGCTCATCCCCGAGGATGAGGAGATGAACGCCACCACGTTGCCGAAGGTGAAGATGCCGAACCGCGACAACTTCGTCATCCGGTTCCCGGATCGCATCTAGGGCGTTTTAAGCAGAATCCTGCCCCGCACTTGCTGCGGGGCAGGATGTAGTTTCGATACTATTGCGTGGCCGATGCGGGCCGAAGGATCCGTCCCGCGGAGGCGGAATTGAATTTTTCGCCATCCACGACCACGCTGCCGTTTACGATCACATAGGGAATTCCGCCCGGATAGCGGTGCGGATCCTCGAAGGTGGCCTGGTCGCAGACCGTTTCGGGATCGAACAAAGCCAAATCGGCAAAGTATCCCTGGCGGACGAGGCCACGCGACCGCAGAGCAAGCTTCGCGGCCGGCATCCCGGTCATTTTGGCGACCGCGGCTTCGTGGGTGAAGAGCCCTGCCTCGCGGGCATATTTGCCGAGAACACGCGGAAACGTGCCATACATGCGCGGATGCGGACGACCCGTATGCGGGCCCGGCCCGCCCGACAAGCCCAATGAGTCCGAACCGATCATCACATAAGGTTGCTTGAGCGCCTTCTGGACGTTGTGCTCCGCCTGCGTGAACATCACCATCGACACCGCCCCCTCGTGCTCGACCAGCAAGTCCAGCATCGCATCGGCCGCCGGCTTTCGCCGCTTCGCCGCGAGATCGGCCAGGCTCAATCCTTCGGCTTCCGGGCCGGGGCAGGTGGCGATCATGATCTCATCCCACCCGATCGACTCGCGTGTGGTGCGCCAGCGGTCGCCGGGTCCGGAATTCTCAGCGATGATGCGTGCGCGGATGACCGGATCGCAGATGCGTTGCAGCAGTTTGGTGATTCCGCCGTCATGGGCCCATTCGGGGACGAGCGCGGTCATGAACGTGCTGCTGGCCGCATACGGGTACACGTCCGCGGACGCCCCGATGCCGCGCTGGCGGGCCGCCGCTATCAGCTCCAAAGCGCGATCGAACAAAGGCCAGTTCTCGCGCCCCGAGGCCTTGATATGCGCGATCTGTAATGAGACACCGGCCCGCTCGGATATCTCGATCGCCTCCAGAATCGAGTCGTGCAAGGTTTCGGCCTCGCCCCGCATATGCGTAAAATACTGGCCGCCGCTTCCCGACATCGATGCGCACAGCGCGATCAGCTCGTCGGTCTTCGCGAACGCGCTTGGCGCGTAGACGAGCCCGGACGACAATCCGAATGCGCCCGCCCCCATGGCCTCCGCCAGCAGGCTTTTCATATTTTCGAGCTCGGCGGCGCTCGGCTCACGCTTCTGCGCCCCCATGGCGGCGTAACGGATCGGTCCGTGTCCGACGAAATGCACGATATTGACGCAGGGGCGCGCTTGCTCGAGCGCCTTGAGGTATTCGTCGAATGTGGACCACCGAACCTTGAGGGTGGCGCCCAGCGAATGCGCCGCGGCTTCCACCTGATGGCGGCTTTCGCAGGTGCAGGGGGCGGGAGAAAAGCTGCACATCCCGACGACTTCGGTCGTGACGCCCTGACGGATCTTGGACTCGGCCGACGGGCACTGCTCGTAGAAGAAATCCGAATGCGAATGGATATCGATGAACCCCGGCGCGACCACGAGCGCCGACGCGTCGATGACGCGCTCGGCGTTCTCCGGGAGCCGCGGCGCAACCGCCACTATCGTGTCGCCGGCAATCGCCACGTCGGCCTTTTCCCGCGGCGAGCCGGAGCCGTCGATAACGGTTCCGTTCTTGATGAGCAGTGACCAGGACATGGGCCGGGCTCAAATGCCGCCGGGTCGCGGGCCGGAATCCGCTTCCGAGAAATGCGCGTGCACGACGCGCCAGTCGCCGTTTTCTTTGTGGAACACCATGGTGGAGCGCGTGATGAATTTGTCGCCTTTGTAGTGAATGTCGCGCGGCGGCTTGTCCTTGCCGACCCAGTGACGATGCGTATCGCGATGGCACCAGATCACGGCCATCTCGCTGGTGATGACGCCGCCGATGTCGAACGGTGTCCAATAGGACCCCTCGACGTTTTCCTTGTAGAAGGCCCACAGGCGACGCCAATGCTCCGCGCCATTGTAGGTGTGACCGTTGAGATTATAGAAGGTGGCCTCCGGCAGCGTGCTCCAGATGGGCCTTAGTTTATCCCAGTCGAAATGGCCGTTGGCCACGATATATTCGTCCAGCAGCTGCAAGAGCCTTTTCCGGTCGCTCTCGGAGCCGCCGACGAGTTGTGCCTCGCTCATTTTCGTATCGGTCATGACCGGCCTCCGGCGCCGCGGTTGTTGCGCAACGCGGTTGCTGCGCAATCGGAGCTCGACCTAATCCGCGCGCGCGCCGGATTTGTCAACCACGGCGCGCCATTTGACCGACTCCTGCTTGACGAATTCGCGCGCTTCCGCCGGCGTGTCGCCCACCGTCTCGGCGCCCAGCTCCGCCACGCGTGCACGGAACGCCTGATCCGTCGAAATCCGCTTGATCGCCGCGGCGAGCTTGCTGGTGACGTTCGCGGGCGTGCCGGTCGGTGCGGCGACCATTTGCCACGAATAGGCCGCGAAGCCCGGCAGTCCGGACTGGCTGATGGTCGTCAGATCCGGCATCAGGGCGGATCGGCTTTCGGTGCCGATCGCAAGCGCGCGAACCTGCCGGCTCCGGATGAGCGGCACAATCGGCGGCAGGTTGTCGATGACGAGCTGGACCCGCCCGGCCACGAGATCGATCAAGGAGGGGCCGGTTCCCCGATAAGCGACGTGCTGGATGTTCACGTCAGCCATCGATTTGAACAGCTCGGCCGCGATATACGAGGTGGAGCCGATGCCCGCCGAACCGTAGTTCAGCGAACCGGGATTTTTCTTGGCGTAGGCGATCAGCTCCGTCACGCTCTGTGCCGGAACCGACGGATGCACGACCAGAACATTCGGGAGCACGGCGAACAAGGAGACCGCCTCCAGGTCGCGATCCGGATCGAACGGCATATCCCGATACAGGACCTTGTTGTAGGCGAGCACGCCCGGTGCCGACATCAGCAATGTGTAGCCGTCCGGCGGCGAGGCCGCGACGGCCGCTGCGCCGATATTGCCGCCGGCCCCGCCGCGGTCGTCGACCACGAACGGCGCGTTGAGGGCAAGCGCGAGCTGCTCGCATAACAGGCGCGTCAGGATGTCGGTGGCTCCGCCCGCCGCGAACGGGACGACGAAGCGGACCGGCCGCGCCGGCCATTCTTCGGCGGGGCTCGGCGTCGACAGTGTCAGCGCCGCCGCGATCGCGAGCAGGCCAGCGCAGATGCGGTTTGATGGGCGGTCCCTCACGCCGGCCTTTCAGCCTTCATTGCTGGCCTCAATCCAATTTCGCGCCCGTCTTGGTGATGACGCCTTGCCATTTGACCGATTCATCCTTGATGAAGGCCCGCGCCTCTGCCGGGGTGCCGACCGCGGCCTCGGCTCCCAGCTCGGCAATGCGCGCCCTGAATTCCGGCTCGTCGGCGATCCGCCTTGTTGCCTGCGCAAGCGCCCCAATGATGCTCTGCGGGGTGCCGGCCGGCGCCGCCAACATGATCCAGGAGGACGCTTCGTATCCGGGCAGGCCGGCTTCGCTGATGGTCGGCAGCGACGGAAGCAGCGGCGAGCGGACCGCGGTGCCCATGCCGAGCGCCCGCACGCGGCCATCCCGGATGATCGGCAGAAACGATGTCAGATTGTCGATCACCATCTGGATTCGTCCGGTGATGAGGTCGGTCAGCGACAGCGTGGTGGAGCTGTAGGAGACGAATTGAATGTCCACACCGGCCATTGATTTGAACAGCTCGGCGGACAGAAAGGACGTGGCGCCGAATCCGATCGCGCCATAGTTGAGCTTGTTGGGATTTGCCTTGGCATAGGCGACGAGCTCCGCCACGTCTTGTGCCGGAACGGACGCGTTCACGACCAGGACGTTGGGAATTCGGGCGTAGAGCGCGACCGGCTCGAGCTCCCGGTCGGGATCGAATTGCGATTCGCGATAAAGCGCCTTGTTGTAGGCCAGCACGCCGGGCGCCCCCATCAGGAAGGTGTAGCCGTCGTTGGGCGAGCCGCCCACCACGGCCCCGCCGATATTGCCGCCGGCGCCGCCGCGATTCTCCACGATGAACGGCACATTGAGCTGCGCGGCAAGGCGCTGGCACAACAGACGCGTCAGGACGTCGGTGGCCCCGCCGGCTGGAAACGGAACCACGACGCGGACCGCGCGTAAAGGCCATTGCGCCGCGCAAACGGGCGTCGCCATCGCCAGCGCGACGGCAATAGCCATGAGCATTTTGCTGAAACGCATCGTTGAAGCTTCGCAAAAATGGATTTGTGCCGTCAAGAGAACCGCCGCCAAAATTCGCGCCGCAATGGCCTGAAATATCAGCTCGTTTTCAACGCGCGGCCGAGATACGCGACGTCGGCGACCGGATCCGCGCCGACAAACGTCAGCACCAGCTCGGTGACGCCTGCGCCCGCGTAGGCGTTGATCCGATCACGACATTCGTCAGCCGTACCCGCGATCGTGAAGGCGTCGACGAAGCGATCGCAAAGAGCACTCTCAGGCGGCTCTCCGCCGGCGATGCGATCGACCGCCGCCTCGAGCTCGGCTTCCGGGATGTCGCCGTAGCGCATGGCCGATCTGGCGGTCGGCACCGCCCAGAATTGTCGCAACATCGCTGCCAGCGTCGGCTTGATGGCGCGGCGCGCCTGCGCGCCGTCGGGACCCGCAATGCAGGGCACGTATTGGACGACGCTTGCCTTCATGGTCCGGCCGGCCGCGAGGGCAGCCTGGCGGACGATGTCGACCGCATGGGCCGTATAGCCGGGCGGGCACATGTTCGAAACCATGAGACCATCGGATATCCGCCCGCACAGCTGCAACGCCTTGTCACCGCGCGCCGCCATGAAGATCGGCATGTCGGGGCGCGGCGGCCTATAGGCGAGCCTGACTCCGTGCGCTGAAAACACCGTGCCGGAATGGGTGATTTCGTCGCCCCGCAGCAGGCCACGCAAGATGTGGAAGGTGTCGCCGAGCGCGGCGAGCGGCTTCCTGTCGTCCAGTCCGAGCTTGCGAATCGCGGACGTCAGTCCCGAACCGATCCCGAGACTGATGCGGCCCATGGCCAATTCGTCGAGGGCTCCGATCTCCATGGCG
Source organism: Xanthobacteraceae bacterium (assembly GCA_035552735.1). Classification (GTDB taxonomy): domain Bacteria; phylum Pseudomonadota; class Alphaproteobacteria; order Rhizobiales; family Xanthobacteraceae; genus VAZQ01. The sequence continues at coordinate 19,453 of DASZKX010000257.1, forward strand.
ATCAGGGTCGGATGGCGACTGAAAGGGTTCCACACGCCGATGCCGATGCGAATGCGTCGGGTCGCGACCGCGCAGGCCGCCGCCATCGGCAGCACGCCGCGCTCGAACGGGTTTTCTGCAAACCAAACGGATGCGAAATTGTTGGCCTCCGCCGCCTTGGCCAGCTCGACACATCGATTCGGATCGAGCCCGCCATGAAGCCGCAGGCCGACATTCGTCATGTTGGTCATTTCATCCCGCCCTTTACGCTCGGCTCGCATTCGCGGCGTGCGTTCGATATCTACTCTAATGGAAATTCCGTCCCTTCGGCATGACGCCCGCCGCGAAGCCGAGCTGGCCGGCGAGTGCCGGCTCGTCCTTGAACAAAGTGACCAGCGCATCGCCGGCGCGCGGGTGGCGATGCGGATGCGTGTCGGGGGCGGCGGGATGTTTCACGGCATCGGCGCGCGCCAGCGCCTCGACGCAGCCGTGATCCTGCGACAGGCGGCGCAACAGCGGCGTCAGGTCCTCCACCCGCTCCGCCACCACATGGATGACGCCTGATTCGTTCTGCAGCTTTCCGGTGACGCTGATGAGCCGTGCGCCCAGCACGATCGGGCGGAAGGTCTCGAATATCTTCGGCCACACGATGGTGTTGGCGATGGCGGTCTCGTCCTCCAGCGTCATGAAGATGACGCCGGCGGCGGTGCCGGGGCGCTGGCGCACCAGCACAAGGCCGCCGACGCTCACGCGGCGGCCCGACGCGATGGCGGGGAGCTCTTCGTGGCGCAGGATGCCGCGCCGCGCGAGATCGGGGCGCAGGAACGCGACCGGATGCGCCTTGAGGGACAGATGCAGGCGGCGATAGTCCTCGACCACGTGCTCGCCCAGGAGCATCGGCGGCAACGCGATGTCGGGCTCGAGCGCCGGCATCGTCACCCGGGCGAACAGCGGCAGGTCGTCCTTGTCGCCCGAGCGCTGCAGGGCGCGCACCGTCCACAGGGCGTCGCGGCGGTCGAGGCCAAGCGAGCGGAACGCATCGGCTTGCGCCAGCCGTTCGATGACGGCGGGCGTGAGGCCGGTGCGCAGCCAGAGATCGCGCACCGAATCGAAACCCGGCCCCCGCGTGCTTTCGATCTTAAGCCCGTCCGCTTCCGAAAATCCGCTGATCTGGCGAAAGCCGAGCCGCAGCGCATGGGTCTGGCGGATGTCCGCGCGCATCTCCGCGTGACGCGGATGCAGGTTTGCGCGCGGGCGCTCACCTGCGCTGCCCGGCTCGAGACTGCAATCCCAGCCGGAATGATTGATGTCGACCGGCCGCACCTCGACGGCATGCTCCTGCGCGTCGCGCACGATCTGGGCTGCCGCATAGAAGCCCATGGGTTGGCTGTTGAGGAGCGCGCAGGCGAAGACGTCGGGATGCCGGCATTTGATCCAGGCCGAGGCATAGACCAGGTTGGCGAAGCTCGCCGCGTGGCTTTCCGGAAAGCCGTATTCGCCGAAGCCCTCGATCTGGCTGAAGCAGCGCGCGGCGAAATCGCTCTCGTAGCCGCGGCTCGCCATGCCGTTGATGAATTTGTCGCGGAAATATTTGATGGTGCCGACGCGCTTGAACGTCGCCATGGCGCGCCGCAGCTTGTCGGCTTCCGCCGGCGCGAAGCCGGCCGCCACGATGGCGATCCGCATCGCGTGCTCCTGAAACAGCGGAACCCCCAATGTCTTGTGCAGGATGGCTTTGAGCTCCGGCGAGGGATATCGCACCGGCTCGAGCCCCTGCCGCCGCCGCAGATAGGGATGCACCATGTCGCCCTGGATCGGGCCCGGTCGCACGATCGCGACCTCGATGACCAGATCGTAGAATTTCTCGGGCTTGAGCCGCGGCAGCATGGACATCTGGGCGCGGCTCTCGATCTGAAAGACCCCGATCGTGTCGGCGCGTTGGATCATGCGATAGGTCGCCTTGTCCTCGTCCTGCATGGAGAGATCGCGCGTAACCCCGTAATGCGTCTGCAGGAGCTCGAAGGCGCGCCGCAGGCAGGACAGCATGCCGAGCCCCAGCACATCGACCTTGAGCAGCCCGACGGCATCGAGATCGTCCTTGTCCCATTCGATGACGGTGCGATCCTCCATGGCGGCATTCTCGATCGGCACCACTTCATCGAGCCGGCTGCGGGTGATGACGAAGCCGCCCACATGCTGGGACAGATGGCGGGGAAACCCCGTCAGCACACGCGCAAAGGAGCGCGCCATCCTGAGCCGCCGATCGGCCGGATCGAGGCCGATGCGCCGCGCCTCCTGCGCGCTCACGCCGTCCATCGACCAGCCCCAGAGCGAGCTGGCGAGCGCCCCGATCGTGTCCTGCGACAGCCCGAACACCTTGCCGACGTCGCGAATGGCGCTGCGGCCGCGATAGCAGATGACGGTCGCGGCGAGCCCGGCGCGTTCGCGCGTATAGGTCCGGTAGATGTGCTGGATCACCTTCTCGCGCCGCTCGTGCTCGAAATCGACATCGATGTCGGGCGGCTCGCGCCGCTCGGCCGAGACGAAACGCTCGAACAGAAGATCGATCTTGAGCGGATCCACGTCGGTGATGCCGAGGCAATAGCAGATCACCGAATTGGCCGCCGAGCCGCGTCCCTGGCACAGAATCTTCTCCTCAACGCGGGCGAATTGAACCACGTCGTGAACCGTCAGGAAGAAGGGCGCGTAGTTGAGCTCGCCGATCAGCCGCAGCTCCTCGGCGAGCGCGTGGCGCACCTTGGCGGGAATCCCGTCCGGATAGCGCCGCTCCGCGCCGGCCTGCGCAAAGGCGACGAGCGCGTCCTGCGGGGTCGCGAAACCCTTGCGGGTCTCGTCCGGATATTCGGTGTTCTTCAATTCATCGAGCGAGAAGCGGCATGCGTCGAGAAAGACTTTGGTTTGCCGCACCGCATCCGGAACCTTGCGGAACAACCGGGTCATCTCGGCGGGCGGCTTGAAATGCCGTTCGGCATTGGCTTCCAGCAGGCGGCCGGCGGCATCGATGGTGGTGTGCGCCCGGATGCAGGTGATGATGTCCTGCAGGGCGCGCCGCTTGGGGGCGTGATAGAGCACGTCGTTGACGGCGATCAACGGAACGCCGGCCTGGCCGGCGATTTCGGCGAGCCGCGCGTTGCGGCGCCCGTCATCGCCGCGATACAGCATGCTGGCGGCGAGCCACACGCATTTGTCGGGAGCTGCTTGCTCGAGCCGTCCCAGCAATTTCTGCAAGGCCGCGGCATCGATGCGCGGCGGCGCCATGACGATGAGATTGAGCCCGGCGATGAAATCAACGAGATCGGCCATGCCCAGGATGCATTCGCCCTTGGGGGCGCGCAGCTTGCCGAGCGAGAGCAGGCGGGTGAGCCGTCCCCAGGCCGCACGGTCGCGCGGATAGGCGAGGATATCGGGCGTGCCGTCGGCGAAGACGAGCCGCGCCCCGACCGCGAGCCGCAATCCCGCCTGGTGCGCCGCCATATGGGCCCGCACCACGCCGGCGACGCTGTTGCGGTCCGCGATGCCGATGCCGCCGAGGCCGAGCCGCTTGGCGCAGGCGACCAGCTCCTCGGCATGCGAGGCGCCGCGCAGGAAGGAGAAATTGGTGGTGACGGCGAGCTCGGCATACATCACGCAACATCCACTTTTGCCAATCAGGCAAACAGGCCGTGCAGAAACCAGCGCGGCTCCTTGAGCTCGCGTCCATAGAGGCCTTCGCGATAGAGCCAGACCCGGACTCCCTCGCGGCTCTCGACCCGGAAATAATCGCGGGTCAGCGCGCGCCCCTGCTGGTCGCGCCACCATTCCATGGCGATGCGCTCGGGCCCTTCCGCATGGGCGACCTGGTACAGCACGCGCCGCCAGCGAAATCGCACCGGCGGCCCGTCGGGGACTTCCGCGATCGCCTCGATCGGCTCCGGGCGTCCGAACAAACGAAGCGGTCGCGGCGGGCCAAGGGCATCCTGGTGGAAACGATCTTCGTCCTCCGCCATCTTCAAGAGCTTGATGGCCTTCAGGGACGCAGGGCCTCTCACTCCTTCTCCCCCGCAAGTCGAGCTTGCTCGACTTGCGCAACTATTCATGGCGAAATCGGGTAGACTCGATTTCGCTTGGGGAGAAGGTGGGATGAGGGGGTTCGAGCGGTGCGATACGGAATCATCGTGACCCCCTCTCTCCACCCTCTCCCCACGCGAAATCGGGTACCCGATTTCGCCACCAATAGTGCGCAAGTCGAGCAAGCTCGACTTGCGATGGCGAGGAAGTGAAACGCCGTGCCTAATGACAAATTTGTCTCGCGTGACATGCGCCGCCACGGCCGCGACCGCGAATTCGGGGATGTGGCTGTCCTGCGGCACCGGCCGGGTCACCCGGCGAAGGCCGAAGCGCGCGCCCAGGCGATCGATGAGATGCGCCAGTTCCGCGCTGTGGTCGGGCGCCGCCAGGCCGGTCTGCACCGGATCGCAGTGCTCGGTCGCAAGCGCCGCCAGCCGCACCACATCGAAGCCGAAACCGGGATCGCAGGCCTCGCCGACCGCGGCGAGCCGCTGCGCGAACAGCGCCCGGATGCGTCCCGGATCGCGCAGCGGCGCACCGGTTCCGACTTCGCTCCGATAAACCTTGCCGTCGGTGCGGAACAGCGCGACCTGCAGGCGGCGGGCGCCTTCGCCGCGCCGCTCCAGCATGCGGGCGAGCTCGTGCGCCAGCTGCTCGGTGGTGCCGAGCACGTCGGCTTCGAGCAGGATCGGATCGGCGAAGCGGCGTTCCGCCACATAGGGCGGAACGGGCAGGCGAGGCGTGATCGGCTCGTCCTCCCGCCCCAGGGCTTGATCGATGCGGCGGATGAATTCCTCGCCGAAGCGCGCCGCCAGCGGGGCGCGCGGCCGATCGATCACGTCGGCGATATGTTTGAGACCGGCCTGACCCAAGGCGGCCTCGATGTCGGGCGCGATGCGCAGCGCCGTGAGCCGCAAAGGCAGCAGCGCATCGCGGGCGTGGCCTGGTGGCACCACGATGGCGTACGGTCTTTGCTCGCCTCCCCCTTGCAGGGGAGGGTGATGGCGCGCCACCGCCCAGGCGCAGCCGACGGTGTCCGCGATGGCGACACGCGCCGCAAAACCTTGCAGCCCGAGCCGTTGCACGATGTCGCCGCAAAAGGCCGCCTCGCCGCCGAACAGATGCGCGCAACCCGTGATGTCGAGCATCAGTCCGGCCGGCGGGTCGAGCCCGATGAGCGGCGTATAGCGATCACACCAGTCCGCGATGGCCGCGAGCAGGATGCGGTCGGCATCCGGATCGGCGTCCACGACGGTGAGGGCCGGATACATCGCCTTGGCATCGGCCAGTGCCATGCCGGCGCGCAGGCCGAGCCGCGCGGCCGCATCGTTCATG
>DASZKX010000258.1:0-8908 GCA_035552735.1 Xanthobacteraceae bacterium
GCGTCGCAAATCGTCTCCGCGACTTTCTGGTCGCGCGAGGAGTAGCTGATGAAGATCGACGAGCTCACGATCGGCGACTACAGCCTAGAACGTGCCCCGCGCCCGGCTGTACATGGACGGATCGTCCTTCGGGCCCGACGCCGACCAGATCACGCGCAGCGGCATCGGCACCTGTGGGTTGAGCCCGCGGGCTTGCGTGCCGAACTGAGTGTCGAGCCACTGTTGGCACTCCGTCAGGGTCGTCTTCTCGATCTTCTGCTTGATCTCGCCGATGGTCGCGATGCCGGTTTCCGATGAAGTTATCCGCTCGACGTTCTCCGACAGGCAATCGAACACGATCCGCTGCGCGCGGTAGCGCAGCGCGAATCCGTTGTCATCACGCCGAAAGGCGCCCTCGAACTTACCGATCGCGGCGTTCGACGCCTTGATGATCATCCCGTCCGCGAGCTCGCGCAGCTGATCGTCCACGAGACCGCCATGGGTCTGGTACAGGCGCTGCACGAACAGGGTCGAGCTGCGGTTCGCGGCCAAGAGCTCGGAGACCTCGAAGATGCGCCGGTAGATCGATTCGGCGGCATGCTGGATGAGATTGTCGAGATCCTGCATAGGCGCGTTGCCGCGGTTGTTGCCGTCGAACAGATGCGGCAGATCGGCGGCGACCCGATCGAGGATCCGCACGCGCAGGCGCTCGGCCGACCAGTTCTCGCCGAGAAAGCTTTCGAAGGTGTCGAGCTTGGCCTTCTTGAACGCCGCATCGAGCGACTGCTCGATCGCATGCTCGGTGACGTCGCCCGGCGTGGTGATGCGCTTGTCCTGCTCGCGCTTAAACCGGTCGACGATGCGTTGGATCCGCCCGGTCCAGTCGCGATCGTCGTCCTTGGAGGAGGTCTGCCCGACCTTGGCCAGATCCTGGGTCGAGCCCACGACGCCGAGCAGGCCGCTGGAGACCACCGATTTCAGGACCGAGGTCTGAACGCTGCTGGGCGGAGCGCCGAGCGAGGCCAGCACCCGGTCATTGCGGTCTTTCTGCGAGCTGCTCGAGCTCGAGCTGCTGTCCGAGCTCGAATCGTCGCCATTGTCATGGTGGGAGCGGGCATGACGGGAACCGCCGCCACCCCCGAAATTGAGGCGGAGGCCGCCGCCGATCAATCCGTTGACAATCCCGCCGAACTGGGCGTGGGCCGGATCGGGACGAACGAAGCTGCCGAGCGCCAGCAAAGCGGCGCTGCAGCATGTGGTCTTCCACCAAAAAGAGGGCTTGCCCATGACGTGCTCCACCTGTGATGTCGACATTCACCGCTCACCCATACCGCTCACCAAAACGCGCGCGGACCGATTCATCGCCTCGACTTCGTGCTCGCCTTCTGCGCCGGCTCGGACAAGCCCTGCGCGGTCTTTATCTTCTGGTCGATCAGATCCGCGAAGGCGACCTTGTTCTTCTTGGCCTGCTGATAGACATCGACCAGGGTGGAGCGCAAATCGCCATTGTCGGAGCAGCCGCTGGTGCGCTCGATGTTGCGCATCTGCGGCTCGGTCGGGGATTCCGGACGGCCCCAATCCCAGACCCAGAGCCAGTCATGGTTGGTCCAGCTGACATCCGACCGCCCGGAGCCGGAGCCCGAACGCCTGAAGCGACAGGTGATGGGCACATACAGCCGGCGGATCGCCACCTTCTTGGTCACCGGATCGGGCGCACCGTAATAATGCTCCAACCGCCCGATCTCCTCCGGGGTCAAAACCGGCCGGCCCATGGCATCGGTGGCCTCACCGCTCTCGGCCATCTCGACCAGGAGATGCGCGGCGGCGATCTCATGGAACGGATTGCCCTCCTCGGTCATCGGATCGGTCAGCACCGCAAGATCGATCGCATGATAGGCGAGCCGCATGGCCTCGATCGGGTTCTTCTCCTGCCCGAGCTCGCCGTTCCGGTCGATCTGCGCGAGCGCCAGTGCGGCCTGCGGCGACCCCTGGCTCATGGCGCGTTGCAAGAGCGTGATGGCCTCGCGCTCGCCGTACTCCTGCTTGACCAGCAGGAAGCCGCGGCGCAGCCGGTCCGCGAACTCGAATTGAGCGGACGCGCTGCCCCCATAGGCGGCAAGCCGCCAATAGCGCTCCGCGATCTCGGGCTGCGGATTGAGGAGGCCGATGCCTCTTTCCATGATGCGGGCGAGGATCGCCTGCGCGTCGCTGTCGCCGGTCTCGGCCACGCGGCCGAACCAGAGCAGCGCGAGGTCGGGGTCCTGGCGCTGGCTGTTCGGGCTGTCTTCGCCGCCGCAGCCGCAGATCTTGCCCTTCCAATAGGTCATGCCGAGAAGGAACTTCGCCCGCACCGAGCCGGCATCGGCCGCGCGCTGCAGCCATTCGAGGCCGCGGCGGGGATTCTGCGCCTGCCCGCGGCCGTTGATCAGCGCGTCGCCGAGCTCGACCATCGCGGACACCGAGCCGCTTTCGGCCGACTTCGCGAACCATTCCGCCGCCTGCGCGACGTCGCGCTTCACGTCGTTGGTGCCGTCCTTGTAGTGGAGCGCCAGATTGTACATCGCGAGCGGATCGCCCTGCTGGGCCGCCCGCTTGAACAGCTCGATGGCCTGCGCGCCATTGGCCTCCACGCCGTCGCCGTTCTCGTACAACACGGCGAGATCGTTCAAAGCGCTGACATAGCCGCGCTTGGTCGCGTCGTCGTAGGACAGGCGCGCGCTGCGGAGCGCGCGCGTGCGCTCCTCGTCGTCGAGCCCCGGCCGCGAGCCGAGCTTCTGATAGGCGCGTCCCAGATTGTAGAGATAGCGGGCGATCCGCGGGTTGTCGGCCACCGCCTTGGTGCAGGCCTCGATGGCGGCGTCGGCATCGATCTTCTCCCACAGCACGCCCGGCACCTCGGGCGGCCGCGCGCGGTCCTGGTCGGAGGCCGCCAGGCGATCGCAGTCGCTGACCGACCGGTTCACCACCGTCACCGGCGCCTCGATCGGATCATCCGAGGTGAGCGCCAATTCGGAGAGCGCGCGCCGCGCCAATTCGGCGGTGCCGCAGCCATCGAACCGCCGGCGGTGGCGATCGAGCAGGTCGCGCTTTTGCAGATTCTTGATCTGATCCCAGTCCTCGACCTCGCCGGCGCACTTGTCCTGCGCCATGTGGAAGCGCTCGCGACCGATCGAGCCCACCAGATAGAAATCGTCGACGTTGGTTCCGTTGTAGAAATAGTCCGGTTCCTGCTGGATGCCGTTGGCATTGGCGATGGAGCGCACCATCAGCTTGACGCGATCAGCAAGCTCGACCAGCGACTGCCCGGGACGCTGCAGCTCGGAGCGCAGCACATCGGTGAACAGCGAATTGCGCCCGGTATCGAAGATGCCGAGCTTCTCCACCGCCTGCTCGCCGAACGAGGCCGAGTAGAACACCAGAAAGCCGGGCGGCGGCTGGCGCACGGTCAGCAGCCGGCTGCCCGAGTCGTTGCCGCGCTTGATGGGCTTGGCATCCTGTGAATCGCTGAGGTCGGCGGCGACCAGCGAGCGGCAGGCATCGAGGATCATGATGACGGTCTTGGGATTCTTCTCCGCCAGCCGCCGCTGGACCTCGGTCGCCGATATGCCGTTGGGAATCTCGTTCTGTTGGTAGGCATCGAGATAGTTGGGGATCCGCAGCCGCACGATGTCGGCGTTCTTGCGCTCCTGGTCGGTCAGCTGCGACTTGGTGAAGGTGAACGGGCTCTTGAGATCGGTGAACAGCAGATAATTGGTCTGGTCGGCCTCGACCCCGAATCCGTGGCCGGAGAAGAAGAAGAAGACGGTGTCTCCGCTTTCGACGGTCTTGAGAAACGCGCTGAATTCCTTCTCGAAGGCGTCGCGGTTCTTGAGATCGGTGACGACCTTGATGTTCTTCTTGTCGAAGCCGACCTCCTCGAGGTCCTTCGCCAGATCCTTGGCGTCGTTCACGGTGCGGTCGAGGCGCTGGATGAAGCCGTCGCTGTAGCGCTCGATGCCGACCAGGAAGGCCCGGCGCGTCTCCGCCCGCGATGGCGTCGATGCCAGCGACAGTGCCGCGATCAGGGCAGCCGCCAAAGCCAGCGCGCCCGCCGAAAATCGGCGTTTTGGCGCGCCCCTGCGGGACCTGGCCATGCCCGAGAACACCAGCGGTTTCAAAGAAATATTATGCCATTGCCGCATCTGCGTCACAAGCTCCATGCCGCGCACATTCCGGCTAGTTACGCAGCGTTCGCGCCACCCGGAAGCCGATTTCCGCCCGCCGTTCGCCCACCACCTCCCAGCTGCGCTTGGCGGACCGCAGGTCCTTGGGCTCGTCCGACCAGGCGCCGCCGCGGATCACGCGGCTGCTGCAATCGCCGGTGGTCCGTGGCGCGCCGTCATTGGGCAGGCCGGCGAGACTGGCGTTCCAGCAATCCTCGACCCACTCCCACACGTTGCCATGCACGTGCAGGAGGCCGAACGGGTTGGGTTCGGAGGCGTCGGTCGCGACCGTGCGCTTCGGCGGCTGCGCCTTGGCGCTGCCGTCATAGGAATATCGCCAGTCGTAATTCGCGCGCGTGGGGGAGATGTCCTTGCCGAACCAGAATGGCGTCGAGGGGCACAAGGGCGACGTGCAGCCGCGCGCCACATATTCGCGCTCGGACTCCGACAGCAGCCGATACGGGGCGCCGGTCTTTTGCGACAGCCATTTGACGTAGGCCTGGGCATCGGTCCAGGACACGTTGATGACCGGCCGCTTGCCGACACCCCAGCCGTAATCGCCGGGCCGGAAAGCGTTGCAGCCGCCCTCCGCCACGCAGGCGAACCATTCGTCGAAGGAAACCTCAGAGCGGCCGACCGCAAAGCTCTGGCGGATGGCGACCTGCTGCTGCGGGCCTTCATCGGAGCCCCGCTGCGGTTCGCTTGCGGGCGACCCCATGGTGAAGGAGCCCGCCGGCATCGTGACCATGACGGGGCAACCATCACATTCCTTGAAGCTGTCCTTGGGCTTCAGCGCCCGTTCCCGCTCCGGCGGCAGCGGCCCGACCGGCGCGGCCAGCGTCGGGGCCGGGGCGGTCGTCGCCGGGGGCGTGAGGGCGGCCACTCGCTGGCGCTCCGCCTCCTGCTCGAGCGCAGCAATGCGGGCGTCGGCTTCGCTCCTGTGGGCGCCTTGCGGAAACGCGTCCGCAAACTGGCGCAAAGCGCGCACATCGGTAGTGCTCTTGAGGTAGCCCCACGCGATCTCATCGGCGGCAGGCCCGGCGGCCACCGGCGGCGCCACCGCCCCGCCCGGCGGAACGAAGTAGAAGGCGCCGTCGATCGGAGAGCTCGACACCCAGGGCTGCTGGACGCCCTTGGTGGCGCGCTTCACCTGCAGCCCGATCTGGTTGAAGGCATCGAAGATGCCGAGACCCGGTTTGCGGATGGTGTCGGCGAGCGCCCGCGCATAGGGGCTGTTGCCGTCGGCGCCGTCCTGCGCGACGCTGCCGGGCTGCGTCGCAAAGGAGATCAACGTGCCCTGTGGGGCCTGCATCTGCGCCAGCCCGCCGCCGGTGTCGCGCATCCGATTGTTCTCGGCGTCAGGGGCTCGACCGACCCCCAAGCCGCGGCCGCCGAACGGATTGTTGCGGCACGCATCGAGGATCACGATGTTGAGCCGGGTGCCGGCGCCCTCCATCTGACGCAGCACCAGGTTGGTGTCCAGCATCTGGAAGTCGACGTCCGCCTCCTTGGTCGGATTGGCATCGACCGGGATGAGGTAGTTCTCGCCGCGGACCTGGACGCCATGGCCCGCATAGTAGAACAGCCCCACATCGGCTCCCGCCAGCTGCGCCCCGAAGGCCTGCACGGTCCGGTCGAGGGCGGACTTGTCGAGATCGATCTGGGCGCCGCCGCCCACGAGCGTGAAGCCGAGCGCCCGCAGGGTGTCGGAGAGGAGCTTGGCATCGTTGGCCGGATTCTCCAGCCGCCCGACATTGCGGTAGGCTGAATTGCCGATCACCAGGGCGACACGCTTGTCGGCGGCGAAGGCGGGCGCCGAGACGATGCTGGCGAGCAGCACCGACAGCCAAGCCAGGAACGCCAATCGACGCATTTTGGGGACGCCTTTCAGCCTTGTGCGGGACTTAGGTGCCTCAAGATTCGCAAGAGTCGTTCGGGCTCGTTGGCGGTGGGATTCACCGGGGATTTTCCATGTTTGGCTGTGGTCTTCAAGCACAATTTGCGGCAACTGGCTACCTACACCGGCGGATGCGGCGCGTTAATTTTTGGTCATGCAGCCGTTAATCATGCCATGAGCGGTGCGGCGCGGGAATTGAGCATTCGCTCGCCGGCTTGCGCCCGGTTCGGCCGGCGGCGATCATGCGGCTTCCGGCCGGTCCGAGGCGGACCGGCGCCGGATTGGGGCTGATGGCCGATTATTTCATTTCCTATACCAGCAGCGACCGCGACTGGGCCCAGTGGATCGGCAAGGAGCTCGAGGCGCTTGCCCACACGCCCCACATCCACGAATGGGAGATCAAGGGCGGCGAGGACATCTATGCCTGGATGGAAGCGCGCCACGATGCCGCCGATCACGTGCTCTGCGTCGTATCGGACGAGTACCTGAAGGCCCCCTACTCCACCCTGGAACGCGACGCGGCACTGTGGCAGGCCGCCAAGAACCGGACCGCCTTCGTTTTGTTCGTGGTGGTGAAGCCGTGCCGGCTGCCGACCCTCATCGATCATATCCGCCGCTGCGAGCTGTTCGGCGTGCCCGAGGATGCGGCCCGAACGCGCTTCCGCGAATTCATGAGCGCGCGCGAGGCGCCCGCGATGGCCGCCTTTCCGGGCAAGGTGTTCGCGGTGTCCAACATCCCGATCCGGGTGCCTACCCATTTCATGGGCCGCGACCACGAGCTCGCCGCCATCGCGGCCGCGCTCAAGACCCCCACCCCTCCGTCCCCGGCAAGCGGAGGAGGGTCGGGATGGGGGGCCGTCGCGACGCTGCACGGAATGCGCGGGGTCGGCAAGACCACGCTGGCGGCCTCTTATGCGCAGGCGCACCGCGGCGACTACCGGGCGACCTGGTGGATCAGGGCGCAGACCGAGGCCGGCATGCGCGCCGATCTGGTGGCGCTCGGGGTCCGCCTTGGCTGGGTCGCGGCGGACGACAAGGAGCAGCCGGCGCTCGCCGCCGTGATGGAGCGGCTGCGGCACGAGGGCGAAGGCATTCTGCTCATCTTCGACAACGCCACGGATGCCAATGCGCTCAAGCCCTACCTGCCGCCCGGCGGCGGCTGCCAGGTGCTGGTCACGTCGAACGCACAGGCCTGGCGCGGGGTGGCGACGCCGGTCGAGATCCGGGTCTGGCCCAAGACGGTCGGCGCCGAGTACTTGGTCGTGCGCACCGGCCGCGCGGACGAGCGCGAAGCCGCCGAAGCCTTGTCAGAAGCGCTCGGCGGACTGCCGCTCGCCCACGAGCAGGCGGCCGCCTATTGCGAGCGGCTCGAAAAATCGCTGGGCGATTACCGCAAACGTTTCGAGGGGGCGCCGGCGCGGTTGCTCGACGACGACCGCGACGCGCCGGCCGAGTATCACGACCGGCTGACGGTGGCGAAAACCTTCGGGCTCGCCATCGAGGAGGCCGCCAAGCTGCATCCCGCCGTCGAGCCGCTGATCGTCCATGCCGCGCTGCTGGCGCCGGAGCCGATCCCGCTGTTCTTGTTCGAGCAAGGGCGCGACAAGCTCGGCGAGCCGCTCGCGGAGGCGCTCGCCGACGACGGGCTCGACGAGGTGATATCGGCGTTGCGCGCTTTCGCGCTCATCGACCGCGAGACCATCGTGGACGAGCGCGACCCCGCCATCCGCACCGATACGATCCGTCTGCACCGGCTCGTGCGCCAGGTCGCGGCGGCGCGGCGCGTGGGCGATGCGCGGGAGCTGGCGGAGCGGGCCCTCATGGAGGCCATGGCGGCGGTCTATCCAGCGGACGCGCGCGACGATCCCAAGGCCTGGCCGCCGGCGCGACGGCTCGACGGGCACGCGCTGGCGATGGTCGGCGGCGATGCGGCGCCGCCGGCGGGCGCCGAGACGCGGGCGAGCGGGCTGCTCAACGGGCTCGCCACCTATCGGCATTGCGCGCTCGCCGCCTACGCGCAAGCGCGACCGCTCTACGAGCGCGCGCTCGCCATCAACGAGAAGACTCTCGGCCCCGAGCATCCGGATACGGCCCTGAGCCTCAACAACCTCGCCCTTTTGCTGCAGGACGAGGGCGATCTCGCGGGCGCGCGGGCGCGGCACGAACGGGCGCTGGCGATCCGCGAGAAAACGCTCGGCCCGGAACATCCCGACACCGCCGAGAGCCTCAACAACCTCGCCCTCCTCTTGCAGGCGCAGGGCGAGCTGGCGGCGGCGCGCCCGCTGTTCGAGCGCGCGCTCGCGATCTACCAGAAGGTGCGCGGACACGAGCATCCCTCGACCGCGACCATCCTGAACAATCTCGCCCTCCTCTTGCAGGCGCAGGGTGACCTGGCCGGGGCGCGGCCGCTCTACGAGCGGGCGCTCGCGATCTACCAGAAGGCACTCGGCCCCGAGCATCCCCTGACGGCAGCGGGCCTCAACAATCTGGCTTTCCTCATGGAGGCACAGGACGACCGCGCCGGCGCGCGGCCGCTCTACGAGCGGGCGCTCGCGATCGACGAAAAGGCGCTCGGCCCCGATCATCCCGGTACGGCGAGCGACCTGAGCAGGCTCGCCCTCCTGCTGCAGCGACAAGGCGATCTCGCTTCGGCGCGGCCGCTGTTCGAGCGCGCGCTGGCGATTCGCGAAAAGGTGCTCGGCCCCGAGCATCCCCAAACGGTGATGAGCCTCGACAATCTCGCGGGCCTGCTCCACGATCTGGGCGACCTCGCGCCGGCGCGGCCGCTCTACGAGCGCACGTTGGCGCTCCGCGAAAAGACGCTCGGCCC
>DASZKX010000259.1:0-4894 GCA_035552735.1 Xanthobacteraceae bacterium
GATTCCGCCGGCGTCGCCACCCTGGAGGCGGGGCGGCTGACGCGCCGGCGCGCCCAGGGCAAGCTGCGCAATCTCGAAAACAAGCTGCGCGCCGAGCCGCTCATGGGCAAGATCGGCATCGGCCATACGCGCTGGGCTACCCACGGCAAGCCGAACGAGACCAATGCCCATCCGCATGCCACCGACCGGCTGGCGGTCGTGCACAACGGCATCATCGAGAACTTCCGCGAGCTGCGCGAGGAGCTGGAGCGGAAGGGCGCGAAATTCGGCACCGAAACCGATACCGAGGTGATCGCTCATCTGGTGACCGACGAGATCAACAACGGCCGCTCGCCGGTCGAGGCGGTGTCGGCCGCGCTGCCGCGGCTGCGCGGCGCGTTCGCGCTCGCCTTCCTGTTCGCGGGCGAGAATGATCTCCTGATCGGTGCCCGCAAGGGCTCGCCGCTCGCAGTCGGCTACGGCGACGGCGAGATGTATCTCGGCTCTGATGCGATCGCGCTCGCGCCGTTCACCGACACCATCGCCTATCTCGAGGAGGGCGACACGGCCGTCCTCACCCGCAAGGGTGTCGAGATCCACGACGCCAAGGGCGCGAGCGTCGGGCGGGCGGCGGTGAAGTCCGCCGCCTCCGCGTTCGTAGTCGACAAGGGCAACCATCGCCATTTCATGGCGAAGGAGATCCACGAGCAGCCCGAGGTCGTCGGCCATACGCTGGCACACTATATCGACATGGCCGCCGAACGGGTGGCGTTGCCGGCGCCGCTGCCGTTCGATTTCCGCGCACTCGAACGGCTCTCGATCGCGGCCTGCGGAACCGCCTATTACGCCGGGTTGATCGCCAAGTACTGGTTCGAGCGTTTTGCCCGCCTGCCGGTCGAGATCGATGTCGCGTCAGAGTTTCGCTACCGCGAGGTCCCACTGAAGGCGGGCGGCTTGGCGATCTTCATCTCGCAATCGGGGGAGACCGCGGACACGCTGGCGACGCTGCGTTATGCCAAGGAGCACAAACAGCACGTGCTCGCGGTGGTCAATGTGCCGACCTCGACCATCGCCCGCGAGAGCGACGTGGTGATGCCGACGCTGGCCGGCCCCGAGATCGGGGTCGCCTCGACCAAAGCGTTCACCTGCCAGCTCGCGGTCCTGGCGGCGCTCGCGATCGCGGCCGGGCGCGCCCGCGGTGTGCTCTCGGAAACCGACGAGGGTAGGCTGGTGCGCGGGCTCATCGAGGTGCCGCGCCTCATGGCGCAGGCGCTGGCGCTGGAGCCGCAGATCGAGCATCTGGCGCGCGATCTCGCCAAGAGCCGCGACGTGCTCTATCTCGGCCGCGGCACCAGCTATCCGATCGCGCTCGAAGGCGCGCTCAAGCTCAAGGAAATTTCCTATATCCACGCCGAAGGCTATGCGGCGGGCGAGCTCAAGCACGGCCCGATCGCGCTGATCGACGAGACCATGCCGGTGATCGTGATCGCGCCGTACGACCGGGTGTTCGACAAGACCGTCTCCAACATGCAGGAGGTCGCCGCGCGCGGCGGCCGGATCATCCTGGTCACCGATCCCAAGGGCGCCCATGAGGCGCACGTTGAATCGTCCGTGAAGATCGTGCTGCCCGAGATGGCGGCGACGGTGACGCCGCTGGTCTACGCCATCCCGGTGCAGCTGCTCGCCTACCACACCGCGGTGGTCATGGGCACCGATGTCGACCAGCCGCGCAACCTCGCCAAGTCGGTGACAGTCGAGTGAGGCGAGAGCGCGCGGAGCCCTTTCAGGAAAAGCCAGTCCTCGCGGTGAGGGGGCGCTTCCGCGAGTCGGAGCGATTTGAGCGCATGCCGTAGCGCGGAAGCGGAGAGGAGGCCGGTTTTCCGTTCCGAAAATGCGACAATGCAAAATGGCCGCGACACCAGCGGGCTGGCCCGCGCGGGCGCAAACAGCTAGACTCCACCATTGCCGGGCCGCCGCCGCTGGGTCGACGTGGATTGCATGAACGAATTGGACCGAAATGCGGGAATTGTTCTGGCTGCGCCCGTGCCCGGCGCCGCGGAGGTGCAGCCGCGGTTGGTACCGCCGGCTCCGTCGCATCACGGCATGATGAGCCGCATCCGCAATTATTTCCTGACCGGGCTGGTGCTGGTGGGCCCGCTCTTCATCACCGCCAATCTCACCTGGTGGTTCATCAATTGGGTAGACGACCTGGTGCGGCCGTTCATTCCGGCGGCCTACCGGCCCGAGACCTACCTGCCGATCCATATCCCGGGTACCGGTCTCATCATCGCATTCGTCACCCTCACGGTGCTCGGCTTCCTGACCGCCAACCTGGTCGGTCGCACGCTGGTGGAGTTCGGCGAGAACATCCTCAACCGCATGCCGGTGGTGCGGCCGATCTACAAGAGCCTCAAGCAGATCTTCGAGACGCTGTTCTCGAATTCGGGCTCGAGCTTCCGCCGCGTCGGGCTGGTCGAGTTCCCGGCGCCCGGCATGTGGTCGCTGGTCTTCCTCTCGCAGCCGCCCGGCGCCGATATCGCGGCCCGGCTGCCCGAGGGCGAGCACATCTCGGCCTTCATGCCCTGCACGCCCAATCCGACCACCGGCTTCTTCTTCTATCTGCCGCGCCGCGAGGTGATCGATCTCGACATCACGGTCGAGACCGCGATGACGCTGCTGATGTCGGCCGGCATGGCGCAGTCGAGCGACAACGATCCGCAGAAGAAGCTGGCCGCGCTCGCCGAGATCGCCCGCGCGCGCGCCTCGCAGGCGCGCCGCAGCGTCGAGCCGGTGAAATGATCCACGAGTCGCCCTACGCAGGTTTTGTGGAATCGATCTACTAGCCGGCGCGGATCAGCCGGACCGCCTCGTCGCGCTCGAACAAATAGAGCAAATGGCGCAGCGCCGCGCCGCGCGGGGTGCTCAAGGTGGGGTCGCGCGCCAGCACCAGTGCGGCGTCATCGCGCGCCGCGCCGATATATTTGCCGTGAAGCTCGACACGGGCGACCTTGAAGGCGGGCATGCCGGACTGGCGGGTGCCGAGCACGTCGCCTTCGCCGCGCAGCGCCAAATCCTCCTCGGCGATGCGAAAGCCGTCCTCGGTCTCGCGCATGATCTTGAGCCGCGCCTTGGCGGTCTCGCCGAGCGGAGCCTTGTAGAGCAAGAGGCAGCTCGAATGCGCGGCGCCGCGGCCGATGCGTCCGCGCAGCTGGTGCAGCTGTGCGAGCCCGAAGCGCTCGGCATGCTCGATCACCATCGCGCTCGCCTGCGGCACGTCGACACCGACCTCGATGACCGTGGTGGCGACCAGGAGCCGGGTCTCGCCGGCCGCAAACCGTTCCATGGCGCGATCCTTGTCGGCGCCCTTCATGCGGCCATGGACCAGGCCGGTGAGCGCGCCGAAGCGGGCTTGCAAGGCGACGAAACGATCCTCGGCGGCGGCCAGGTCGACGTTCTCGGATTCCTCGACCAAAGGGCAGACCCAATAGACGCGGCGGCCTTCGGCGAGCGCGCGGCTGACGCCCTCGACCACCTCCTCGTAGCGCTCGAGCGGAATGGTGCGGGTGTCGACCGGCTTGCGTCCGGCTGGCTTCTCGCGCAGCTCGGAAATGTCCATGTCGCCAAAAAAGGTCAGCACCAATGTGCGCGGGATCGGGGTCGCGGTCATCACCAGCACGTCGACGGCTTCGCCCTTGCGGGCGAGCGCCAGGCGCTGGTGCACCCCGAAGCGGTGCTGCTCGTCGACGATGGCGAGCGCCAGATCGCGGAACGCGACGTCCTCCTGGAACACCGCGTGGGTGCCGATGAGGACGTGAATGTCGCCGAAGGCCAGCCGCTCGAGAATGTCGCCGCGCTCAGGCCCGCGTTCCCGGCCGGTGAGGATGGCGACATTGATGCCGGCGGCCGCCGCCAGCGGCGCCACGGTGTTGAAATGCTGGCGTGCCAGCAATTCGGTCGGCGCCATCAGGGCGGCCTGCCGACCGGATTCGACCACGGCCGCCGCCGCCAGCAGCGCCACCACCGTCTTGCCGGAGCCGACATCGCCGTGCAGCAGCCGCAGCATCCGCTCGGGCTTGGCGAGATCGGCGATGATGTCGGCTGTGGCGTGGGTCTGCGAGGGGGTGAGCGAGAAGGGCAGGGCTTCGATCAGCTTCTTGCGCAGATGCCCGGTGCCGGGCGTGGCGCGGCCGGCGGGCCGGCGCAGATGCGCGCGCACCAGCGCGAGCGCGACCTGCCCGGCCAAGAGCTCGTCATAGGCGAGCCGCGACCAGGCCAAGCCCTCCGGCAAGACGTCGGTCGGCTCGGCCGGCCGGTGCATGATGCGCAGCGCCTCGCCGAAGTCCGGAAACCGCTCGCGCGCGCGCCAGCTTGGGTCCTGCCATTCGGGCAGGACCGGAATCCGCGTAACGGCGGATTCGGCGGCCCGGCGGACCTGGTTGAGACCGAGGCCTTCGGTCAGCGGATAGACCGGCTCGACCAGCGGCAGCTTGGCGAGGTCGGCTTCGCTCACCACCCGGTCGGGATGCACCATCTGCAGCATGCCGTCATAGATCGCGGCGGTGCCGGAGATGTAGCGCACGGCACCGACCGGCAGGAGCCTCTCGAGATAGTCCTGGCGCGCCTTGAAATAGGTGAGCACGATGTCGCCGCTGTCGTCGCTGGCATAGATCAGATAGGGCGCGCGCGGGCGGCGCGGTGGCGGCGGCCGATGCCGGTCGACCTTCACCGCCACGGTGACGACCTGGCCGGACGTCACGTCGCGCAGCTTCGGCCGCGCCCGGCGATCGATGCTGCCGGAGGGCAGGTGAAACAACAGGTCGATCACCCGCACCGGCGCCTCGCCGCGGCCGGTGAGGTGCTGGAACAGCTTTTCCTGCTTCGGCCCGACCCCGGCGAGGCTGGTCAGCGCCGCAAA
>DASZKX010000260.1:0-12801 GCA_035552735.1 Xanthobacteraceae bacterium
AGCCCGATCGCCAGCGGCTGAACCTGACCTCGGCGCGCCGCACCAGCTCGTTGAGCCCGATCGCCATGGCGGCCAGCATGCTGATGAGGCCGAGCAGCTTGGTCGGATCGAAGTTCTGGGTGAACAGGGTGGTGAAATAGCCGATGCCGGCGGTCGAGACGTAAAGCTCGGCCAAGAGCACGCCCAGCAGCACACCGGTCATGGCGAGCCGCATGCCGGAGAAGAAGCTCGGGATCATGTGCGGAAAGATCACCCAGCGGAAAATGTGCCAGCGGCTGGCGCCCATGGATCTCGCGCTGGTGAGCAGGATCGGCTTGATGTTCTGCACCCCGGCGATCACCGTGACCATGATCGGAAACATCCCGTGCGTCACCCCGAAGGCGATCTTCGATGCCGGCCCGATGCCGAAATAGAGGATGAACAGCGGCAGGATGGTGACCTGCGGGGTACCGTAGAGCAAAAGGATGATCGGCATGAAGCTGCGGTGCGAGAACCGGTTCAGCCCGACCGTCAGCCCGATCGAGAGCCCGATCGCGATCGACAGCACGAAGGCGACGAAGAGCTCGAAAAAGGTGATCCGCAACGCGGCCGGAACGCCCGGCGTCAGCAGCACGGTTTGCAGCGAGGTGAAGACGCTCGAGGGCGGGCTCAGAAACATCTTATCGACATAGAAGCTGGCCGCGACCTCCCAGATGCCGAGCAGGAGCACGATGACGCCGAGCCGGGCGAGCCCTGGCCGCGCCAGCATGAAGGCCTGGAAGCTTCGCCACGACGAGCGGCGCGTCGGCTCGGCGGCACGGGTCGCAACGTCATCGCGGGCGGGGGCGTGCGCCATCAGCGCTTGCCCTTGGCTTCGAGGCTCGACACCGCCGCGTTGAGAAAGGCCGCGATGGCGACCACGAACGTGATGTAGGCGAACATGCGCGCCATATCCATGGATTCGGCGAGATGCACGATGCGGTGCCCGAGCCCGGCCAGCGATGCGATGGTCTCGCTGCCCAGGATGGCGAGCAGCGCCACCGTGAATCCCATGCGCAGGCCGGACAGAATGACCGGAAAGGCCGCCGGCAGCAGCACGAAGCGGAACAGCTGATAGTTGGAGGCGCCCATGGAGCGGGCCGAGACGGTGAAAATCTTGTCGATGTAGCCGAAGCCCGCGATGGTGTTGAGCGCGATCGGAAAGAACGAGATGGTGGCGCCCAGCGCGATCTTCGACGGCGGCCCGAGCCCGAAGAACAAGACATAGAGCGGCAGGAACAGGATGATGGGGACCGAATAGGCTCCCGCCATCAGCGGCTCGAACACCTTGATGGCATAAGGCGAGCGGCTGATCAGATAGCCCACGACGGTGCCGGACATCACCGAGATCGTAAACGCCGCCGCCAGCTCGGTGAGCGTGACCCGCAGGTCGCCGATAAACTCGCCGGTCTTGAGCACGTCGATCAGCTCATCCAGCACCGCGAGCGGATTGGGCAGCAGGATCGGGCTGACATGCCCCCAGGTGGTGGCGAAGGTCCACAGCGACATCAACGCGACCAGGAACAGCGCCTGAACGGCGCGGCTCGCCCAGCGGCCACGGCCCCGAACAGTGCGCTCGCTCACGGACTGGCCTCCGGGCTCGATTTATCGGCGACCCCACGCGCGCCCACGGCCGATTGCGAGACCGCCTTGCGGATTTCATCGTACAGCAGCGCATAGAGCTGGTTGCGGATGCGGGTGAACTTCTCGGACGTCATGAAGTCGGGCTTGCGCGGATGCGGCTCGTCGATCTCGATGATCTCCTTGATGGTGCCGGGGCGGGCCGAGAACACCGCCACGCGGTCGGCCAGGAACACGGCTTCGCCCAGGCTGTGGGTCACGAATACGATGGTCTTGTCGGTGCGCGACAGCAGCACCGAGAGATCCTCGCCCAGCACCATGCGGGTCTGCTCGTCGAGCGCGCCGAACGGCTCGTCCATGAGCAGAATGCCGGTCTCCAGGCTCAGGGCACGCGCGAGCGCGGCGCGCTGCCGCATGCCGCCGGACAGCTGGCCCGGATAGTAATCGGCGAAATCCGTGAGCCCGACGGCCTCGAGCGAAAGCTTCGCGCGCTTCTCCCGCTCGGCCTTGCGCACGCCCTGGAACATCATCCCGAGCTTCACGTTCTCGATCACCGTGCTCCACGGGAACAGCGCATTCTCCTGGAACACGAAGGCGATCTCCTGCGGCATGGGTCCGCGCACCCGCTGGTTGCCGACCTCGACCGTCCCGGAGGCCGGCTCCATCAGCCCGCCCATGATGCTGAGCAGCGTGCTCTTGCCGCAGCCGCTCGGCCCGATCAGGCACAGAAGCTCGCCGCGCCGGATATCGAGCGAGGTATCGAGCAGCGCCCGCACGTAGCGGGTGCCGCCTTCCTCGCCGAACTGATGGGAAACCCCCCGAATGCGAACCGCCACCTCGTCCGTCACTTTGTTGCCGTCCTCCCAACGCTCTGCTTTTGTTCACCCGTTCTTGTTTTACTCGTTCTTGGGCAGAAATGACTCGGTGTAAAGCTTGCTCATATCCGGTTCCTGCGGCAGCACGCCCAGCTCCACATAGGACTTGGCCAGGGTCGCCAGCGCCTTGGGGTTGAACTTGCCGTCGTCGGAGAACATCGGCATCAGCTCGTCGTAGCTGCGGCTGATGATGGCCTCGTCCTTGTTCATGACATCCATGGCGATCGCGACGGTCGCGGCCTTGTTCGCCCGCATGAACGCGATGGTGGCGAACCAGCCCTTGAGAAAGGCGCGCAGCGCCTCCGGCCGGGCCGCGATCGCCTTGTTGGTCGCGAAGATCACATGGATGTGGAAGTCCTTCACCAGATCGCCGAAGCGCAGCAGGATGCGGGCCTTGCCGTTCTTCTCCATGTCGAAGGCGCTGGAAATGTCGGCCACCATGGCGTCGGTGTCATGGCGCTCGAGCGCGACATATTGCGCCTGCGGGGCGCCCAGGGGGGCGATGTTGATGCCATTGGGGCCCCAGCCCTGCAGCCGGGAGGTTTCGCTGACCAGCCAATAGGTGAGCGAGCCTGCGGTGGAAACGCTCACGGTCTTGCCCTTGAGCTCGGCCAGGCTCTTGGGGCCGTCCGGGCGTACGACCAGTGACAGCAGCAGCGGCGCGCCCGCCATTGCCGCAATGCCCTTGATCGGCGCACCCTTGGCGATGAACGCCATCGCGGGTCCGGAGCCGAGCGCTATGTCGATGCTGTCGGCGGCCATCGCCTGCTGCATGCGCGCATCGCCGGCGAAAGTGGTGGATTCGATCTCGAGCCCGTTCTGCGCGAACAGTCCCTTGCGGATCCCGATATCGAGCGGCACGAACGAGAAGGCCACCCCGACGGCTTTGCCGACCCGCAGCATCTGCGCGGCGCGCAACGGGGCCGCTGCTGCGCTCAGCGCGCAGACCAGCAGCGCCGCGCCCAGAAACGCCACGCCGCGTCGCAGCGAAGCCAATAGCCTGCGGCCCTGCGGTCTCATCGACCATGCCCTCTCGAACGGCTTGGGGTCACTAGACCGGAACGGCTTTGCCGGCGCAACCCGATGCAAGGACGCATCCACGCTGCTCCGGGACCGTTCCAAACGCCAGAGCCTGGAACGGTCCCGGGTTGCAGCGCGCCACCATAAGGGCGTTCACGCGCGTCTTCGACGCTTTCGAACATAAGCGCGTTCACGCGCGTCTTCGACGCTTTCGAAGTGCCGCGCTGCGCCCAGGACAAGCAAACAAGCACAAGCCTAGCTCGGCTTGCGCTTCGACCGCATCCATTCCCGCAAGGTTTTGCTGGCCGCCTCGTCGACCACATCGCCCTGGAATACCACCCCATAGTGCTCCCGCGCCGCCAGCCGGGACACCAGCTCTTCGAGCACGTCGGAACGGATGGACTCCAGGTCGCGGTCGAGCGGATCGCCCCAACCGCCACCGCCGCCGGTGCGCACGATCGCCTCCGCATGCAATGGCACCGGAATGTGGACCCCGACCATGGGCTTGAACTCGTTCTCGCCCGGGCGCCGTAGCAGGTAGCCGCCGGCTTCGCCGGCCAAGCCGCCCCACAGGCCCCAGGGCGGACAATTGAGCCGCTGCGCCTGCTCGAAATTCCAGCGTCCCTCGACCAGGTTGCGCACCCGCACGTCGATGCCGAGGCCGCCGCGATACTTGCCGGCGCCGCAGGAATCCTGCCGCAGCCCGCGGCTTTCTATGACCACCGGGCATTTGATCTCGATGCCCTCGATCGAGCCGTTGCGCACGTCGCCCTGGCACACCGAGACGGTGGCGGATTCGCCGTCCTCGTTCGGGCGGCCGCCCCAGCCGCCGCCTTCAATGCTCTGCACCACGAAACGGCGCTTGGTCTTGGGATGCACGCCGAAGAACACCACCGAGCCGCCGAGCAAACCATGATGCCCCGCCGGCACCCGGTCACGCATGGGCTGCGCCAAAGCCTTGACGATGGTGTCCACCACGGTGGGCACGATGATGCTCCAGCCCGCCATGGGGGCCGGAAAGCGCGCCATCATGATGCTGCCTTCAGGAATGATCACCTTCAGGGCGCGGAAGGAGCCTTCATTGACCGGATCGAGCGGTCCGGTCAGCGCCTTGTAGGCAACGCGGGCGCCCGCCAGCGTGCGCGAGTTGATCCCCGCCTTGCGCTCCTGCGAGCAGCCCGACAGGTCGATCACCATCTCACCCTTGTGGATCGTGACCTTGGCCCGGATCGGCACCGGCTCGCCCTTGAGCACGCCGTCGTGGTCCATGGCGGACTCCGCTTCGTAGACGCCGTCGGGCAGCTGCGAGACGATGTTGCGGCATTTGGTCTCGGTCTCGTCGAAGATGCGATCGATGGCGGCCAGGATCGTGTCCTTACCGTATTTGTCGAACAGCTCATCCATGCGCCGCGCCGCCAGCCGGCAGGCCGCCATCTGCGACTTCATGTCGCCGAGCGAGGATTCCGGGAAGCGGATGTTGTCCTTGAGAACGCGATACAGCGTCTCGTCGAGCTCGCCGGCCTTATAAATTTTGAGCTGGTCGAGCTGCAGGCCCTCGAACCAGGGATCCACCACCTGCGGGCCGGCCCCGAACCCGGTGGAGCTGCCGCCCACATCGATCCAGTGCGCCCGCACCATGGAGAACATCAACAACTCGCCCCGGTAGAAATAGGGCATGTAGATGACGATGTTGTTGAGATGCTGTCCGGCCACCGCCTGGTGATTGGTGATGATCACGTCGCCCGGCTTGAATCCCTTCGCGCCGTAGCGCTTCATGCCGTCGGTGATGATGACGCCGAGATCGGCCACGAAGTGGGACACGCCACCCACGTTCTGCGAGATCAGCTGGCCCTGCGTATCGATGAGGGCGGTGCAAAAGTCGCGCACCTCGTAGATCATCATGTTGTAGGAGGTGCGCTGCAGGTCGACCGCCATCTCGTTGGCAACCGCCGGCAGCGCGTTGCGGATGACCTCCAGGGTGACGGGATCGAGCGCCGCGCTGCGCTTCTTCACGGCCTTGTGCGCCGCCGCCTTCGTGGGCGGATCCTTGCGAACCGGTTTCTTGGGAGCCTGCTTCTTGCGCAATTGGGCCATCACGCGCCTCCAATCTTGATGATCAGCTCGCCGGACGGCATCACCCTGCAGTCGTCGTTCTTGAACAGCACCGTGGTGGTCCCGTGCTCCTGGATGAGCGCCGGCCCCACGATGTGGGCGCCCGCCTTGAGACCGGCGCGCTGATAGACCGGGCAGCGCACGGGCTTCTTGGCATCCGCAAAGTAGACGTTGCGGTGCCACGCGGCTTGCGTGGCGCGGGCCTTGCCGAGGCGCGGGAATTTGAGCTTGGCCCGCTTGCCCACGATGCCGAGCCGCATATTGACCATCTCGACCGGCTCCTCGGGCGAATGGTGCGAATAGCGGTGCTCGTAGAGCGCATCGAACGCCTTGCGGACCGCCTTGCGGTCGCCGGCCTTCAATTGCTTGAGGCTGACCGGCACCGACAGGGTGAATTCCTGGCCGACATAGCGCAGGTCGAGCTGGATCTGCTCTTGCGCGTCGCGCTTGTGGCGCAGGCTCGCCTGCGCCTGCTTGCGCATCTCGTGGTACACGCGCACCAGCTCGGCGAAATCGACGCTGGCGAGATCGGCGAAATGGGTGCGGGTGAAATCGTGGCGCTCGTCGGCCAAGAGCATGCCGAGCGCCGAGAAGTGCGACGGAAACAACGGAACGATGACGGTCGGAATGTGCAGCTCACGCGCGATCGCGATGACGTGCAGCGGGCCGGCGCCGCCGGAGGCCACCAGCGCGAAATCGCGCGGATCGTAGCCCTTGGCGACCGACACCTCGCGCACCGCCAGCGACATTTTCGCGTTCGCGATCTCCACGATCGCCTGCGCGGCCGCCACCGTCTCCATCTTGAGCGGCGCTCCGACCTTTTCCGCGATGCCGCGCGCCGCCCCTTCGGCGTCGAGCTTCATCTGGCCGCCGAGGAAATTGTCCGGGTCGAGCCGGCCGAGCACCACATTGGCGTCCGTGATGGTGGGCTCGGTGCCGCCGCCGCGGTAGCAGATCGGGCCCGGGTCGGCGCCCGCGCTCTGCGGCCCGACCTTGAGGGCCCCGATATCGTCGATCCAGGCGATGCTGCCGCCGCCGGCCCCGACCTCGACCACGTCGATCATCGGCAGCATGACCGGATGGCCGCCCGCATAGCCGCCCACATAGTAGCCGGGCGCCAAGGTGGGCTCGCCGTCGCGCACCAGGCTCGCCTTGGCGGTGGTGCCGCCCATGTCGAAGGAGATGACGTTCTGGAGGCCGAGCCCCAAGCCGACCTGGGCGGACGCGATGATGCCGCCGACCGGCCCGGACTCCATCATGGCGACCGGGCATTGGGTCGCCAATTCCGGCGTCATCACGCCGCCATTAGAGCGCATGATCGACAGGTCGCCGCGGAATCCGATCTCGCCCAGGCTCGACTTCAGGCTGCGGACATAACCCCCGACCTTGGGGCCGATATAGGCGTTCACCACCGTGGTGGAGATGCGCTCGAACTCGCGATACTCGCGCAGGATCTCGTGCGACAGCGACAGGTAGGCGTCCGGCAGCATGGTGCGGACGATCTCGCCGGCCACGCGCTCGTGCTCGGGATTGGAATAGGAATGCAGGAAGCAGACCGCGACCGATTCGACACCCGCATCGGCCAAGGTCCGGCAGGCCTCCTCGATGCTGGCGCGCTTGAGCGGCGCATGAATGTCGCCGGAGGCGAGCATGCGCTCCTCGGCCTCCAGGGTGAAGCGGCGGGAGACCAGCGGGCGATGCTTGTGGAACAAGAGATTATAGGCTTCCGGCCGGTTGCCGCGGCCAATGATGTAGACGTCGCGGGTGCCGCGGGTCACGATCAGGCCGGTGGCGGCGCCCTTGCGCTCGATCAGGGTGTTGATGGCGATGGTCGAGCCGTGGATGAGCTCGTCGATGGCCGCGGATTTGAGCCCGCTCTTGTTCAGGCAGTCGATGATGCCCTGGACCAGATGGGCCGGGGTGGTGAGGCTCTTGGCCTGCACGAAGGCGCCCGCCGCTTCATCGAAGCCGATGAGATCCGTGAATGTTCCGCCGATATCGATGGCAACGACCAGCACGCAGATTCCTCCCCGCCGTCCCGTCATATTGCGCGCCGTCGTTTCAACCGAGCGGCCAGGCAACGGGGTTTCGGACATTTTGGACGCAGCCTTTTGGCTACAAGTCGATCGATCCGTCAAGGCGCGATATCGGCGGGATATGTCATCAATCACGATCTCCGCCGGCATTCGGCGGATTCGCGGCCCGCGATGCGGAGACGGCCTGGACGGCGCGTGGCGGCGAACGGCACGAAGGCGGAACGCAAGATTTACGCCGACCCTTCGCGCCGCCGGGCGATCAGTGTATTCACCGACCCGCATCTCGATCCGAACGGAACCCCCGGGCCATGCGCATGGGACGAAAATCAGCATCACGTCTCGCCGCCGCGCGTCCTGGCATCAGGCTCGCGGCCGATATCGGAGGCACCTTCACGGACATCGCGGTCTTCGATGACCGCTCCGGCAAGCTGGTTTTCGGCAAGGCGCTGTCGACCCCGGGCCGGCTGGTGGACGGCATCAGCCATGGGGTGCAGAAGGCCGGCAGCGACTATCGCTCGGCGGGCCTGTTCCTGCACGGGTCGACGGTCGCCATCAACACCGTGCTGGAGCGCACCGGCGCCCGCACGGCGCTGATCATCACGGAAGGATTTCGCGACATCTACGAGATCGGCCGCATCAACCGGCCGGACGCCTACAACCTGTTCTTCCAAAAGCACGTTCCGCTGGTCGAGCGGGCGCTGCGCTTCGAGGTCAAGGAACGGGTTCTGGCCGACGGCGAGATCGACCGGCCGCTCGATGAAGGCGAGATCGCACGGCTGGGCGAGCAGCTCGCGCGGAGCGGGATCGAGGCCTGCGCCATCCTGTTTCTCAATTGCTACGCCAAATCCGACCATGAGGCGCGCGCCAAGGCGATCCTGGAGGCCAACCATCCGGACATGTTCGTATCGGCCTCGCACGAGCTCAGCCAGGAATACCGCGAGTTCGAGCGCTGCTCGACCGTGGTGGCCAACGCCTATATCGGCCCGAAGGTGCGCCGCTATATCGGCGAGATCGAAGAACATATCCGGGGCGCCGGCTTTGCCGGCTCGTTCCTGATCGTGCAATCGACCGGCGGTCTCTACGAAGCCGGCCAGGCCCGCAGCCAGTGCATCCGGATGCTGGAATCCGGGCCGGCCGCCGGCGTCATCGGCACCCAGGCGCTCTGCCGCACCCTCAAGATCGACAATGCGATCGCGTTCGACATGGGCGGCACCACCGCCAAGGCCGGCGTGATCTACAAGGGCGAGGCGCTGACGACCGGCACCGCGCTCTTGGGCGGCTACGACCGGGCGCTGCCGGTGCAGATCGCCATGATGGATATATTCGAGGTCGGCACCGGCGGCGGCTCCATGGCCCGGGTCGTGGAGGGCGGCCTGCGGGTCGGGCCGCAGAGCGCCGGCGCCGCACCCGGGCCTGCCTGCTATGGGCTCGGCGGCAGCGAGCCGACCGTCACCGATGCCAATCTGGTTCTCGGCCGGCTCGCTGGTGACCGCTTCCTGGGCGGCGAGATGCCGCTCGATGTCGAGGCCGCCCGGCAGGCGGTCGGGCGCATCGCCAAACCGCTGCATCTGGACGTCACCGCGGCGGCCGACGGCATCCTGCGGATCGCGACCACCGCCATGTCGTATGCGGTCAAGGGCGTCACCACCGAGCGGGGCCTCGATGCCGGCCGATTCACGCTGGTCGCCTATGGGGGCGCCGGCCCGTTGCACGCGGTCGCGGTCGCGCGCGAGATCGGCATCCGCAAGGTCATCATCCCGCAGGCGCCCGGCATGTTCTCGGCCTTCGGCATGCTGTTTTCCGACCTGCGCTATGATTTCGTGCGCACCTGGCTTTGCCGGCTCGAAGACGCATCGTTCAGGGACATGGGGACGATCTATCGTGCGCTCGAGGCGCAGGGCCGCGCCGCCGTCGCGGGCACGTCCGTGAAGCCGCAGAAGATCGCCTTCAAGCGCGCCGCCGACATGCGCTATGTGGGCCAGGAGCATGCCGTGACGGTCGACATTCCGCTCGCCGTGTTTGCCC
This sequence comes from Xanthobacteraceae bacterium, assembly GCA_035552735.1. Classification (GTDB taxonomy): domain Bacteria; phylum Pseudomonadota; class Alphaproteobacteria; order Rhizobiales; family Xanthobacteraceae; genus VAZQ01. The sequence goes on from DASZKX010000260.1 coordinate 9,668, forward strand.
GGCGGGACGGAAAAGCGATCAAGCGCCTGTTCGACCAGATGCACGAGCTGCGCTACGGCACCTGCGCGCCCGCGGAACCGGCTGAGATCGTGAGCCTGCGCAGCACGGTGAGCGGCATCATGCGCAAGCCGCCGCAAGCCAAGATCAAGCGCGGCCGCGCCATCCCGTCCAAGACGGCTTTCGCGGGCAAGCGGCCCGTGAACTTGGGCGAGCGCGGCGGCTTTCGCCCGACCTCGACCTATCGGCGCGCCGAATTGCTGGCCGGCAACAAGATCAAAGGACCGGCGCTGATCGAGGAGCATGCCTCCACCACGGTCTTGTTGTCGGGCGACGTGCTGACGGTCGACCACTATGGAAATCTTCTGATCGCGGTCGCGGGAGCCCGCTGAGCCAATGCGCCGGAACAGCAAACCAGCAAGCCGACAGCGCGGCCGCACCGATCCGGTGATCACCGAGATCGTGCGCAACGGCCTGATCGCGGTGACCGAAGAGATGAAGACCAATCTCATGCGCACCGCCTACAACATCATCATCTACGAGGCGCTGGATTTCACCACCGGCTTGTTCACGCCGACGGGCGAGACCGTATCCATCGGCATCGGGCTGCCGATGTTCATCCGCGGCATGGCGGAGACCGTGAAGGCGAAAATCCGCCATTTCGGCCGCGACGGCATCAAGCCGGGCGACATCTACGTCACCAACGACGCTTATTTGACCGGCAGCCATCTCAATCACGTCACCCTGACGCTGCCGATCTTCCACCGCGGCGCGCTGATCGGATTTTCCTGCTGCATGGCGCACTGGCTCGATATCGGCGGCGCGCTCGGCGGCATGACCACCGACATCTTTTCCGAAGGCCTGCAGATTCCGATCCTGAAGTATCAGGACCGCGGCACCGTCAACAGCAACCTGGTCGCCGTCATCCGGCAGAACGTGCGGCTGCCGAGCCGCGCCATGGGGGACTTGCGGGCGCAGGTGACGGCGGTGAAGACCGGCGAGCGGCGCTTTCTCGAGCTGGTGGAGCGCTACGGCCGCGAGGGCGTGCTGGGCGCCATCGCGGCCATCATGGATCATTCCGACAAGTCCGCGCGTGGGCGCACCCGCACCATCCCGGACGGCATCTACCAGGCCGAATCCTACATGGACGACGACGGCATCGACATCGGCAAGCCGGTGCCGATCCGGGTCAAGGTCGAGGTCAAGGGCGACCAGATGACCGTCGACCTGAGCGAGGTCGCCAAGCAGGTGCGCGGCTTCTACAATTCGGGCATCACCACCGGTCATGCGTGCGCGCAGGTGGCCTACAAATGCCTCACCTCGCCGACCGACTATCCGATCAACGATGGCTCTTTTCGCAGCCTCACCTCCATCGTGCCGCCCGGCCGCGTGGTGAGCGCCACCCGGCCGGCCCCGATGCGTTGGTGGATGACCTATCCGATGACCATCGTGGACACGATCTTCAAGGCGCTGGCAACGGCCATTCCGGAGCGCGTGATCGCCGGCCACCATGCGGATCTCCTGGTGGCGGCCTGCCACGGCATCAATCCCAAGAGCGCGGAATTCTTCATCGCCAATTTCGGCCCGCTGGGCGGCGGCTGGGGGGCCAAGCAGAGCCAGGATGGGGTCTCCGCGACCGTCTGCATCAACGACGGCGACACCCACAACAGCCCCAACGAGCAGGCGGAGGCCAAGTTTCCCCTGGTGGTCGAGAGCTACCGGTTGCTGCCGGATTCCGGCGGCGCCGGCCACCGTCGCGGCGGGCTCGGGGTCGAGCGGGTGGTGCGGGCCCGCACGGCCATCACCATGAACACCCAGATCGAGCGCGCCCACTGCAAGCCCTGGGGGCTGCAAGGCGGCCTTGCCGGCACCGGCAACGACGTGGCGCTGCGGCTTAACGGCACCTGGAAGACGGATTTTCCGAACGCCAAGGTGCTGGTGGCAGCCCTCAAGGCCGGCGATGCGTTCCGCCTCCGCTCCGGCGGCGGCGGCGGCTACGGCTCGCCATTCGAGCGCCCCGCCGAGCTGGTGGCCGAAGACGTGCGCCAGGGCTATGTGAGCATAGCGGCGGCGGCCGAACACTACGGCGTGGTGATCGACCCGCAGACCTTGGCGATCGATCTCGCCGCTACCGCGAAGGTGCGGGCCGGGCGGCAAAATGGCTTTCCTGCCCCCTGACTGATCCCTGTCAATTCGGTATTCTGGTATGCGGCCGCGGGCTGGTTGGGGCGGATGTCGATCGCGACCGCCTTGCAGATGAGGGAGCAGATGATCTCAATCTCCGCAGTGAAGTCCGTTTGCAGGTCGCCCACGCGCAGAGCGAGGTGGGCCGGACTCGTCGCCGGCGCCGCCATTGCGATTTGCGCCAGCAGCTTCGCTTTCGCCCAAGCGCCCGGAAAGATTCCCGACCTCGCCTCGTCGAGCTTTGCCTGGACGCCGTTGACGGTGACCGGCGGCATCGCACGCTACGGCACCGGCTGGTTCGACCCGCCCGCCGGCTTGCGCGGGCCGATCAAGCAGGATCCCGACTACCCGCTGCGCGGCAACGAGACCCGCCATCCGACGCCGGCGCTGGGCAATTGGAGAGACCCGATCCTGAAACCCTGGGCGGCCGAGCAGATGCGGGCGTCGAACGAGGCATTGCTGTCCGGCAAGGTCGGGATTCCGTTCCTGGCACAATCGCAATGCTGGCCTGGTGGCGTGCCCGGTCAGCTGCTTTGGACCTCGGAACCGCTGTATTTCATCCAGACCCCGAAGGAGGTCTGGATGATCTGGCAGCGCGACCAATGGGTGCGCCGCATCCTCATGACGGACCAGCATTCGGAAGATGTGAAGCCGTCCTGGTACGGCGAATCGATCGGCCACTATGAGAACGGCGAGCTGGTCGTCGACACCGTCGGGTTGGCGGCGAATAAATATGGCTTCATCGACATGTTCCGCACCCCGCACACCGACAAGCTGCACGTGGTGGAGCGCTTCAAGGTCACGGCTGACAAGAAATTCCTGGAAGCGCTGGTCAAGGTCGAGGACCCGGGCACCTTCAACGAACCCATGTATATGACCAAGCGCTGGCGCCGGGACCCCAATGTTTGGGTCGAATCCATCTGCGCCGAGAACAATATCGACCCCTTCAACTC
>DASZKX010000261.1:0-5630 GCA_035552735.1 Xanthobacteraceae bacterium
AGCCCGTGCTTGGCCGCCAGGTCCCGGCAGTCGTCCGCGATCGCATCGATATCCTGCAATTTCTTGAGGCGCTTGAACGCGTCGGCGTGATGCAGCCCCATGCTTTGCCCCACGATCTCCAGCACATTCATGATGCGGAACGGGTAGTCGCGCTCGTGGGCGCAAAGCTCGCGATGATCCGCGTGATAGACCGCCACCAGCGCGTCCACGCCGGCGCTCTCGGCGGCGTCCAACTCGTTGCGCTGCAGCTCGCGCCGATAGGCCGGCAAAGCGCGAAAGTAGTTGCTCATCAGACCGACCGCGGGCTGGCCGAGGTCGACCAATTCGACCCCGGGCACCGCACTCAAAATTTCTTGCGCGGCTTCGACCACGCCGACGATGCCCGGATGGCGATGGAGGGCCACGCGCATCGCAACGCGCTCGCGCAGGAACGGCCGCAGCCGATCGAGATGGTCGCGCAGGAACAGCATGAACGGCGTCATCTCGAACGGCCGCGTTCCGCGCGTCTTCTCCACCGTCGGCAGCGTGGTCTCGGTGAACTGCACGTGACAGCTCGGGCACCAGGAGATCACGCCGGATTTGCTGTGCGCAAGCTTATCCATGGTGCTCTGCGCCATGCGCCCCGAGGTCGCGATATCGCCGGCTCGCATCTGCACGATGCCGCAGCAATGGCTCGGGCCGCCCATCACCTGATAGCTGATGCCGATCGTGTCCATGATGTCGAGGGCGTAGAGCGCGATATGCGGCGTCCTGAGCACGTTGCAGCCGGTGTAGAACACGAAATCCGGCAACAGGCCGGGCTCGGCCGGCGCCGAAGCGGGCCCTTGTCCGAGCCGCCGCAACAGGTCGTCGTCGAGCTGCAGGCGGGAAATGTGGGTCACCTCGCGGGCAACCTTGCGGAAATTCTCCACCCCGTGACGACGCTGGTCGCCGGCCTCCTCCTCGGCGCGCACCATGGTCACGCGCGCCATGGCGAGCAGGAATCGCGGATTGACCCCATAGTCGCACGCCTTGATGCATTCGCCGCTCGACACGCAGGCGTTCGCCCATGCGCGCGCCGCCTGCGAGCCCTCGCCGTGCCGCAGGATGTCGATGACGCCATCGATGACGGCGCGCGGCTCGGCCTGCACGCCGCCGGGTCCGGTCACCGGACAGGCCTCGACGCACTTGCCGCAGCGGGTGCAGGCTTCGAGCATCGCGTCGACGCGTCCGGCGAGTGCCTGCTCGAAGGTATCGTTCATGGGATGCCGAAATTCCAGCAGGGTCCTGCCGGCAGGGTCTTGCCAGCAGGGTCTTGCCAGCAGGGTCTTGGATCATATCGCAAAGCGTGGCCAATATAAGCCTGCGGCCGGCAGATCGGGCGGCGCCACCTGGGAGGATGATCATGGTCCACCGTTCCGGACTATCGGCGGCGTGCCTCCTTGCGCTCGTGGGGGCGCTCGTCTTGTTCCCGAGCTTGGGCTCGCGGGGGGCGCAGGCGGCGTACCCGGAGCGCTACATCACCATCATCTGCGCCTCGGGCGCCGGCGGCATCGTGGACGTGACCACGCGTATCCTGGCCGAGCACATGTCGCGCACGCTCGGCCGCAGCGTGGTGGTGCAGAACGAGCCCGGCGCCGGCAGCACGCTCGCCATCGCGGCAGTCGCGAAAGCACCGCCCGACGGCTACACGGTGCTGACCATCGGGCCCGGCGTCAGCGTGACGGCGGAGCTCTATCCAGACGTGGGCGTGGACGCGCGGCGCGACCTGCAGCCGGTTTCGGTCATGGGCGCGGCTCCGCTGGTGCTGCTGACCCACAAGGACGTGCCGGTGACCGATTACGCCTCGCTGGTCGCCTACCTCAAGGCCCATCCGGGCGAGCTCACCACCGGCAGCAACGGCCGCGGTTCCGCCGGCCATCTCGCGGGCGCGCTGTTCAAGAGCATGGCCGGCGTGGACATCCGCTACATTCCCTATCGCACCACCCCGCAGGCGCAGACCGACCTGATCGGCGGGCGGCTGTCGATGATGTGGCTCTCCACCCTGACCGATCACATCCAGGCCGGGACCTTGCATCCGATCGCCGTCACCACCCTGGAGCGCTGGAATCAGTTCCCCGACACGCCGACCTTCGACGAGCTCGGCCTCAAGGGCTACGAGGCGACCACCTGGATCAGCATGTATCTGCCCAAGGGCGCGCCGCGTGAGATCACCGACAAGCTCACCGCCGCGCTCGATGCGGCGCTCGCCGATCCGTCGCTGCGCGAGCGGCTCGATCAGGTCGGCATCATCGCGCCGCGCATGACCGGGCCGGAATTTCTCGAGAAATATCTCAACCTCGAGATCGACAAATGGGCCGAGATCCTGCGCAGCAACAAGGATGCGGATTGACGTGGGCCCGAGGCTTTTCGTCGGCGCAGGCGGCACAGCGTCCCTCGCCCCGCGTGCGGGGAGAGGGCGACACGGCACTGAAGAGAACCTGAACTCGGCCCGGTGAGGGGGCGCTTCCGCAGACTCAGACTCGCGGTGAGGCCCCCTCACCCGCCGCGCTTCGCGCGTCGACCTCTCCCCGCACGCGGGGAGAGGTCGAGCGTGCTGCAGCGCTCGAGCGGCAAGTGCTGCGCAGCGCACGTGGCGGCTCTCGACACCGATACGAATGTGCGCGATCATTCCTCAAAGCCATAAACACGGCGCTCTGGGGAGCGAAATCCGAAAGCCCAAGGAGACAGCAAGATGAAGACCGGTTTGGCGATTCTGTTGACCTCGTTGATGGGGCTCGTTTCCGCCGCGCAGGCGCAGGCACCGGCGCCGAGCGAGCCGATGCCCAAGCTCATCGGCTACATCACGTTGCCCAACCTCGAAGGCTGGATGGACCACCTGGCGGTGGACCTCAAGGGCCAGCGCCTGTTCGTGCCGGGCGAGCATCAAAAGACCATCGAGGTGGTCGATCTGCGCGCCGGCAAGGCGATCCACACCATCACGGGCTTTGACGGCGCCCCGCGCAAGACGCTCTATCTCCCGGACACCAACCAGATCTGGGTGGACGACGGCGAATCGGTCAAATCCTTCAACGCGGACACCTATGAGCTCATCAAGAACATTCCGTTCGATCTCGACAAGAGCTCGAAGCTGATCCCGGACAACGGGGCGTTCGATCCCCTCACCCGGCAGTTCTACGTCACCATCACGGCGGACGCCAATTCGGCGACCGCCACGGTCAAAGGGTCGGTCGAGATCGTCGACACCAAGACCGGCGCGCGCGTCGGCAACATCAAGCTCGACGGCACCGATCCCTCCGGCATCGCGTTCGACGCCGCGACGCCCAGGATGTTCGTGGTCATGGGCGACACCGCCAAGGTACAGGTCATCGATCGCGACAAGCGCACCACCGTCGCCACCTGGGACATCACCGGCGGTACGGCGCCCCATACGGTGGCGATCGATACCGCCCACCATCGGCTGTTCGTCGGTGCCCGCGTCAAGCCCGGCCATCTGTTCAAGCCCGGCAAGATGGTGGTCATGGATACGGACACCGGCAAGGTGGTGGCGGCGCTCGACACCGAAGGCGGCGCCGACGAGATCCAGTACGACGCCGCCAGCCAGCGGATCTATTTCACCGGCACCACCGGCCACGTCGATGTCTTCAAGCAGGTCGATGCCGACACCTATCAGCATCTCGGCAAGCTGATCACCGCGGCTGACGCCAAGACCTCGCTGCTGGTGCCCGAGCTCAAGCGCTTCTACGTGGCCGTGCCGAAGCGCAATGTCGCGATCCCGCCGACGCGCGACGTCATCACCGAGGATGCCGAGCTCCTGGTGTTCGAGGTGCCATGATCGCGCCGGCGCGCCGTCGCACGATCGGGGCTTTCATCGCGGCCTTCGCGGGCTTGGCCACGGCCACCGCCATGGTCGCGCTCGCCGGCGCGGTCGCGCCGGCGCGGGCCGCGGAAGCCTATGCGGCCGATCCCAAGCTGATCGAAGCCGCCCGTCGGGAAGGCGAGGTCGTCCTCTACACCACGTTGATCGTCGACCAGGTGGTGCGGCCGATGATCAAGGCGTTCCGCGCGCAGATAACCGGGATCGACGTCAAGTTCGTGCGCACCGACAGCGCCCAGCAGGTGGTGAAGCTCCTCACAGAAGGGCGCGCCGGCCGCGTCCAGGCCGATATCTGGCACCTGAGCGATGGGCTGCAGCCTCTCACGCAGGAAAACCTGGTCGCGCCGCTCGACCTGCCGAACCAGCATGGCCTGCCGGCCGCGCTGGTCGATCCGAAGGGCAACTGGGTCGCCACCAATCTTTCGACGCGCTCGCTCGCCTACAACACCCAGCTGATACCAGCCGACCAGGTGCCCCGCACCCACAAGGACCTGCTCGACCCGCGCTGGAAGGGCCAGTTCGTCTGGCATCCCACATCGATCGCCGGCGGCTACGGCTTCATCGGCGTGGTGCTCGAATCCATGGGCGAGGAGAACGGCCTGCGCTATCTGCGCGCGCTCGCCCGCCAGGACATCGTCCCGCTGCCGGTCGCCGCCCGCGCGGTGCTCGACCGCGTCATCGCCGGCGAATATCCCATGGGCCTCGACATGAACAGCTCGCACGCCGTCATCAGCGCCGCGCTCGGCGCGCCGGTGCGCTTCGTGCCGCTCGACCCCGTCACCATGACGATGCAGATCGCCGGCATCAGCCGCGGCGCGCCGCATCCCAACGCCGCCAAACTGTTCCTTGATTTCATCATCTCGCGCGCCGGCCAGGAGGTGTTCCGCGATGCCGACTACATCCCGATGCGTCCCGACGTCGCCGCCAAGAGCCCGGAGGTGAAGCCGGACTCCGGCGGCTATCAGGCCCTGATGCTGAGCCCGGAAGACATCGACACCAAGGCCCAGCACTGGGCCAAGGTGTATGATGATATTTTCAGGTAGCGCCTCGCTTGTCATTGCCGGGCTTGTCCCGGCAATCTCGATTAGGAAGGCACAGCGGTGCCCGCCTAATCGAGATGGCCGGAACAAGTCCGGCCATGACAACAAACTCTCCCAAAAAGGAAACCCCACCCCATGCGCATCATGTTTCTCAACCAGGCGCCGCGCAAGTCGGCGGCTTACGAGGCCGCCAAGATCGAGGCTCAGCTCAACACCTATGCGTCGCCCGGCACCAAGGTGGAGATCGTGTTTCCGGACGAGTACGAGGGCTCGCAGCTCTACGACACGATCGGGGCGCAGAGCGTGCTCAACGGCCTGCACCACATGATGGAGACGCCTTCGATCGTGCGCAAAATCTTCTGGGCGTCGCAGAACGGCTATGACGCGGTGATCTCCTCCAACACCTTTGACCCCGGCGTCGACGGCGGGCGGCTGGCGGTCGACATTCCGGTGATCGGGCTCCTGCGCACCTCCATGCATGCGGCGCTGACGCTGGCCGACCGGGTCGGCATCACGGTGCCGCTGCCCGGGCACGTCCCCTATACGTGGCGCATCCTGCGCGCCTATGGGCTCGACCGCTTCGTCAGCGACATCCGCCCGCTCGGCGTCTACGGCAAGGACATCGCGCAGCGCAAGCAGGAGATCTTCGACATCACCACCAAGCTGATCCGCGCGCTCATCGACGAGACCCGCGCCGAGATCATCCTGCCGCTCGGCGGCGCCCTCATCCCCTA
>DASZKX010000262.1:0-15501 GCA_035552735.1 Xanthobacteraceae bacterium
CGGCACCGACGAGACGCCGGGCGAGGTGTTTCTCTATCAGGGCCGTTCCTACAAGACTTATCGGGGCATGGGCTCGGTCGGCGCCATGGCGCGCGGCTCCGCCGACCGTTATTTCCAGCAGGACATCAAGGATTCGCTCAAGCTGGTGCCGGAAGGCGTCGAAGGCCAGGTGCCCTACAAGGGCGCGGCCGCGACCGTGCTGCATCAGCTCAGCGGCGGCCTGCGCGCCGCCATGGGCTATGTGGGGGCGCGCACCCTCACGGAGCTGCACAACAAGGCCGAGTTCGTGCGCATCTCCGGCGCGGGCTTGCGCGAAAGCCACGTGCACGACGTGACCATCACCCGCGAAAGCCCCAACTACCCGAGCCGGGTGTGAGATAGACGGCCGTGACCTCTGCGCTGTCATGCTCCGCGCGGGAGCACGTAAGGGAATTGTCGGAGGACGACCCACATCCGTTCGTCCGCGTGAGGGGGTTAAGGCATGCACACATCTTCCAGGATCGATCACGTGGCCGCGCAATCACGTCAGGGACGCGCGCCGCTTCACTCCTTCTCCCCGCGTGCGGGGAGAAGGTGGGATGAGGGGGCTTTTCCGCGAGTCTGAGCTCGTGGAAACGCCCCCTCACCGGGCCGAGTTCTCGTTGTCGGTCCTGCCGTGGGACCCTCTCCCCGCACGCGGGGCGAGGAAAGCCGCGAAGCCGCCCGCCGGCAGCAGATGTATGCCTTCAATGACAGCGGAGAATGATTCACGCTCCCGCATGAGAGCACGGTCGACTTAGAGCATTTCCCGGAAAAGTGGCTACCGGTTTTCCGAAAGGAAATGCGACAACGCTTGAATCTAGAGCGCTTTCCGCCCGCGACCTGAGCGATTTAACAGTCAACCTAAACGGAAAGCGCTCTAAGCGCAAACACGAGACGGGCCGTGATCGGGCACTTCGGCCTACTGCGCGGCGGCAGCAAACTCGACGATCTTCTCTTTCCCTATTCGGCTGACGATCTTCGTCAGCTCCTGCGGCGGCAATGTCGTGTCCCCGATGCGGAGACGAAACATGTTGCCGGGCCGAGGGCCGTCCGCCAGCGAGGCCTGGTACGCGGCGAGGAATTTGGTGACATCCTCCATGCTTGCCTGCGAAGCAAAGCGGACGGCTACGAAGGTACCTTCGGTCGGGGCCGAAGCGGTCTGGTAGCCGTCGCGCTGTTGCGCGAGATGGACGGTCGCGATCGCGCTCGGCACGGTGATCGCCAAGACCGCCGCCCCTATCAGCCAGAGGATGGTGCCGCGGCCGAAGCTGGATTCGAGCCTGGCGATGCGACTGCCCACGTCGAACGCGCTCTTGGTCTTGCGGGCCCGCACCCCGGAGAGGGGAACAGTGAGAACTTCGTCTCCACTCTCATCGGTGACGATGACCGTCCAGGTCTGGGGCGGTTCGTGAATCCCGTGCCTGGTGATATCCCGGGCGAGACCCAGTGCTTCCTTCCGCGCCTCGCCGGTTCCCGACAGCAGCGCGCCTTCGATATCCCGCACGAGATTCTGCGAATGGCCTTCCATGATGTTGAAGAAGTAGCGGGGCATCGTTGCGCTCCTGGCTTCTGCGAGCGGGAAGAGCCTGCGCCGCGGACGTTCGTCGAAATCAGACGGGTTCCTGCGGAGCAAAAGTGTGCGGCAGCATAGCGGTCTTGCCACGCGTTCGATCCGGCCGCTGCGAAGCTGGTTAAAGAGGCGTTTCCTGAACGCGAGAATTGCCGCGGATGCCGTTTCCGGAACTCCGTCGGAGAAATTGCTCGAGCGATGGGCAGCGTGCATGGTGTTGGAATAGGGCAATATTGCGAAACGTGCCCGCGCCCGGCGTGGACGGCTCGAACCTGCGGTCGGGCCGGTCCGCCGCGCTGATCGCGTCGATCCGAACTTCACTTCTGCGACTGCTTGGAAATATCGCGTCCTGGACCGTGGATTGGGCGGACATTACACCGATTGCGCTGGCAGGCGGAAGAGTAGCCCCGCTGTGCCGGAGAATCAGCTCTAATCTGGTAAACCCCAAGACAGCGGCCCGCCCCCCATGCGCAAGCGCACCGTCACCGTCAACGACAAGATGCAGACGGGCTACCGCTATGTGCGCAGCGAGCCCGTCGGCCGCCCACATCATGGGCCGCCGCCGCATGCCGCAGGAGGACCGGCGCCAGAACAAGCGCTGAAAGGCGATGCGCCGGCACATCCGCCAGATCGAGCGCCCCTGCGAGCCCGGCCACCTGACCTGCCGGTCCCGGCAGCGGCAGGCGCTGCCGCACTGGGCCTATGACAGCCGGAGAATCTGATGGGCCAGGCGCTCGTTCTCACCCCGCATGGTCTCCTGACCCTCCGGCAAGACGGCGATACGACGCCGCCGGAGTTGGCGCACGGCGCCCGCGTGAAAGCCGCCTTTGGCCGCGGTCACGGGCACGGATTGTTGTGTCTGGGGGCCGACGAAGTCGGGGCGGTGCTGCCCTCGATCATGTCCTATTGGCGTGAGTTTGCGACACGTTATCTGACGGTGCTGTGCGCGCTTCCGGGTCTGGGCGAGGAGCAGACCAAGCCGCCGGTCCCGATTCCCCCGGACCAAGAGCTGACCCGGATGGCGGCTGCGGCTCCGCCCATGATGGGCGCCGAATATCTCACCGCCTTCGTCCTGGCTGATCTCTGGCGCGGCATGGACGCGGCTTTCGATGCCGAGCTGGTCGAAGCGAAGCTATCCGTGCAGGAATTTCTCAAGTCCCGGCATCCCGCTTGGAACTTGGTTGGTCGCGTACATTTCAATCTTGCCGAGAATAGGAAGGACGAGGAGGCCCCGTTCGCCTTCTTGGCGACCTACACCACCCGCCTGTCGGCACAGGCGAAGGCCCAGCACCTGCCGCTCGGCAAAGCTCTGCAGGAGTATTCAGGCGCGAAAAACCATGCGCGCCTGCTGTCGTTGCTGATGCCGGTTCAGCGGGCCGCCGAGCAATGCGGCTGGTTGAAGACGATGGTCGAGGCAGGCGAGATCTTTCATCCTCTGCGCTGGCGCCCGCAACAGGCGCTGGCACTGCTGCAGGACGTTTCCACGCTCGAGAGCGCCGGCGTCATCGTGCGGATGCCGGCAAGCTGGCGCATGAATCGTCCCGCACGCCCGCAGGTCAAGGCGACGGTCGGCGGCAAAGCACCCTCGCAGCTCGGATTGGACGCGCTGCTCGATTTCCGGATGGAGGTGACCCTCGACGGCGAAAATCTCTCGGCGGCCGAGATCAAACGCTTGCTGGAGCAAACCGACGGCTTGGCCTTCATCCGGGGCAAGTGGGTCGAGATCGATCGTGAACGGCTGCGCCGGACGTTGGATCAGTTTCAGGCGATCGAGCACGACGCCGCCGCCAAGGGTCTGTCGTTCGGCGAAGCCATGCGGCTGGTGGCCGGAGCCGGGATTTCCGAGGACGGGACCGCTGAAAAGGCCGATGTCGATTGGAGCCAGACCGTCGCCGGGCCTTGGCTGGCGAAGACTCTCGATGACCTGCGCCGCCCCGGCGGGCTCGCGCGCGTCGATCCGGGGCCATCGCTCCAGGGCTCGTTGCGGCCGTATCAGCGTGCCGGGGTCCAGTGGCTTTACTTGCTCGCCGGCCTTCGGCTCGGGGCCTGTCTCGCCGACGACATGGGGCTCGGCAAGACGATCCAGGTCTTGTCGCTGTTGCTCGTGCTGAAAGCCGAGGCTTCCGGCAAGCCGTCGCTTCTGGTCGCGCCGGCATCGCTCCTCGCCAACTGGGCTTCGGAGATCGCCCGATTTGCACCGAGCCTGAAGGCGATCGTCCTCCATCCGTCCGCCGTGCCGGCCGACAAGCTCAAGACCGACGGTGAGGCCGGTCTCGCCGATGCCGATCTGGTCATTACGAGCTATGGTTTCTTGCCGCGCTTGTCGTGGCTGACCACGACGTCGTGGCGGCTCGCGGTGCTCGATGAGGCGCAGGCCATCAAGAATCCGGCCGCCAAGCAGACTCGGACGGTCAAGGGGCTTCGGGCCGACGCCCGCGTCGCGCTGACCGGTACGCCGATCGAGAACCGGCTCGGCGATCTTTGGTCGATCTTCGATTTCATCAATCCCGGCTTGCTGGGATCTTCCAAGCAATTCTCGACGTTCGTCAAACGGCTCGCCGATCGACCGCAAAACCCTTACGGTCCGCTCCGCGATCTGGTGCGCCCCTATATTCTGCGGCGACTGAAGACCGACAAGAGCATCATCGCGGACCTGCCCGACAAGACCGAGGTGAAGGCGTTCTGTCTCTTGAGCCGCAAGCAGGCCGCCCTTTACCAGCAGGCGGTCGACGAGTTCACCGCGCAGCTCGAAACCGCCGACGGTATCCAGCGGAGAGGGATCGTGCTCGCGCTGCTGATGCGCCTGAAACAAATCAGCAACCATCCGTCGCAATGGCTGGGCGACAATTCATGGGCGGAGGAGGACAGCGGCAAGTTCGCCCGCCTGCGAGATCTCACCGAGGAAATCGCCTCCCGGCAGGAAAAGGCGCTCATCTTCACGCAGTTCAAGGAGACGACGGCGCCGTTGGCGTCGTTTTTGGGCTCGGTGTTCGGGCGTCCCGGCTTGATCCTGCACGGCGAGACGGAGGTCAAGAAGCGCAAGGAGCTGGTGCGACGGTTCCAGGAGGATGACGACATCCCGTTCTTCGTGCTGTCGGTCAAGGCCGGAGGCATCGGGCTCAATCTGACCGCCGCCTCGCATGTCATACATTTCGACAGATGGTGGAATCCGGCTGTGGAAAACCAGGCTACTGACCGCGCCTTCCGAATCGGGCAGACTAAGAATGTGCTTGTGCACAAGTTCGTTTGCCGCGGCACCGTCGAGGACAAGATCGACCGGCTGATCGAGGCGAAGCAACAGCTGGCCGGGGATTTTCTGAGCGGTGGGGCAGAGGTGGTGTTGACCGAGATGAAAAACGACGAGTTGCTCCGGCTGGTGGCGCTCGATCTGGGCGCGGCGATGAAGGAGGGGTGACGGATGAGCTACTTCGCGTGGGCCCCTTACGTGTCGGTGGCGGAGCGCCAGCGGCGGGCGGAGCGCAAGCTGACGAAGCTCGTGAAGCGGGGAGAGGCCGTCGCCCCCGTTAAAATAGAGGGCCGCATCATCGCCAGGAGCTTCTGGGGCAAGTCGTGGTGCGAAAACCTCGAACGATACAGCGACTTCGAGAATCGCCTGCCGCGAGGCCGGACCTATGTTCGCAACGGCTCGGTCCTCGACCTGCGGATCGCCAAGGGCGAGGTGATCGCGATGGTGGCGGGTTCCCGGCTCTACAAGGTGAAGGCGACCATCGCGCCCGTCAAAGCAGTCCGCTGGAAAGCCATCTGTCGCGATTGCGCCGGAACGATCGATTCCCTGGTGGAGCTCTTGCAGGGCCGCCTCGCCAAAGGCGTCATGGACCGGGTCTGTCGGGAGGGCGACGGCCTGTTTCCGGCGCCGGGCGAAATCAGGCTGTCGTGCAGCTGCCCGGATTGGGCCGACATGTGCAAGCACGTTGCGGCGGTGCTCTATGGAGTCGGGGCTCGTCTCGACCAAACGCCGCAGCTGCTTTTCGTGCTGCGCGGCGTCGATGAGAACGAATTGCTGGCGGCCGCCGGCCAGAACGAGTCGCTGACGAAGCCGGTGCGATCCACGGCGAGCGTGCTTCATGACACCGATATGGCGGCCCTGTTCGGGTTGGAGATGGCCGACAGCGCCAATTCCGCGACACCCATTCCGGTTGCGTCAAAGCCACGCCGGGCGCGGACGACCAAACCAGGCAGGCCGCATGCGCGGACGAAACCGGATTCCGCCGGGACGAGTGAGCCGCCGCGCTCAAAGCCGGCGGACCCAAAGCCCGAGCGGAAAGCGCGCAGTGGAGGAAAAAAGCGCACGCAGACAAAGGCCCGGCGTATTTCGTAATCGCTGCAAAGGGCTCGCGCCTTGCGGGTGAAGGGCGCATCGCACCTCCGGAGGCGGGTCGAGGTTGAGGATAAGCGCGGGCCGTGTCCGGGGCACCCCCGAGGCGGCGGCCTCCATGCAACCAAACCGCCGATCAGGCGTTCTCAGGTGGGGCCGGCACCAGGATTCCGTCCGAGACGCCCCTTTTGATGGGGCGTGGCAGAAATCCTGTCCTGAGCGGCAGCATATCGGACGCGGCCCCGAGCCTTTCTCCCTCGTTGCCAAGTCGGCCTTCCGCGAATTGGCCCCTTGCTTTGCCCTTCTCAGGCTCTGGCGCGCGAGGGCGGGAGATGGACAGCGCGTTGGGGCGTGACGGAGAGGTGTGATGCCGGATCAGGATCAAGCCGAACGCAGGCCCGCTTCGACTAAGACCGTAGCGCCCGCAAAGCGACCGCGTGATGGCGAGGGCCCGCTGACACCCGGGGTGTCGCAGGTCTCCGGCAGGTCCGCGCCGCTGCCGAACCCCGGCGCGCTCGAGGGGCGCTGCATCAATACGATACGCACCTTGGCAATGGATGCCGTGCAGCAGGCCAATTCCGGTCACCCCGGCACCCCGATGGCGTTGGCGCCGGTGGTCTACACGCTTTGGCAGGACTTTCTTCGCTTCGACCCCGACGATCCGATCTGGCTCAATCGCGACCGCTTCGTGCTCTCCAACGGGCACGCCTCGATGCTGCTTTATGCGATGCTCCACCTCACCGGCGTGAAGGCCGTCAATGCCGAATACGAGCGCCTCGAAGAGGCCTCGGTCACGCTGGACGACATCAAGCATTTCCGGCAGCTCGGCGGCAAATGTCCGGGTCATCCCGAATATCGCCTGACCTCGGGCGTCGAAACCACGACTGGTCCGCTCGGCCAAGGCTGTGGCAACAGCGTCGGAATGGCGCTGGCCGGACGTTGGCTGGCTCAACACTTCAATCGGCCGGACTTCGCGCTGTTCGACTACGACGTTTACGCCGTTTGCGGGGATGGCGACATGATGGAGGGGGTCGCGAGCGAAGCGGCCTCGTTCGCGGGCCACCAGATGCTCGGCAACCTGTGCTGGATCTATGACAGCAATCGCATCACCATCGAAGGGCACACGGATCTGGCCTTCAGCGACGATGTGGCGGCGCGTTTTCTCGCCTATGGCTGGAACGTCGAGCGCGTCGGCGATGCCAACGACACCGCCCGCCTGGCCGAGGCGATCGAGGGCTTTCAAGTCACGCACGACGTTCCGACGCTGATCATCGTCGACAGCCATATCGGCTACGGCGCTCCCCATAAGCAGGATACCAGCGCCGCCCATGGCGAGCCCCTGGGCGAGGAGGAAATTCGCCTCGCCAAGCGTAGCTATGGCTGGCCGGAGGATGCCAAGTTCCTGGTGCCGGAGGGTGTGCGCGAGCATTTCCGCGACGGCATCGGGCGCCGCGGCCGCCAGCTGCGCGAGACGTGGACGGGGCTCTTCGCCTCATACGGCGAGAAATATCCGCAACTTGCCGATGAGCTCGATCGCATGCAGCGGCGCGAGCTGCCCCAAGGCTGGGACGCGGAGCTGCCGCGCTTTCCGGCCGACCCGAAGGGGCTCGCCAGCCGCGACGCGTCCGGCAAGGTGCTCAACGCCGTGGCGCGACACCATCCCTGGCTCATCGGCGGCGCGGCCGATCTGGCGCCGTCCACGAAAACGCACCTGACCTTCGAGGGTGCTGGCGACCTGGAGGCGGACAAGGCCGGCGGACGCAATCTGCATTTCGGCGTGCGTGAGCACGCCATGGGGGCGATCTTGAACGGAATCGCATTGTCCAAGATTCGCGCTTTTGGATCGAGCTTCCTCATCTTCTCCGATTACATGAAGCCGCCCATCCGCCTCGCCGCCCTGATGGAGCTCCCGGTCATCTATGTTTTCACGCACGACTCGATTGGTGTCGGCGAAGACGGTCCGACCCACCAGCCGGTCGAGCAGCTGCTCGCGCTGCGCAGCATTCCGGGCCTCATCACGCTTCGCCCGGCCGATGCCAACGAGGTGGTCGAAGCCTGGCGCGTCGTGATCGAGCTCAAGCACCAGCCGGCCGCCCTCATGCTGAGCCGCCAGCCGCTCCCGACCTTCGACCGCAGCCGCTATGCGGCCGCCTCCGGGGTGGCTCGCGGTGCCTATATTTTGGCCGACCCGGAGCGGGGGAAGCCGGCCGTGATCCTGATCGGCAGCGGCAGCGAGGTCGCGCTATGCGCAAATGCCCATGAGCAACTCAAGCGCGAGGGCATTCCGGCGCGCGTGGTCAGCATGCCGTCATGGGAGCTGTTCGAGCAGCAGGATCAGGCCTATCGCGATGGCATTCTTCCGCCCGATATCACGGCGCGTGTATCGGTCGAGATGGGGTCGGTGATCGGCTGGGATCGCTATGTCGGGGCGGGCGGCGCCAGGGTCGGCATGCATACATTCGGCGCTTCGGCCCCGCTCAAGGATCTGCTTGCGAAGTTCGGCTTCACGGCCGAAAAGGTGCTGGCCGCGGCGAAAGATCAGATCGAAAAGCCTGAAGGAAAGCCCCTATGAATCCGCAAGCGAAAAGGACTCCCGAGAACGCGCGGAAATCCGCCGCAGGGTCATCCGCCGCAGGGTCATCCGTCGCGAACCCGCTCGCGTCCCTGCATGACTACGGCCAAGCCCCCTGGCTCGACTTCGTGGCGCGCGGCTTCATCGCCGAAGGCGGCCTCAAGAAGCTCGTGGAGCATGACGGGCTGACCGGGGTCACCTCCAATCCCTCGATCTTCGAGAAGGCGATCGGCGGCAGCGCCGAATATGATTCGTCGCTGACGGAAATCCTGAGCCAAGGCGACCTCGACGTGATGACGCTCTATGAGCGGCTGGCGATCGAGGACATTCGAAGCGCCGCCGACGTTCTGCGCCCGGTCTTTACGCAGACCAAGCGCGCAGACGGCTATGTGAGCCTCGAGGTCTCGCCCTATCTGGCGATGAGCACGCAGGCGACGATCACCGAAGCGCGGCGGCTGTGGCGCGAGGTCGCGCGCGAGAATATCATGATCAAGGTCCCGGCGACCCACGCCGGACTGCCGGCGATCCGCCAGCTCATCGCCGACGGCATCAACGTCAACATAACGTTGTTGTTCTCGCAGCAGGTCTACGAAGAGGTGGTCGAGGCGTATCTGGCCGGCCTCGAGCAACTGGTCGCGCAGGGCGGCGATCCCGGCAAGGTCGCCAGCGTCGCCAGCTTCTTCGTGAGCCGCATCGATGTCGCGGTCGACAAGCTGATCGGGGAGCGTCTTTCCAAGGGTGGCGCGGCCGACCAGCGTGAGGCGCTTGCCGCCATTGCGGGCAAGGTCGCCGTCGCCAATGCCAAGCTTGCCTATCAAAGCTACAAGCGGCTCTTCGCCGGCGCACGCTGGGAGAAGCTGCGCCTCAACGGCGCGCGGGTCCAGCGGTTGCTGTGGGCGAGCACCGGAACGAAGAACAAGAGCTACAGCGATGTGCTCTACGTCGACGAGCTGATCGCTCCCGACACCGTCAATACCTTGCCGCCCGCCACGATGGATGCCTTCCGGGATCATGGCAAGCCGCGGCCGAGCCTCGAGGAGAACCTCGACCGCGCCGCGCAGGTGATGGCGGTCCTGGGGCGCGCCGGCATCTCGCTCGATGCGATCACCGCGCAGCTGGTCGAGGAGGGCGTCCAGCTCTTCGCGGACGCGTTCGACAAGCTGCTCGGCGCGGTCGCCGGCAAGCGCGCCGCCATCCTGGGCGGCAAGCTCGACAGCCAAACCGCCAAGCTTCCGCCCGCGCTCGAGAAGGCGGTCGCGGCCGACCTCGAATCGTGGCGGCAGGGCGGGAACGTGCGGCGGCTGTGGGCCGGCGACGCGGCGCTGTGGAGCGGCTCCGACGAGGCAAAATGGCTCGGCTGGCTCGGCATTGTCGAGCAGGAGCGCAGCCGCATCGGCACGCTGACCAGCCTCGCCGCGGATATCCGGCAGCAGAATTTTTCGCACATCTTGCTTCTCGGCATGGGCGGATCGAGCCTGGGGCCGGAGGTTCTGGCCGAGACGTTCGGTCGGCAACCCGGCAGCCCCGAGCTTCTGGTCCTCGATTCGACCGATCCGGCGCAGATCCGGACCGTCGAAAGCAAAATCGATCCGGCCCGAACGCTGTACATCGTATCGAGCAAGTCCGGGAGCACGCTCGAGCCCAATGTCCTTAAACAATACTTCTTCGAGCGGGCGAAGGCGGCGGTCGGTGCCCAGCAGGCCGGATCGCGCTTCATCGCCATCACCGATCCCGGGTCGAAGCTGCAGACGATGGCCGAGCAGGATCGGTTTCGGCATGTCGCGTTCGGACTGCCCAGCATCGGCGGGCGCTACTCGGTGCTGTCGGATTTCGGCATGGTCCCGGCCGCCGCGATGGGGCTCGATGTCGGCGGGTTCCTCTCCGCCACGCAAACGATGGTGTACACCTGCGGCGCCGACGTGCCGCCGGCGGACAACCCGGGCGTCGTGCTCGGCACAATATTGGGCGTGTCGGGAAAATCGGGCCGCGACAAGGTGACCATCGTGGCCTCGCCCGGGATCGCGGATTTTGGGGCATGGCTCGAGCAGCTGCTGGCGGAATCGACCGGCAAGCGGGGCAGGGGGCTCATCCCGGTCGACGCCGAGCCGCTCGGGAGTGCGGATCAGTATGGTGAAGACCGCTTGTTCGTCTATCTGCGGCTGACGGGAGAACCCGATCCGAAACAGGATCAAGCCGTCGCCGCCCTGGAGCAAGCCGGGCATCCGGTGGTGCGCATCGCCGTCACCGAGCGCCACCACATCGGACAGGAATTCTTCCGCTGGGAGATCGCGACTGCGGTCGCGGGAGCGATACTCGGCATCAATCCGTTCGACCAGCCCGACGTCGAGGCCAGCAAGGTAAAGACGCGCGAGCTGACCACCGCTTACGAAAAGACCGGTGAGTTGCCGCCGGAATCGGCGTTCTTCGCCCGGGACGGCGTCGCGCTTTTTGCCGACCCGCAGAACCGCGCTGCTTTCGGCAGCGCCGGCTCGCTGACCGAATATCTGGCTGCGCACTTGAAGCGGCTTGAGGCCGGCGATTACTGCGCGCTGCTGGCCTATGTGGAACGCAACAAGCAACATAATGACGCGCTGCAGGACATCCGGTGCATGATCCGCGATCGCAAGCGGGTGGCCACTTGCCTCGGATTCGGACCGCGTTTCCTGCACTCGACCGGACAGGCCTACAAGGGCGGCCCGAATACCGGCGTGTTCCTGCAGATCACCTGCGACGACCCCAACGATCTGGCGGTCCCCGGGCAGAAATACACTTTCGGCATCGTCAAGACGACGGCGGCGCGCGGTGACTTCGAGGTGCTGGCGGAGCGGGGGCGGCGGGTCCTGCGTGTCCATCTCGGCCCTCACGTCGCGGCCGGCTTGACGACTCTCAAGGACGCCATCCGGCAAGCACTCGGATGAGCAAATCATTCGGGGAGCAATCTCGGCATAAATTCGGCGGCCACGTCCAGCCCAAGGCCGCGGGCTGACATGCAGACGCCGGCAAAACCCGCAGGCCCTTGCACGATCGTCATTTTCGGGGCTGCCGGCGATCTCACCAAGCGCCTCCTCGTGCCGGCTCTCTACAACCTTCGGTGCGAGAAATTACTGCCGGAGGAATTCGCCGTCGTCGGCATTGCCAGGAGCCGGCAGGAGGACGAGACCTTCCGCCGCGAGCTCGAAACCAGCCTGCGTAAATTCGCCCAGAGCAAGGTTGATGAGGGCGATTTGAGCTGGCTTGCCGAGCGGACGTCCTACGTCCAGGGCGATTTCGACGATCCGGCCACCTATAAGCGGCTGGCGGAGCATTTGACGAAGATCGACCAGACCAATCGCACCGCTGGCAACTATCTCTTCTATCTCGCAACGCCCCCACAGGTGTTTGCCACCATAGTGCAGCGGCTCGGCGAAGCCGGCGTTGCCGCCGAAGCGGAAGGGCATTGGCGGCGCATCATCGTCGAGAAGCCGTTCGGCACCGATCTGCGCTCCGCCCAGGAGCTCAATCGCAAGATTCTGGCGGTGGTGACCGAGAGCCAGATCTACCGCATCGATCATTATCTCGGGAAGGAAACGGTTCAGAACATCATGGTGTTCCGGTTCGGCAACGGCATCTTCGAGCCGCTCTGGAACCGCAATCACATCGATCACGTGCAAATCACCGTGGCCGAAGCGGTCGGCGTCGAGGGGCGCGGCAAGTTCTACGAGGGCACCGGGGCATTGCGCGACATGGTGCCCAATCATTTGTTCCAGCTGCTCACGCTCGTCGCAATGGAGCCGCCGACCTGTTTCGCCGCCGAGGCGGTGCGCTCAGAGAAGGCCAAGGTGCTGGAGGCGGCGCAGCCCTTCAGCCCGCAGGATGCGCAACAAAATGTCGTGCGCGGTCAGTACGGCGGCGGCAGGGTCAACGGCAGGACTGTCGATCCTTATCGGTGCGCCCCGAATGTCGCACCCGACTCGAACACAGAAACCTTCGTGGCTTTGAAGCTGAAAATGGACAATTGGCGCTGGGCCGGCGTGCCCATCTATCTGCGCACCGGCAAGGCGCTCGCCAAGCGGCGCAGCGAGATCGTCATCCAATTCAAGCAGGCGCCGCTGGCATTGTTTCGCGACACGCCGGTCGAACGCCTCACCCGCAACGACTTGGTGCTGCACATCCAGCCGGAGGAAGGCGTGACGCTGCGGTTCGGTGCCAAGGTCCCGGGACCCGAGATGCAAATGGGCGGCGTCGAGATGAAGTTCGACTATCATGACTATTTCCAGGCGCAGCCGCGCACCGGCTACGAGACGCTGATCTATGATTGCATGAACGGGGATGCGACGCTGTTCAAGCGCGCCGACGACATCGAGACCGGCTGGCGGATCGTGCAACCGGTGCTCGACGCCTGGCAAGCCGAAGCGGGGACGGAGCCGCCGATCTATCCGGCCGGCAGCAGCGGACCGCAAGAAGCCGACGCGCTCCTGGCGCGCGACGGCCGGCATTGGCGTTCGCTCGATGCCTCCGCCGGCGGAAAATCGTCATGAGCTCCGGGCGATCGCCGGCGACGATGATCTCCGCCGTCGTCTCGGACGTGGACGGTACTTTGGTCACCGACGACAAGATCCTGACGGCGCGGACGCGGGCCGCGGTCGCCGGCCTGCGCGCCCGCGAAGTCGCCTTTGCGATCATCAGCAGCCGCCCGCCGCGCGGATTGCGCATGCTGATCGATGCCCTCGGCATCACGACGCCGGTCGCCGGCTTCAACGGCGGCCTGGTGACGACACCCGGATTGTCGCCGCTGACCCAGCATCTGATGTCGCCCGTGGCCGCCCGGCAGGCGGTGGAGATCATCGAGGCCCATGCGGCGCAGGCCTGGCTGTTCCGCGGGGAGGATTGGCTGACGCGCTACCCCGCCGGGCCCTATGTGGGGCTCGAGGAGAAAACGATTCTGTACCGGCCGATCGTGGTTGAGGATTTCGGCGCCGCGCTCGATGCCACGTCCAAGATTGTCGCCGTCAGTGACAATTTCGATCTTTTGACCCGCTTGGAGCCGATCGCCCGCGCCGCGCTCGCCGAGAACGCCGCCATCGCCCGTTCGCAACCCTACTATCTCGACTTCACCCATCCGTTGGCCAACAAGGGCGTCGCCCTGTCGGAGCTGGCGCAGTTGTTGAGCATCCCGGTGGCCGAGATCGCCGTCATCGGCGATGGCGGCAACGACGTGGCGATGTTCGAGCGCGCCGGCTTGAGCATTGCGATGGGCAATGCGGCGCCGCAGGTGCAGGGCGCGGCGGATTTCGTGACGGACCCCAACGGTCAGGATGGCTTCGCCAATGCCATCGAGCGATACGTCTTGGGCGGCGATCGTTTGAGCGCGCCGGCATCGCGAGCTGCCTCCGGCACCCGGATACGGTGACCGCCATGATGGAGCCGGTTCGCGCTGCCTCTAAAATTTCGCTGGTAGTGGCCGACGTGGACGGCACGCTCGTCACGGAGGACAAGGTGCTGACCCCGCGCGCCGTCGCGGCCGTGCAGGCCCTGAACGCCGCCGGGATCGCCTTCGCGATCACCAGCGGCCGGCCGCCGCGCGGCATGGCGATGCTGATTGATCCATTGCGGCTGCGCACGCCGATTGCGGCCTTCAACGGCGGGGTCTTCGTCAAGCCCGACATGACCATCATGGAAGAACGCGTGCTGCCTGAGGACGTGGCGCGGCGCGCCGTCGAAATCATCAGCCGCAACAATATGGATGTCTGGATCTACAGCGGCCAGGACTGGCTGGTCCGCGACCTGCAGGCGCCCCATGTCGCGCGCGAGCAATGGACCGTCAAGTTCGCGCCCACCGTCGTCAAGGATTTCGCGGCTGTGATGGC
The DNA here is from genome assembly GCA_035552735.1 of Xanthobacteraceae bacterium. Classification (GTDB taxonomy): domain Bacteria; phylum Pseudomonadota; class Alphaproteobacteria; order Rhizobiales; family Xanthobacteraceae; genus VAZQ01. The sequence goes on from DASZKX010000262.1 coordinate 14,346, forward strand.
GAGCGCGGTCAAGATCGTCGGCATCAGCGACGACCACGATTTGGTGGCGCGCTGCGAGAGGGAGTCGCAAGACGCGCTCGGCGCGGCTGCCTCCGCGGCCCGTTCGCAGCCTTACTATCTCGATGTCACCCACCCGGACGCGAACAAGGGCGCCGTGATCACGACGCTGTCGGAGCTGCTGTCGGTTCCCTCCGCGGAGATCGCCACCATCGGCGACATGCCCAACGACGTCCTGATGTTTCGAAAGAGCGGGCGGAGCATCGCGATGGGCAATGCCAGCCCGCAGGTGCAGGCGCAGGCCGATTTCGTGACCCGCTCATGCAGCGATGAAGGTTTCGCGCGCGCGATGGAGCGCTTCATCCTGGCGCATCCGTCCGCGGTCCCGCAGGCGCCCCGATGACGCCGGCCATGGTCGCGGCTCCGTCGATTTTGCTGCCGCTAACGCTCGAATTCGCAACAGCGCGACCAAACAAGGAGGCTGCGCCATGATGAAGGCCGCTTCCGGGGAAATCCGGATATTCGAGGATGCCGAGGCGTTGGCGCGCAATGCGGCCGAATGGCTCTGCGGCCTCGCTTTGACGGGCGAGGGTCGATTCGCGATCAGCTGTTCGGGGGGCTCGACCCCCAAGCGCCTGTATGAGGTTCTGGCCGAGCCCGCGATGGCATCGCGTTTTCCCTGGAAGCGGGTGCATTGGTTCTGGGGTGACGAACGGTTCGTGCCGCACGACCATCCCGACAGCAACTTTCGCATGGTGTTCGATGCCTTGTTCTCGCGGGTTGCGGTTCCGGAGCACAACATCCACGCCGTCCCGACCGCGGGCGTGACGCCCGAGCAAGCCGCCGCCGCCTACGAGAGAACATTGCAGACGTATTACGGCGCCGACGCGCTCAGTCCCGCGCGGCCGCTCTTCGACGTGACCCTGTTGGGAATTGGCGAGGACGGCCACACGGCCTCACTGTTCCCGGGCCACGCGGCGCTGGAGGAGGAAACCCATTGGGCGCTTGCGGTCATCGGCGCCAAGGCCGAGGCGCGCATCACCTTGACCTATCCGGCACTCGACAGCAGCCGGGACGCCGTTTTTCTGGTGACCGGAAAAAGCAAGCGGGAGCCGGTCGCACGCGCCCGATCAGGCGATCTTACGCTGCCGGCAGCCCG
>DASZKX010000263.1:0-18991 GCA_035552735.1 Xanthobacteraceae bacterium
CCGATATCGATCTTATCGGCCTTGAGGATGATCGATGTCCGCCCGGTCACGAGCTCGCCGACGCGGCTGGCGCGAAACCCTCCGCCGACGGCAACGCGTTGCGTGTCCTTCCAGCCCTTCAACTTGAGATAGCGTCGAATAACCAGAGCGAGCTCCTGCGAGAAATCTTCGATCGCGCCATGGATAATCGCCGCGGCCTCCGGCTCTCCCCGGTCTAGAAGCTCGTCGAGCTGCTTGCGGCTGAGCTCGTCGCCGATGTCCTCACCGAGCGGATCGCCACCGTTCTGCCGCAGCGACTTGCGCCAATTCTGGATGATCCCCCGGAAGGCGCCCTTGCTGGCACGGTCGCCGAGGAAGCCTTCGTCGTCCTTGAGCTCGATGTTGTAGCTGTCGAGATCGACTGAGGGCAGGCGGGTCGCGCCGTGGGCCGCCACCGCCGGCAGACTGGATCTTTCCGGCACGAATTCCTCCAACGCCCTGTTCCTCCTCACCAACCTGCAGCCCTGCGAATGGTTCACCCGACGGGTTGCGACACGATCCCTCAATCAAGCAGGCGGGATATTTGGACCGCCTTTGAAGGTCTGCGGAGGGAACCTTTTGCGGTGAATGGAATTGCTTTGTCGAAGTGCAGCCAATTCCGGAGGCGTTAGATGTTCCTGCAGGAATTCAGCGAGCGCGCCGCAGAATGCATCCGCGTGGCCGAGCGGGCGAAGTCGGAGCATGACCGCGATCTTTTCATCGAGCTGGCGCGCGCCTGGTGCGGCGTGAACGAGGAAGCGCCGAAAACCGAAACCCAGCCGCGGCACTGATCGGCATCGATTCGAGAGGAATCCATGGCTCGCAAATATTCCCGCGCCGCATCCAAGGACGTCCGCGGCGCGATGCGCAAGCGCAAGCATGGGACCCTCGAGCGGGGCAAGGGCGGCAAGGGCGGGAAGGTGAAGAGTCGCAAGCAGGCGATCGCCATCGGTCTCTCGGAGGCGCGCAAGAAGGGCAAGAAAGTCCCCAAGCGCAAGTCGAAGCGCTAGACGCTGCCATCGTCTTGTCTTGGCTGTGCCGCCCGTGGCGGTGGAACCAAAAATCCCTCTCAGACTTTTTGTACGTGCACGGGAAGTGATTTGGAGGCTCAGATGGCTTGTACGCCCGCCCAGCAAGCGCTCGATCAAGCACAGTCGACCGCCTTTATGCGCAATTTCTATGCCTCTTTGGGCATGAGAGAGCTCACGCTCGAGCGCGCCATTCGCCACGGCAAGAGAGTGCACGCCGCGCCTCCGCGGCTGGCCCCACGGCGGCGCCGCGGTCGTCCGTGTCGAAAGTGATCCATTGTCGGCTGCCCTCTCTGCCGGAAGGAGGAAACCATGACGCTTGCCCGCCTGTTGCTCGCCGTTGCCTCGCCTATGAGCGTCATCGGGCTCGCCTTGATGGTGCCGGCGGCGAATGCGCGAGACAACGGGCAATGGGGTGACAAGCCCGCGCTTGTCCGGCAGTGGTTCCAATCCCTTATGCAGCCGGACAATCCGTATCTGTCGTGTTGCGGCGAAGCCGATGCCTATGAGGCGGATACGTTCGAGATCGATGGTGATCACTATGTGGCCATCATCACGGACGGCAAGGGTGTGCTGCCACCTGGGACCCGGATCGCCGTTCCGAACGAGAAGATGAAGTGGGACAAGGGAAACCCGACCGGACACGGCATCGTGTTCATCGGGACGCGGGGAGAAGTGTACTGCTACGTCACGCCGGGAGGCGTGTAGCGGCGCCGGGGCGCGCCCGCGCCATCCCCTCCCGCAGCCTTCGCTCCGGCGCGCAGCTCCAGTCCGCAAAGGAGGTCGACATGGCATCGCGCGCGTACTGGAAGGGCTATCTGCGGCTTTCGCTCGTGACCTGCCCGATCGAGCTGTTTCCCGCCGTTACGCAATCCGAAAAGACCCATTTTCATCAGATCAACACCGAGACCGGCCATCGTCTGCGACAGCAAATGGTGGACGAAACGACTGGCGACGTGGTGGACAAGCAGCACAAGGGCCGTGGCTACGAGCTCGCGAAAGGACGCTACGTCCAGATCGGCGCTTCGCCGCAGTGTGCACGGCGAGCGCCGCCGCAAAGCACCCGCGCGCGGAGACGGAAGGAAGAAGGCCGTGCGGCGGAGCAGAAAGGCGGCATAAGGGAGGGTGCGCGTGCCGAACGCGTATTGCGTTGCCGAAGACGCCGGGTTCTGTTGTTGATAATTGCGAAAACAGCGTCTTTGTGGATTGCGGCGCAGGGCGGGGTCTCCTACCAACGCCGCGAGCGGAGGGAGGGAACCGACAGGAGTCGGCACGACGTCCGCGAGGCCGTCCGGCCCGCGCGAGATCCCGGACGGCCTTTCAATTGGTGCGACGGGGTTCGCGAGCCCGCAGCACCGCGATCGGCAGTGCGTCGAAGGTCTCGGACACGGCAAGTTCAGGCCCCTGCGCCGGCTCCCGCTCGGTGAGCAGTTGTTGCAGCGCCGAAAAACCCTCGGCCACTACGGTGGCGTTCCAGTCGTGGCGCGTCGGCCAGCAAAGGCCGCCTTGGGTCGAGCGTTTGAACCATCGCCCCACGATGACGAGTACCGCGTCCCCTTCGTGGCAGCGCGCGAAGGCCACGATCTCGTCGGCATCACGTCCCTTGACCGCCAGTGGCCGATAGTCGCCGACGCTGAACACGTTCGCCATCTCCTGACGTAGCGCCAAGAGGCGCGCCGTGAGCGCAAGCTTGATCCGGCCGTCGGGCCACGCTTTCGCCAATGCCGTCCAATCGACGCTCGCGGTCAGCGATCGCAGGGCGTGGGCGCGTGCCGGGAAGTCGATCGGGCGCCGGTTGTCCGGATCGACCAACGACAAGTCCCAGAGTTCTGTGCCCTGATAGAAGTCAGGCACGCCCGGCATGGTGACCTTGAGGGTGACCTGTGTCAGACTGTTGAGCGCGCCCAGCAATGCGGTCCGATCCGCGAAGCCGCCGAACGACGCGATGAATTCCGCGGATCGCGCCGGGTCGAGAAGCTCCTTGACGAAGCCCTTGAGTCCTGATTCGTAGCGCTCGTCCGGATCGAGCCAGCTTGTTTGCTCCTTGCCCTCGCGCGCCGCCTTGATCGCGAATGCCTGCATTCGCTCGCTCAAGCTCGCGCCCGCACCGTTTGGCGTCCAGGCGCCCAGCAGGGCTTGGTAAATCATGTATTCATGGGCTGCCGAGGGAGTGCGTCCTGGCTCCGACGCCGTCACCAACGGGGCGTTCATGGTTTGCCAGGTCGCAACGGCCTGCACCCAGTCAACGGGCATCTCGGAAAGGCACAACAATCGGGCGCGGGCATCCTCGCCACGTTTGGTGTCATGAGTCGCGGTGGCGGTGAGACCGTGCGGGGCTTGCGCGTTGCGGCCTTTCATCAAGGTGTGGAAATCCGCGACCGCGAGCGGACCAGCGGCGGGGTTGCCGCCGACCTCATTGAGCGCGATTAGCCGATGGTAGCGATAGAACGCGGTGTCCTCCAGGGATTTCGCCATCATCGGGCCGGTGAACTGCTGCACCTTGAGAGCAAAACGTCGCACCCGCGCGGCATTGCGGCGGGTCTCACGGCTACCGATCAGATCGAGCGTGAGGACATCGTGCAGGAAATCGAAGATCCCGTCCTCCGCGCCGCGCCATTGGGCGCGCGCCGCGGTGAGCGCCGCTTCGATGATGGCACGATCGTCCGGCGATGCGCCGGCGGCGGTTATGTAGGTGCGATAGACCGGGAAATGCAAAATGAACAGCGCCAGTGCCGCGCGCAGGCGCGCATAGCTGTGATCGCGGGTGCGAAAGTCGCCGGCGGCGACGCGGGCGAGCAGGTGGGCCAGCGCCGTGAACTCGGCGGCCAGAATGTTCTCCAGGACCTGATGCTTGGCCTCCTGCAGAATCTGCTCGAACGCGCGGTCGTCGTGGCTGATATCGCGCCACGCCCGATCGAGCACCGCAAGCCCGCGGCCGTCCAAGAGCAGGCGCGAGATCACGTTGAGCCATTCGTAGCCCGTCGTTCCGGCGACGCCAGGAAACTGCGGCAGCGGCTCGTTCTCGCCCAGGATCTTTTCCATGACGACATAGAGCGCGCAGTCCGACGGGTGCCGGGCGCGGATGAAGTCCTGCAAACGCTGGCCGTATTGCGCCGGATCGAGAAGCCCGTCGATATGATCGAGTCGCAAGCCCTGCAGCGCGCCGCTCGCGATCAGCCGCCCGACCAGTCCGTGGATCGCGGTGAATGTCGTCTCATCCTCGACCCGCAGCCCCGCGAGCGAGCTGATGTCGAAGAAGCGTCGGTAGTTGAGGTCGGTCGCGGCCAGCCGCCAATGGGCCAGCCGATAATGTTGGCCCTCGAGCAGATGATGTAGATTGGCCAGCGCGGGCGTTCCCGGTGCGGTCGGCCGGAACGCCGCGAGGCCACGCTCAATCACCTCGCTGCCGCCGCTTTCCGCCAGCGCGCCTTTCAGTCGTTGCGCCGCATCACGCGTAAGCCCGCGCTGTTGAAATTCAGTCGCCAGCACGAGCAGCCGGCTGCCTATCGGGCACACATCGGCCTGTGCGGCGGTTACTGCCCTGCGCAGGATCTCCCCATACCGGTCGGGCCGGATCGGAAGCCGGTGCTCGTAATACCAGGTCGAAAAGCTGCCTCCGCCGGCGTCATAGCGAAGCTCGATCTCGCCGCGTTCGAGCGCTTCGCCGTAGGACCGGCCGAGAATCGGTAGCAGCACACGGCCGGTTCGCCCGATGGCATGAGTCTTCCAGTCGATATCGAAGGCGGCCGCATGAGGCGAATTCGGGCCCCATTCCAGGACGTCCAGCCACCAGGCATTGTCGGCGTAGTTGACCCCCATATGGTTGGGCACGAAATCGAGAATGAGGCCGATGTCCGCTCGCGCCAATGCGGCGCCCAACCGGCGGAAAGCGGGCTCGCCGCCGAGCTCGGGATTGAATGCATTGTAATCGACCACATCGTAGCCATGGGTGCTGCCGGCGCGCGCCTTCAGGAACGGCGAGGCATAGAGGTGACTGATGCCGAGCGCCTTGAGATACGGAATGATGGCCGCCGCCTGCTCGAAGCCGAAGCTCGCATTGAGCTGCACCCGATAGGTGGCGATCGGCAGCGACGGCGGCGGCATTATTTCGCTCCGATGCTCCAGAACACCGACCATGCGGGCAATGTTTCGCCGGGATTGCCGCCCCAGATTGGTGTTCCGGCTGGCCTGCGTTGCGGCGTTGTCTTCTCGGCGGACAAATTGGCGAGCAGAAAGAGTTGACTGCCGTCGCCGAGCTGCCAATCTGCAGTCAGAACGTGGTCGTCCCATTGAGCGGTCCCGAAGGCAGCCCCGGCGAGCCGGGGCACGATGATCGCCCGGCGCGTGCTCAACAAGTCGCGCACCAGCGCCAGCCGCCGTTGTCCCGCCGGCGTCTCGCGCACCTCCCAATCGAGGACGGCCGATCGAAAGGTGTCCTCCGTCAGCGGATCCGGAATGTCGTCGCCGAGCAATTCGTAGGCCGACTTAAACTCCGCGCGCCGCCCTTGGCGAACCGCATCCGCTAGATCGCCGTGAAAATCGCAGAAGAATGGAAACGGTCTGCAAGAGGCCCATTCCTCGCCCATGAACAGGAGCGGCACCATTGGGGCCAGCAGCGTGACGGCAAGGGCGGCCGCGACCGCGGCGTCGTCGGCCTGGAGGCGGTCGCCCAACGGACGATTGCCGATCTGATCATGGTTCTGCAGGAAATTCACGAACGCAGTCGGAGGCAGCGCGCCGAAGGGCTCCCCGCGCGCGCGGCCGCCGCGATGCGGGGAGGGTTCGCCCTGATAGGCGAAGCCCGCCGACAGGGTGCGGGCCAGATGGCGGCGCGGGTCCGGCGCATAGTCCTGGTAATAGCCGATGCGCTCGCCGGTCAGTAGGACGTGCCAGGCATGATGATAATCATCGTTCCATTGGGCGCGATATTTTCCGTGCGGCGGATTGCGGGCGGGATCGAGCAATTGGGCACGGTTGTCGTCGTTTTCCAGCACCAGATGGATTGAGCGTCCGCTCGCGCTCGCCAGAATCCCGACCGCCTGGCTCAGCTCGGTGAGCAACAAGGTCTGCCCCGGTTCCGGAATGGTATGAACGGCATCGAGGCGCAGGCCGTCGAAACGATAGCGTCCGAGCCAGTGCAGCGCATTGTCGATCGCGAAAGCACGCACCTCCGGCAGCCGGTAGTCGATGGCCTGCCCCCAGGGGGTGCGGGCCGGAACGAAGAAATCGGGCGCATACCGGGCCAGATAGTTTCCCTCCGGGCCGAAGTGATTGTAGACGACGTCGAGAAAGACCATCAGGCCGCGCAAATGGGCTTCGTCGATCAGGGCCTTGAGGTCCTCGGGGCGTCCATAGCTGCTGTCAGGCGCGTAGGGTAACACGCCGTCGTAGCCCCAATTGCGCGCGCCGGCGAAATCGGCGATTGGCATCAGCTCGATCGCGGTCAAGCCGGTCTCGACCACATGGTCGAGCTTTTCGATGGCGCCGCGAAAGCTGCCGGCGGGCGTGTACGTCCCGGTATGCAGCTCGAGCAGTACGGTGTCCTGCCACGGCCGGCCGCGCCATTCCGCGGCACGCCAGACATAGTGCTCGTGATCGATGACTTCGCTCGGACCGGAAACGTCCCCGGGCTGGAAGCCGGATGCCGGATCCGGCACCGCGAGCGCGCCGTCGATGCGAAACTTGTAAAGCGTGCCGGCCTGCGCCTCCTGAACGGCGATCTCGTGCCAGCCGCCCGGCAGCACGCGCATCGGATGGGGAACGCCGAGCAGCAGCTCGACCCGCCGCGCCGCCGGAGCCCATAGCCGAAACGTGACCCCGGCGCCGGTCAATTCCGCCCCGAAGCGAACGCGGCGGCTCACGCAGCCCCCGCGAACACCATGACCGAGCGGGCCGGCGCCTGCCCCTTCGCGCCGCGATCGAACGCCTGGTCGTTTTGCTCCGGCGCCGCGGTATTGAGCAGAAGGATCCAGCGGGCGCATTCCGGCAGGTTGGGGAACAGGAATTCGATGGTCTGCGGCGCGGCGTTGAGCACGATATAGAGCGGCGGATCATGACGCTCCAAAGCCCCGAGCACATAGGCGAGAAAGCGGCCATCCGGGAAATTCCAATCCTGCTCCGTCATCTCGGTCGCCTGCGGCGTCAGCCACAACACCCCGTAGCTTCCGTCAGGCGCGCGGCCGCCGACAAAGCGGTGCGGCCGCAGCTGCGGAAAGCGCCGCCGCAACGCTGTCAGCTCACCGACCAGATCGCACATGTCCTCGCCGTCGCGGCCGAGGTTCGACCAATCCACCCAGCCGATCGGGTTGTCCTGGCAATAGGCGTTGTTGTTGCCATCTTGACTGTTGCCGACCTCGTCGCCGGCGAGGAGGTGCGGTACGCCCTGTCCCAGCAGCAGGCATGCCAGAAAATTTCGCCGCAGCTGCCGGCGCAATTGCAGGATTTTCGGATCGTCGGTGGGTCCTTCGACGCCGCAATTGGTGCTGAAGTTGTCGTCGGAACCGTCCTTGTTGTCTTCGCCGTTGCCTTCGTTGTGCTTATGGACGTAGCTCACCAGATCCGCGAGGGTGAATCCGTCATGCACCGTGACGTGATTGATGCTGGCGCGCGGCCCGCGCCCCTGGTGATTGAACAGATCGGTCGAGGCGGTCATGCGGCCGCCGACATCTCCGATCACGTTTCCGTCGTCGCCTCTCCAATACTTTCTCAGCGTGTGGCGAAAGTGATCGTTCCACTCCGACCAGCCGGGCGGAAAATGGCCGACCTGATAGCCGCCGAGGCCGATATCCCAAGGCTCCACGATCAGCTTGAGCGCCGCCAGCACCGGGTCCTGCCGAACCGCCGCAAAGAAGGTAGCGGCTGGATCGAAGCCGTTGGGTCCGCGGCCGAGCGTGGCCGCGAGATCGAAGCGGAAGCCGTCGACGTGCCCGATCTCCACCCAGTAACGCAGCGAATCCATCACCATCTGCAGGACGCGCGGATGGGTGAGGTTGAGCGCGTTCCCGGTGCCGGTGAAATCTTCGTAGTAGCGAGGCTGTTCCTTGCTGAGCCAATAATAGGAGGTGTTGTCGATGCCGCGGAAGCTCAGCGTCGGCCCGAGATGATTGCCCTCGCAGGTGTGATTGTAGACGACGTCGAGAATGACCTCGATGCCGGCGTCGTGCAGCCGCGAGACCATGGCGCGGAAGCTGTCGAGCGATACGTCCGCGGCGAAGCGGGCCTCAGGGGCGAAGAAGCAGAGCGTGTTGTAGCCCCAATAGTTGCTGAGGCCGCGCTGGACCAGTTGCCGATCGTCCACGAAGGCGTGGACGGGAAGGAGCTCGATGCTGGTCACCCCCAGGCGTTTGAGATGCGCGATCATGGCGGGCGCGCTCACCGCCCCGTAGCGGCCACGCAGACCCGTCGGGATGTCGTCACGCTGCTGGGTCAGCCCCTTGACGTGGGCTTCGTATATGATGGTTTCTTCCCATGGCACGATCGGTCCGCGCTGGTGGCGATCGGTGAAGGCCTCGTCGATGACGAGGGCCTTGGGCATGCCGCGCGCATTGTCGCGTCGATCGAACGAGAGGTCGGCACGGGCGCTGCCGGTCCGATAGCCGAAATGGGCATCGCTCCACACCAGCCGTCCGGCGAGCCGTTTCGCGTAAGGGTCGAGCAAGAGCTTGTGGCAATTGAAGCGGAAACCGCGCTCCGGCTCATAGGGGCCATGCACCCGATAGCCGTAGACATGTCCCGGCATTGCGTCGCTGAGATAGCCGTGCCAAACGTCCTCGGTCCGCTCCGGCAGCTCGATCCGCTCAAGCTCGCGCCGGCCCTGGCTATCAAACAGGCAGAGCTCCACTTTTTGCGCATTGGCGGAAAACAGCGCAAAGTTGGTTCCGCGGCCGTCCCAGCTCGCGCCGAGCGGATAGGGGGCGCCGGCCGAAAGCCTGGTGCTAGCGTTCCGGGACGAAGAAAATGGCGGCAAGCGGCGGAATGACAAGATTGACCTCGGGAACGCTGCCATCGTCCAACGTCCTTATCGCCCCGGCGTTCCCGACATTGTTGCCGCCGTAGGCTTCGGCATCGGTGTTGAGGATCTCGCGCCAAGTGCCGTAAAACGGCACCCGGATGCGATAGTCATGGTAGACTTGGGGGGTGAAATTGACCACCGCCAGGCAGCGCGCCCGGGCATCGCGGCCCTTGCGCAACCAGGCGAAGACGCCGCGGTCGGCATCGTGCATGATCAGCCATTCGAATCCCGCGCTGTCGCAATCGAGCTCGTGCAGCGCCGGCACGCTGCGATAAAGTTGATTGAGGTCGCGCACCAGCGCCTGCACGCCCTTGTGGCGCGGATCGTCGAGCAGGTACCAATCGAGCGAGCGCTCGTGGCTCCATTCGTTTTGCTGGGCGAGCTCGTCGCCCATGAACAACAGCTTCTTGCCGGGATGGCCGAACATGAACGCGTAGTAGGCGCGCACGCCCGCGAAGCGCTGCCAGTCGTCGCCCGGCATCCGGCCCAGGATCGAGCGCTTGCCGTGCACGACCTCGTCATGGGACAGCGGCAAGATGAAATTCTCGGAGAATGCATAGTGGAAGCCGAACACGATCTGGCCGTGATGATGCTTGCGATAGATCGGATCCTTGCTGACATAGTCGAGGGTGTCGTGCATCCACCCCATGTTCCATTTGTAGCCGAAGCCGAGCCCACCCCATTCGACCGGCCGCGACACCATGGGCCAGGCGGTGGATTCCTCCGCCGCGGTGGTCGCGTCCGGAAAACGTCCGAAGACCTCCGCATTGAAGCGCCGTAGGAATGCGATCGCCTCGAGGTTCTCGCGCCCGCCCAGCCGGTTGGGAATCCAGCCGCCGGCCGGCCGACTGTAGTCGAGATAGAGCATCGAAGCCACCGCATCAACCCGCAGCCCATCCACACCGTAGCGATCGAGCCAGAACAGCGCGTTGGCCAACAGAAAGTTGGCGACCTCGGTGCGTCCGAAGTTGTAGATCAGCGTGTTCCAGTCGAGATGGCGGCCCTGCTGCGGATCGGCATGCTCGTACAGCGCCGTGCCGTCGAAGCGGCCGAGCCCGTGTGGGTCGTCGGGAAAGTGGCCCGGCACCCAATCGAGGATCACGCCGAGGCCGGCCTGATGGCAGGCCCCGACCAGCGCGGAGAAATCGGCCGGCGTTCCGAACCGGCTGGTCGGAGCGAACAGGCCCGTCGGCTGATAGCCCCAGGAGCCGTCGAAGGGATGCTCGCTGATCGGCAGGAACTCCACATGGGTGAACCCCATGTCGCGCGCATAGGTGGGCAATTCCTCCGCCAGCTCGCGATAGCTGAGCCAGCGATTGGAATCTTCCGAACGCCGGCGCCACGATCCGAGATGAACCTCATAGATCGATATGGGAGCGCTCAAGGCGTTGGCCCCGGCCGGCGCCGGCGGCGGGCGCAGCAGCGCATCCAGGTCGACGACGATCGAAGCGGTTTGCGGCCGCAGCTCCACGCCGAAAGCGACCGGATCCGATTTGAGCGGCAACAAGACCCCGTCCGGCCCTATGATCTCGTATTTGTATTTGTCGCCGGCGCGGGCCGCCGGTACGAAAATTTCCCAGAAGCCGTTCCCGCGCACCCGCATGGCATGGCGCCGCCCGTCCCATGAATTGAAGTCGCCGACCACGCTCACGCGTCTGGCATTGGGGGCGAGCACCACGAAACCGACCCCGGCGACGCCATCGAGCACGAGCGTGTGCGCGCCGAGCTTGTCGTAAAGGCGCATATGCGTGCCCTCGCCGAGCAGATAAAGATCGAGATCCGATAGCACCGGCGGAAACCGGTAGGGATCTTCGATCTCGACGACCCGCTCGCCGTAACGGGCGCGTACATGATAGCGCGATGAGCCATTGAGCAAGGGACCGGCGAACAATCCGGCTTCATGGATGCGACGAAGACTGCTGACGCGGCCGGTCTCGTCGATCACGGCGACATCGGCGGCCTCGGGCAGAAACACGCGCACCACCGCACCGTCGGTCTCCGTATGCCGGCCCAGATAATGGAACGGGTCGGGGTGCCGGCCCTCGACCACCGCATAGGCTTCAGGCGGGAGCGGCATCACGACGCCACCCGCGGCGATCGCGAGAGTATGCGCGCCACGCCGGCGAGCGGGACACGCAGCCAGTCCGGGCGGTGCGCCATCTCGTACTCGAGCTCGTAGCAGGCCTTCTCCAGCAGAAAGAAATCGAGCAGCCGATCGGTGTCGTCCGCCTGCGCGGGCCACAGCCGCGCATCCACCATGAATTCGCGATAGGCGGCGAGCATGACCGCGACGGAACGCTCGCGCCAGTCTTCGAGCGAGCGCGCGATCTTGCCGTGCTCGTCGGGCGCCGACTTAAGGGCGCGCTCGAGGGCGGCGGTGGCGGAATAATCGATGGAGCGGATCAGGCCGGCCACGTCCCGGGCGGCCGCTGCCTTGCGCCGCCGCTCCGCCAAGCTGCGCCGCGGCTCGCCCTCGAAATCCAGGATCACCACGTCATCCTTGACGATGAGCATCTGGCCGAGATGAAAATCCCCGTGATCGCGAATTTTCATGGCGTCGATGCTATCCGGCAAAAGACCGCGCAGATAGGCCGGCAGCGATGTCTCGTACGCCAGGATCTCGTCGATCTGTGCGCGATCCGCGTCCCTGGCATTGGCCCGATGGCGCGCCAGCTTGCCGAAAGTGCGTTGCGCGCGCCGGAGCACCTCCTCGGTCCATTTGCCGACATCGGCGGGCGTGATCGGCTCGGGCTTGAAATCAGGCACATCGTCCCGACTGGCGAGCGCCAGCTGCATTTCGGCCACCCGGCGGCCCACTTGGCGCATGCGCAGCAGATAGGCTGCCTGCTCGTCGCTTTCGGTGGGGGCTTCGCCGTCCAGCAAGCGCCGCTCCTCGACATAGCGATCGAGATACGCGTTGGTCACCGACCAGCCGTCGCCCTGGTTCTCGATGAGGCGATGAATGACCGCCACGGCGCTGCGGGTCTCCCCCTCCACCATCTCCACCGTTCCGAGCAGCGGGGGCATATTGGCGAAGCCCGCGACCTCGGTGAGGAAGCGCCCGACCTCGATCTCCGGATTGATGCCGGGCTCGATTCGGCGAAACAGCTTGACCACATAATGGCTGCCCACCAGCACCGTGGTATTCGACTGCTCGGTATCGACCGCGCGGACATCCTCGATCACCGGTGGATCGGACTTCGCGAATCCACCCCCTGGGGAAAATTCCAGCCGCGTTCCGTCGATTTCGAGCGTGCTGGCGGCACGCACCTTGGCGAGCAGCATGGAAATGAACGCCGCGTCGGCGGTCGCATCCAGGAGCGTTCCTTCGCGCGGCCCGCGGCGCACCGCCGCGAGCGCATTGGGATCGTTGCGCGCGCGATCGAAGCGCGTCCAGTTGATCGCAAGCGGCATCAGGTATTGCCCGGTGTCCCGCCCGCTCTTGGTGTCGATCAGTGCTAGCGTCAGACCGAGCTCACCGCCGGTGAGCGGGATGGTGGCGGCGAGCTTGGCGGTGACCGCGGCGCTGTCCTTGGCGGGAAACCAGCGCCGGCTCGCCAGGAAGGATGGCAGCACGTCACGCTCCAGGATCACCCGGGCGCGGCCATGCGAGAGCGAGCGCCAGCCCTCGGTGACGACCAGGGTCTCGAACTCCGGCGCGATGCTCGGCGATTCGATCTCGCCTGATTGCTCGCAGAGGTAGAACCAGAAGAAGCCGTAAGGAGCGAGCGTGACCACATAGGGCAACTTCCCGATCAGCGGGAAATTCCTGCGGCCCAGCATCTCGAGTGGGACGCGGCCGCGCCAGGGCGACAGGTCGATCTCGGTCGCCTGCGCGGAGCGCGAAAGATTGGCCACGCACAGGATGACGTCGTTCTCGTATTGTCGGGCATAGACCATCACCGAGCGGTTGCGGGTCCGAATGAAGGCGAGCGAGCCGCGGCCGAAGACCTGGCTCGACTTGCGCACCGCAATCAGGCGCTTGGTCCAGCTCAGCAGCGAGGCGATGTTGCGCGACTGCGCCTCCACGTTCACGGCTTCGTAGCCGTAGACCGGGTCCATGACGGTGGGCAGAAAAAGCCGCGCCGGGTCGCAGCGCGAAAAGCCGCCGTTGCGGTCCGGCGTCCATTGCATCGGGGTGCGCACGCCGTTGCGGTCGCCGAGATAGATATTGTCACCCATCCCGATCTCGTCGCCATAGTAGATGATCGGGGTGCCGGGAAACGACAGCAGCAGCGCGTTCACCAGCTCGATCTTGCGCCGATCGTTGTCCATCAGAGGCGCCAGCCGCCGCCGGATGCCGAGATTGATCCGCGCCCGCGGATCGCTCGCATAGGCGGACCACAGATAGTCGCGCTCCACGTCGGTGACCATCTCCAATGTGAGCTCGTCATGATTGCGCAGGAACAGTGCCCATTGACAGTTTGCCGGGATGTCGGGGGTCTGCCGCACGATGTCGGTGATCGGAAAACGATCCTCCTGGGCGATGGCCATGTAGATGCGCGGCATCAAAGGAAAATGATAGGCCATGTGGCACTCGTCGCCTTCGCCGAAATAGGCGGCGACGTCCTCGGGCCATTGATTGGCTTCCGCCAACAAGAGCTTGCCGGGCGTACGGGCATCGAGCTCGGCGCGGATCTTCTTGATCACCGTGTGGGTCTCGGGGAGGTTCTCGTTGCTGGTGCCCTCCCGCTCGCAAAGATAGGGAATCGCATCGAGTCGAAACCCATCGACGCCCATATCGAGCCATTTGCGCATGACTTGTATCATTGCCGAGAGGACGTTCGGATTGTCGTAATTCAGATCGGGCTGGTGCGAGAAGAACCGGTGCCAATAATAGGCCTGCGCGACCGGATCCCAGGTCCAGTTCGATTTCTCGGCATCGTTGAAGATGACGCGTGTGCCGGCATAACGCTGATCGGTATCGCTCCACACATACCAATTGCGCGCGTCCGAGCCCGGCCGGCTCGCGCGCGCGCGCTGGAACCACCGATGTTGGTCCGAGGTATGATTGATCACCAGCTCGATGATGATCCGAAGCTTGCGCCGCTTGGCCTCCTGCAAGAAGCGGCGAAAATCCTTCATGATTCCGAAGTCGGGGTTGACATCGCGGTAGTCGGCGATGTCGTAGCCGTCATCGCGTCCGGGCGAGGGAAAAAATGGCAACAGCCAGAGCGCGGTGACGCCCAGACCCTGCAAATAATCGAGCTTTTCCGTCAACCCGACGAAGTCGCCGACGCCGTCGCCATTGCTGTCCGCGAACGCCTTCACGTGCAGCTGATAGATGATGGCGTCCTTGAACCAAAGCTCGTCGGCTTCGCGCTCGAGTGCGGTTTTGAGGTCTGGCGAGGCGTCCACGCTATCCCCCTTTCAGGCGAGGCAACGGAAAAGCAAAGCAGGGTCCTGCTCGGGATCGATCCGCAACCGGACCCCGCCCCACTCGATCATCATGCGCTCCCCGGTGACGAGATTCTCGATCGCCGCGACGCGGGCGCGCGCGCCCTCGGGGCCGATCTCGATGTCGCCGAAATGGAACCAGAAGTGGCGCGGTCCGGCTTTGCTCAGCGCGATCGCGATCGCCACCGCGTTGTCGCGGGCCGGCGATTCCTTGACGAAGCCGATGACCTCCTCGTCATCGAGCGTGGCAAAGCGCAGGTTGGCGGTCTGCTGCAAGGCGGTATTAGCCTTCCGTATCCAGTTGAGCTGTCCGATATAGTTCTTGATGTTGCCGGGCTTGTTCCAGTCGCGAATCTTCAGCTCGTATTTCTCGGAATCCAGATACTCCTCCTTGCCCGGAATTGGCTCGTGCTCCAGCAGCTCGAACCCGTTGTAGATGCCGTAATTGCCGGACAGCGTCGCGGCGAGCGCCAGGCGCGCCTTGAAGATCCATGGCTCGCCGCTTTGCAGGTGGATCGGCAGGATGTCGGGCGTGTTGACGAAGAAGTTGGGGCGGAAATACTCCCGCTCCGGAGAGCCGGTGATCTCGCTCAGATAGGCTTGCAGCTCGTTCTTGCCGGTGCGCCAGGTGAAATAGCTGTAGGACTGGCTGAAGCCGAGCTTGGCGAGCGCCTTCATGACTTTCGGCCGGGTGAAGGCCTCGGCCAGGAAGATGACCTCGGGATGGTTGGTCTGGACCTCGCGGATCAGCCATTCCCAGAACGGGAACGGCTTGGTGTGCGGATTGTCGACCCGGAAGATGCGGACGCCTTGCGCGACCCAGAACAGCACCACGTCGCGCAACGCCAGCCAAAGGCCCTCGCTGTCGACGCCGTAGAAATCCGGGTTGACGATGTCCTCGTATTTCTTGGGCGGGTTTTCCGCATATTGAATCGAGCCGTCGGACCGGCGCTTGAACCATTCCGGATGCGCGGCGATCCACGGGTGATCGGGCGAGCACTGTACCGCGAAGTCGAGCGCCACCTCCATCCCGTGCTCCGCGCAGGCGGCGACGAAACGGCAAAAATCGGCAAGCGTGCCGAGCTGCGGATGGATCGCGTCGTGGCCACCTTCGGCGGACCCGATAGCATAGAAGCTGCCGGGATCGTCGGGTCTGGCCGTGAGCGCGTTGTTGCGTCCCTTGCGGTTGGTCCGGCCGATCGGATGGATGGGGGTCAGATACACAACATCGAAGCCGAGCGATGCGATTTCGGGTACGCGCGCAATGGAGTCATCGAGGGTGCCGTGGCGGCCCGGAATGCGGCCTTGGCCGCGCGGCACCATTTCGTACCAGGCGCCCGCACGGGCCAGCGGTCGATCCGCCACCAGTTGGAAGGTTGCGCTGCGGGTGAGGTCGGTTTGCTGGTCGGTCGCAGCCGCTGCCGCGGTCTCCTCCGCGAGGAGCCGATCGAGGGAGGCGCTTGTGTCGGACAAGCGGCACGCCGCGCCGATCAAGCGCGCGTCGCCCGCGTTAGGCGGCCTTAGGCGCTCCAGGATCTGCGGTCCTTCCAGGGTATCCAGGCTGACGTCGAGCCCGGCCAGGCGCTTGGCCAGAATGTCGCGCCGCCAAGTGCCGAACACATCCGTCCAGGTCTCGATCGCGTATTCGTAACGGCCGGGCTTCGGCGGGGTGAAGGTTGCGGTCCAGCGGTCGTTGCCGTGGTGCCGCATGGCGACGCGTGACCACTTGCCGGCGCTTCCGGGTCGCCACAGCAAATCGGCGGCCACCACGGCATTGCCGTCACGCACGATGTCGGCCCAGACCCCGACCGGCTCGCCCTCGACGCGTTTGACCGGGAAGCGGCCGCCATCGACGCTCGGATAGACGTCTTCGATGATGATGCGCCGCCCGGTGCGCAAGCCGATTGATGAGATGTTCACGGTTCGCCGTCTGTTCCAACCCTGCGTTTGCAGCTCTGCCTTTGCAGCCCTGCCGGCGCCGCCGCCCGGACGACCAACGGCAAGGTTTCGATGTGGAACCGATGCGACCCGGATTTAGTTCCGTCAGTTCGGGCAACTCATTGGGGCGTGCAGTTGGAAACGAGGTCGCGCAAGCCAGCTTCGGCCCTGGACCCCATCTCCAGGCGTGCCGCCCGCTGGGGCATCGAAGTGGAATACCGCGACGCCCAGGGGCTGCTGCGCAGCGCCGATCCGCAGGGGCTCGCCCGCGTGATGGCCGTGGTGGCGGAGACCAATGAACCGGCGCGGCGGCTGCTGTCGCGGACCGTCGTGGTTCCGCAGGAGCAAGGGCTGCAATTGCGCCTCACGACCGATGCGCGCACGGCGGTCCGTTGGGAGATTTCCTCCGATGCCAAGATCGTTTCCGGGACCAGCAATTCGGCCACCATCAGGCTGCCCGGGGACCTGCCGCTCGGCATCTATGGGCTGAAGGTCGTGGCGCAGTCTTCCGGCAAGGAGCGGATCGAGGAGGCGACCCTTCTGCGAGCGCCCCCCCTGGCCTTCCAGGGGAGCGAGACCGGGCCGCGGCGCCTGTGGGCGCTGGCGGTGCAACTCTATGGGGTGCGGTCGCGGCGCAACTGGGGTCATGGGGACTTTACCGATCTTTTGGGCTTGCTCGAGCTCGCGGCCGAGCTCGGGGCTGGAGGCGTTGCGCTCAATCCGCTGCATGCTCTGTTCGACGATGACGCCGGTGCCGCGAGCCCGTACTCCCCCAACAGCCGGCTGTTTCTCAATTCGCTCTACATCGATGTCGAGGCGATTCCGGAATTTCCCGGGCTCGACGCGGCCGGGCTGCGGCTAAAGGTGGAGCCGTTGGCGCAACACGAATTGGTCGATCATGCGGGCGTGGCGAGTGCAAAAACGCGCGCGCTTGCGCTCGCCTATGCGAACTTTCGTCAGGCCGATGCGACGCGATGGCAGGCGTTTGAAAGCTTCCGGCGCGAACGCGGCCCGGTGCTGGCGCGCTTTGCCTGTTTTGAATTCCTGCGCCGGCGGTTCGGCAAGCCTTGGCGGGAATGGCCGGAGCTTTGGCGCAATCCCGCCGAAGAGGCACTCGGAGCGCTGACCCAGAGCGACGGCGAGGCGATTGGTTTCTTCGAATTCGTCCAGTGGGCGGCGGATCAGCAACTGCAGGCCTGCCGCCGGCGCGCGCACGAGCTGGGCTTGCCGATCGGGCTTTATCTCGATGTGGCGGTCGGGGTCCATCCGGACGGATTTGATGCCTGGAGCGATCAGGGCTCCGTCATGACGGGACTTGCTGTCGGGGCGCCGCCGGACGTTTACAACACGGCCGGTCAGAACTGGGGTTTGGCGGCCTTCAATCCGGTCGCTCTCGAGGCGCGGCAATTCCAGCCGTTTCGGGCCATGCTGCAAGCCTCCATGCGCAATGCCGGTGCCGTCCGGCTCGATCACGTGCTCGGGCTCAAGCGCCTGTTTCTGATTCCCGACGGCATGCGGCCCGGGCAGGGCGTGTATGTCCGCTATCCGTTCGAGGCTTTGCTGGCGGTCAGCGCTCAGGAAAGCGTGCGCCACCGCTGCATCGTCATCGGCGAGGCTCTCGGTACGGTGCCGGAGGATTTTCAGGAAACCCTCTCCGACTGGGGCATCTGGTCATACCAGGTGATGTTGTTCGAGCGCGCCGCGGACGGAAGCTTCTTGCCGCCGGAATCCTACCGGCAAAATGCCCTGGTGACGTTCAGCACCCACGATCTGGCGACATTCGCCGGGTGGCAGAGCGGACACGATCTCGCGGTCAAGCGCGCGCTCGATATGGACCCGGGCGAAACCGATGCGCAACGCACGGCCGCCCACCGCGCATTGCATCGCGCGCTCTCCGCGCACGCCACGGCGGACCTCGACTTCGTCTCGGTCGCCCGCTACCTGGCGCAAACGCCCGCCCGCCTCCTGGTGGTCGCCATCGAGGATGCCTTGGGGATTCGCGACCAAGCCAATATTCCGGCGACCATCGACGAGCACCCCAACTGGCGGCGTCGGTTGCCGGTGCAACTCGAGGATCTGAAGCTCCAATCGGGCCTGACCGCCGTGGCCGATGTCATGGTGGCGGCCGGGCGGTCCATTCGGTGAACGCGCTGAGGCGTCATCAGGCGTCCCCCGGGCGGCCGTGCTCACCGCACCTTGACGTCGGGCACGACCGACATGCCGGGGCCAGATAAACATCGGGTGGCTGATCGACAATTTCCCGGCGACAGAGCCGGGCCGACCTTGAGATAAGAGATAAATGAGAGGCGCGCGCGAGAATTCCGACCAGTGCGCGACGCTTCGACCCAGGTCGAGATATCGGAACGTTTCGCGCGACACCCCTTTGTCCCCGGAAGGACGGCAAAACCGAAAAGCGAAAAGGAGGACCAATCCGAAAGGGAGGACCAATCATGGATGCCAAGACCGACAAGCCACGGATCCCGGGCTACACTTACGGCAGCCGGGAGGTGGCGAAATCGCCGA
This sequence comes from Xanthobacteraceae bacterium, assembly GCA_035552735.1. Taxonomy (GTDB): domain Bacteria; phylum Pseudomonadota; class Alphaproteobacteria; order Rhizobiales; family Xanthobacteraceae; genus VAZQ01. Next base: position 18,916 of record DASZKX010000263.1, read on the forward strand.
TCACGCTCGAAGAGTGGGAGAAGCTGAAGAAATCGGCGCTGTTTTCCGACGAGGACGCGTTCTATCTGCGCCTTTC
>DASZKX010000264.1:0-12581 GCA_035552735.1 Xanthobacteraceae bacterium
CGGTCGGAGAGCGCGCCGCCGACCGGCAGCCAGAGGAAATTCGTGGCCGCAACGCACAGGGTGACCAGAAGGCTGTCAGCCTCCGTGAGCTTGAGCACGCTGCTGCCGAAAGTCGGCGTGTACACGGTGATGAGATAGAACGTCACCGTCGTGAGCACGACCATCAGCATGCCGAGCAGCACGATCGGCCAATTCGCCGCCATCGAGCTGAAAATCTCGGCTGTGCTCGGATGTTTCCTTTGCGAAAGGAATTCAGGCGTCTCCTGCAGCGAGCGGCGCAGCACGAAAATGAGCGGAACGATCATGCAGCCGATGAAGAAGGGGATGCGCCAGCCGCCGTCGGCGATTTGCTGCGATGTCAGGTTCGCACTCATGGTAAAGCCGATGATCGCCGCGATCATGATCGCAACCTGCTGGCTCGCCGACTGGAAGGACGTGTAGAAACCCTTGTTGCCGGGGGTGGCGATCTCGAACAGATAGATCGACACGCCGCCGAGCTCGACGCCGGCGGAAAAGCCCTGCAGCAACCGGCCGACCAACACGATGATCGGTGCCGCAATACCGATGCTCGCATAGGTCGGGGTGATGGCGATGAACGCCGTGCCCATGGCCATGATCGCCAGCGTCACGATCAAGCCCTTGCGACGGCCGATCCGGTCGATATACGCGCCGAGCACGATCGCTCCGACCGGCCGCATCAAGGCGCCGAGCCAAAAAAACGTAAATACGCGCAGCTGTCCGGTGACTTCGTCGCCGGCCGGGAAAAACGCCTTGGCGATGTAGGTCGCATAGAACCCGAACAGGAAGAAATCGAACATTTCGAGGAAATTGCCGCCCGTCGAGCGCAGGATGGCGCCGACCCGCGACGATATCTCCGGATGCTGCGAGGGGGATTGCGACACGGATAGACCTCCCTGAGTGTCCGGCTCTGCGGCACGGACCTGTGATTTGTTAGTCTACCCGCGAGCGGTCCCGGGGTGTCCCCGCCGCTTGCGCCACGCCTTTGCCGATCTTATTGCGGCACGCAGCTGATGTAGCGAGGGTACCTACGGGTGGCCGCCCGGATCAAGCCCTTTGCGGGCGGCCAATTGTCCGAAAACGGCCAAGGATTATGCTAGCTTGGGAGTGCTCGAGCCGGCCGGACGGCTGAGGATTGTGACCATGATCAGGCGGCGGGAATTCATCGGACTTCTCGGTGGCGCTGCAGCCGCCTGGCCGCTGGGCGCGCGCGCCCAGCAGGGCGCCAAGGTCCGGCGTGTCGCGATCGTGGTCGAAGGCATGCGATCCCCCGCTTATGATGGATTTCTGCAGGGCATGGACGATCTCGGTTACGTGGCAGGCAAGGACTACCTGATCGAGTGGCGCTTCGCCGACGGGCGCTATCTGCGCATCCTGGAGCTGGTCGGCGACTTCGCGAAGCTGAATATCGACGTCATCTTCCTCGGCAACCCCGCGATGATCTACCCGGTGCGACAAGCCACGCGCACCATTCCCATCGTGATGGGCTATTCCACCGATCCGGTCGGCAACGGCTTCGTGACCAACATGGCGCATCCCGGCGGCAACCTGACCGGGCTCGCGAGCTCCAGCGAAGATACCTCGCCGAGGCAATTGAAGCTGCTGGCGGCGGTCGTGCCCAACCTGGCGCGGGTCGGGCTCTTGCAGAATCCGGAAAATTCCAGCTCCGCGTCGGTCTTGAAGAGCACGCAGGCCGCCGCCCAAATGGCCGGACTCGAGCTGGTACCGGTGGACGCGCGCGCGCCGCAGGAGATCGATACCGCGTTTCAGATCTTGGCCCGCGAGCGCGTCGGAGCCCTCAAGGTTTCATCCGACCGGTTCTTCCTGACCCGCCAGCAACAGCTGGCCGATCTGGCGCTCAAATATCGCCTGCCGTCGATTTTCGCCGAGCGCGACTACGTGGAGGCCGGCGGGTTGATGAGTCTGGACGAAAGCCTCAAGGATTTCTACCAGCACGCCGCCAGCTTCGTGGACAGGATTTTCAAGGGTGCAAAGCCCGGCGATCTGCCGATCGAGCAGCTCTCGCTGCTCGATCTCGTGATCAACCGCAAGACCGCGCAGCAGCTCGGCGTATCATTGCCGCCGGCCACCGACGTCTCCGCTTACGACGTGATTGATTGATTGATCGAAGTGCCCCCACCGGAACTCACAACCCCGCATACCACTGGTAACCGCGATCCTCCCAGAAACCACCCTTGCCGCGGCCGACACGGTCGAGCGCCTCGACGGCCTCGATGCCGGTGACGTATTTGGCGTTCTTGTAGCCGATCTGGCGCTCGACCCGCAGACGCAGCGGGGCGCCGTGCGCGACCGGCAACGTCTGACCATTCATCCCGTAGGCCACAATGGTCTGGGGATGGAAGGCGTCGAACAGATCGAGGCTTTCGTAGTAGAGGCCGCTGCGGTCGGGGCTCCGTTCCAGCTCGTCGAGGCAGTGAAAGACGATGTAGCGCGCATTGGGCATCAACTCGGCGGCCTGCAGCAGATGGCTGAGCTGAACGCCGGTCCATTGTCCGATCGCGCTCCAGCCTTCGTCGCAACTGTGCATCGTGATCTGGGTGCGCGCCGGTAGCGCCTTGATCTCGGCGAGCGACAGCGACAGCTGGCGGCGCACCAGGCCATCGACCGTCAGCCGAAAGCTCGCGAATTGCGACACCATCATTTGAAAATAGCCAAAGCTGTTGGGCATGGACGTGCCATTGAGCGGAAAGTCCGGCGAAATGTCTTCGACCGCGAACTCCCGCGCCAGCGGCTGCCCGGACAGCAGCAGGCGCTGGACGCGCAACGACATCAATTGGCCGAAGTCGAGCGCGCCACGCACCGCGGGCGATTCGAGCACGTTGTCGCAACCGGCCAGCAACAGGCTCGCCCCCGCCACCGAGCCGGCGCGCAGCAGCTTGCGGCGGGTGATCGGGCGGCTCATGGCTCGACCTGCGGCCCGATCACATAGCGGCCGGTGATCATGGAGCGCATCCCGTTGACGACCCCCGCCAGCAGCACCTCGACCACGTGGACGAGCACGAACAAGACCAGCAGATTGGCCACCAGGAAATGGATGGTGCGCGCTGATTGACGGCCGCCGAAGACGTCGAACAGATCGGGCAGTGCCGCGGTCACAGCCGGCGACATGGTCAGGCCGCTCAGAACCATGATCGGCAAGAGCAGGAAAACCACCGTCAGATAGGCGAGCTTCTGCAGAAAATTGTAGCGCCGGGCCGCCTCGCCGCCTGGCACCCGCAGCCGGACATGATCCCAAACATCAGCCAGGATGTGCCGCGCGCGCAGCTGATCGGCCGCTGGCGCGAGGTCGCGGCGGAAGTGCCCGCTGAGCATGCCGAACAAGAGGTAGACAGCACCATTGGCGACGAACAACCAGGCCATCAGGAAATGCCAATCACGCGCCAGCGCGAGGCCGGGGCCGGCCGGCAGGGTCAGCCAAGCCGGAAATGCGCGTCGCACCACGCCCCCCTCGGAATCGGAGGAGACCCCGAGCACGCCGGTGCTGACGAAGCTCCAGCCGGCGATGCGGGTCACGCCGATCGGCGCGCCGCTGTCCGGATCCATGACCGAACCGATGGAGACGACGGAGGGCACCCCGCGATAGCCGTAATTCCCCCAATAGAGCGCCGGGTGATAGTTGAAGATCTGCAGCCCGCTCATCAGCAACAGCGTGAGGCAGAGCACATTGACCCAATGGGTCACGCGCACCACGACGGCGTGCCGGTAGATGACCTCGCGCCGGGGCGGAGCGTCCTGCGTTCCGGCGACGGGGCTCAGCTCGCTTTCAGCCATTTCCAACGCCCATCCGTTACACGGCGCGCGCGTCAGTCGGCCACCAAGGGAAGCTCGTGCTCGGCCGCCACGCGCGCGGCATGACTTCCCGAGGTGCGACGGAATTTGTCGAGATGCTGTTCCTGACCCACATAGGTCTGCGCCGCCTGCGAGCGGAAAAGCTCGTGGGTGTCGACCTCGTCGTCGGTGACCGCGGTCAGCGCGAGATCCATATATTGGAAGCGCTGCGGATCGTGCTTGATGCGCAGGTAAATTCGCCGCAACCCGAGATAGAGCTTGGCCCAGCGCACCTGCTTCACCAGGGATTCCCACCAATGGCGCGGGTAGAATCGCAAGGCCGGCTCCAGCGGCAGGCCTGAGCGCCGGTCGCGGCGGAATTTCATCCGCAGATATCCGCCTTCCAGCGGATGGATGTTCTCGATGTCGATGCAGCCTTTGAACCAGGTGATGAGGAACAGAGCATTGGCCACGTTAGCCCTGGTGGCGGCGGCGCGGCGCAGCACCGTCTCGATATGCGGCAGTGTGTAATAGTTCTCCCAGGCCGATTTGTAGATCCGCTCCCATTCGGCCTGCGACATGCGCGGATGGCCGGTAGTGACGTGGTTGAGATCGTACTTGTTCATGTCGGGATCGACTGGAATCCCGGCGGTATGGAGCTTCTTGTGATCTTCCGAACCGGGCAGCGGGGTCAGATAGAAGAACTCGAGCAAGTCGATCGGCAGCTCGCGCTTGATTACCTCGATGTCGTGCAGGATCGATTGCGGCGTGTCGTTGGGGAAGCCCAGAATATAGCCCGCATAGGTCAGAATCCCGACCTGCTTCCAGGCCAGCAGCATCTTGCGGTATTCGGTGATCTTGTTCTGCCGCTTCTTGGCACCGGCCAGGCTCTCGGGATTGATGTTCTCCAGGCCGATGAAGACGCGCTTGACGCCGCCACGCGCGCACTTCTCGATGAAGTTCGGCAGCTTGTGGCACAGCGTATCGACCTGGATGATGATGCTGAACTTCATCCCTTCCTGCTCGCGCAACTGGATCAGACGGTCGAGGATCGGCTCCCAATCCTTGTTGCGGGCAAAATTGTCGTCGGTGATGAAGAAGCGATTGAGGCCCTGCTCCAGGTTGGCGCGCACCAGCAATTCGATGTCCGCGGGCGAGCGCCGGCGCGACTTGCGGCCTTGCACGTTGATGATGGTGCAGAACGAGCACTGGTAGGGACAGCCGCGCCCGGCATCGAAGCTGGTGACCGCGCCGGCGGTGCGCTTGACCCGCTCGCGCGGCAGCAGCGGAATCGGCGCGCCCTCGATCCCGGGCAGATCGTCCATGTAGTTGTAGCGCGGCTTGAGGCGGCCCGCGAAGGCGTCGCGCAGGACCTGGTCGAAGCGGCCCTCGGCCTCGCCCGCGAACAGCGATACGCCGAGCGCCTCCGCGCGCGCGAGGCCGGGATCGACCCCGTCGAGCATCGCGACCGTGCCGGAGACATGGAACCCGCCGATGCCGACCGCGATGCCGCGCTGGCGCAACGGGCGGGCAAGATCGAGTGCGCGGGGAAACTGATTGGATTGCACGCCGACCAGCATGACCATGCCGGCGCCGGCGTCCTCGATCATCCGGGCCAAGCGGTCGGGGCGGATGCGGGTATTGGTCTCGTCGAAGGCGTGGATCTCGATCTCGACGTCGTCGCCGAGCACGCGGCGCGCGGCGCAGTCTTGCGCGAGCCCGAACAGAGCCGCCAGCGAGTTCGACGGGATGGCGGATCGAAACCACTGGATGACGTAGCCGTCGTCATCGTAATGCGACGGCTTGACCAGCAACAGCGCGAAACGCCGGGGGGTTCCGGGCATGGCATCGGGTCTCAATGACGTATTTCAGACAATTGAATACTCGATCGCCATGCCCCTGTCGACCGCAAGCCGGCGCGAGCCTGTGGCCAACATCTCCGTAAGCGCCTTATTTGGCGGGCTCGAAGGCATCCACATAGTCGGTGATGTTGGCTCCGCCGCCGCGCGCTTTCGAGCCGCCCGGCAGATAGATACGGTTGCCGACGGTTGCCGCGATCAGGGAGTGCCGCGGCAAAGGCATGGGCTCGAATCGCGTCCAGCTGTTGGCGGCGGGATCGAAGGCTTCGACCTCGTTGAAGAGACCGATCGGGCTCGCATCGTTGCCTTCGCCGCCGAAAACGTAGAGCTTGCCGCCCAGCACGGCGGCGTTGCCGCCCGACCTGCCGGTCGGCATCGGGGCCTTTTCGGTCCAACTGCCCTTCGCGGGGTCGAATTCCTCCACCGTCGTGATGTCGTATTTGGGCCGGTCGCGGCCGCCGACCACATAGAAGCGGCCATTGATCACGCCCGTATAGGCGTGGTCGCGCGCCACCTTCATGGGCGGCAGAGCGCTCCAGCGATCGGTTTGCGTATCGTAGACCGAGAAGTCGGTGATCGGCTCATAGGGGGGCGGCGCGCCTTTCGGCACCGGCGCTCCGGCCGGCCGCCGGTGCTCGCCGCCGGCCGCGTAGATCAGGTTGCCGATGGCGCCCACCACCATGGCGCCCCGCGGCGAGGGCAGCGGCGCGCGCTTGTCCCAATGGTTCGTGGCCGGATCAAACACCCAGGTCAGGTCGATGGGTTCGCGCTTGGGGAACGGCTCGTGGAATCCGGCCACCACGTAGATCTTGCCGCCGACCAGCGCAGCCCCATGGTGATGGACCGGGTCGGGCAGCGGCGTGCCCTCGCTCCACTGGTTCTTGGCGGTGTCGTAAATCTGCACCCGGTCGATCGGTCCATCGGTGCCGAGCGTGAAGCCCCCCATGACGTAGATGCGGGTGCCGATGGTGACGGTCGCGGCCTCGTTCTGCGGGTGCAACATGGGGGCGAGCTTGGTCCAAACACCCTTGGCAAGGGTCGCGCCCGGCGCGGGCGCCGGCTGCGCCTGCGCGGCGGCCAGCAGCGCCGCCGCGGCGATCGTCAGCACCGGAACGGGCCAAGCCTGGCGCGCGCGCCGCAAGACCGAATGCATATGGCCTGCGGCATGCCGCAGGCCTGACTGTGATTCCCGGACCATTGGACCTCTCCTGGAGTCGAGCAAAGGTTGCCCCGCCGGCGGGCAGCTTACCGCAAATGCCCAATGGCCGGTCAATCCGCGCAGAACCGATTTTCTTGACGGTACGGCCGTGTGCTGGAATATCAGCTTCGATGAAGACCGGCGTCCATTGTGGCGCGACTGCAATGTGACGTCAGGCACGGATGGGTGAATTCGGCATCGGCCAACCGGTCCCCCGGGAGGAGGACCCTTATCTGTTGCGCGGCGCCGGGCGCTACGTCGATGACGTGGCGGCGCCGGGACAAGCGCGGGCCTATGTGCTGCGCTCGCCCCATTCCCACGCGCGCATCCGCAAGATCGACGCGGCGCCCGCCAAGGCCTCGCCGGGCGTCCGGCTCATCCTGACCGGAAACGACCCCGACATCCTGGCGCTCGGGTTGCAGCAGCCCTGGCACCGGCGCAAGCGTCGCGACGGCACGTCCGCTTTCATCTCGCCGCAGCCGCTGCTCGCGCGCGAGCGGGTGCGCTACATCGGCGACCCGGTGGCCCTGATCGTGGCCGAGACGATCACGCAGGCCATGGACGCCGCGGAGGCGATCGAGGTCGACTACGAAACATTGCCGGCGGTGACTGCGGCCGCGCAGGCCGCCGCGCCCGGCGCGCCAGCCGTGTGGGACGCGTGCCCCGACAACCAGGCCTTCGTGCACGAGCTCGGCAACAGGGCGGCGGTGGAGCGGGCCTTTGCCACTGCGGATCACCGGGTTTCGTATCGCATGGTCATCAGCCGCCTGACCACCAATTCCATGGAGCCGCGCGGCTGCCTGGCGGACTACGACGCGCGGGAAGACTGCATCACGCTGCATTGCACCGTCCAGGTCCCGCACATGATGCGGCGGACCATCGCGGAAGAGATTTTCAAGGTTCCGGAGACCAAGTTCCGCATCATTGCGGACAATGTGGGCGGCGGCTTCGGCATGAAGGGCGCGCTCTATCCCGAATATCCGCTGACCGCGCTCGCCGCCAAGCTGCTGGGCCGGCCGGTGAAATGGATGGCCGAGCGCAGCGAAGCGATCCTGGCGGACGAGCATTGCCGCGACAATGTCAGCGAGGCCGAGCTCGCGCTCGACCGGCACGGCCGCTTTCTGGGCCTGCGGGTGCGCACGCTCGCCAATATCGGCGCCTATCACTCCTCCGATCGCAATGCCGGACCGCCGACCAACAATCTCGGCGTGCTGGCCGGCACCTACGTGATCCCCGCCATGCACGTCGAGGTGACCGGCGTGCTCACCCATACGATGATGACCGGCCACTACCGCGGCGCCGGCCGCCCGGAGGCCGCCTATGTGCTCGAGACCATGGTCGATCTCGCGGCCCACGCCATGAATATGGATGCAGCCGAGCTGCGCCGATGCAACACCATCGCGGCCGCCGCCATGCCGTTTCAAACCGCGCTCACCTACACCTATGACTGCGGGGACTTCGGCAAAAATCTCCAGGACGGTCTCGCGAAGGCCGACCATGCGGGCTTCGGAGCCCGGCGGGAGGAGTCGGCGCGGCGCGGCAAGCTGCGCGGGATCGGGGTTTCCAACACGGTCGCGGCGACGAATTTCGGGCTGATCGAGCATGCGGAGCTGCGTTTCGATCCGACCGGCACGCTGACTTTGGGGATCGGAACCCATGATCATGGGCAAGGCCATGCGACCTCGTTCCGCCAGATAATCGGCGACACATTGGGGATCGGGCCCGAAAACATCCGCTTCAAGTTCGGCGACACCGACCAGGTCGCGATCGGCACCGGCACCTTCGGGTCGCGCAGCACGGTGGCCGGCGGAACGGCACTGCTGCTGGCCGCCGACAAGATCATCGCAAAAGGCAAAAAGCTCGCCGCTCACCTCATGGAGGCCGACCAGCACGATATCGCCTTCGAGCGCGGGCGCTTCACCGTGGTGGGTACCGACAAAACCATCGACCTCATCGAGGTCGCCCGCGAGTCCTTTGCGCCGAAAATGCTGCCGGCCGGGATGGAGCCGGGCCTGTTCGAGACCGGAACGTTCGACGGCGGGGCGCGCACGTTTCCCAACGGGTGCCACGTCTGCGAGGTCGAGATCGACGAAACGACTGGCGCCGTGGTGATCGTGCGCTACACCGCCGTCGAGGATGTCGGACGCATGATCAATCCGCTTCTAGTCGCCGGCCAGCTACACGGCGGCATTGCGCAAGGCGTCGGCCAGGCCCTGATGGAGAACATCGTCTACGACGCATCAGGGCAGCTCGTAACCGGCTCTTTCCAGGACTACTGCATGCCGCGGGCCGACGATTTCTGCACGTTCGAGCTTGGCGAGAACGAGGTGCCGACCAAGACCAACCCGCTCGGCGTCAAGGGCGCCGGCGAATCCGGCACCGTCGGGGCGCTCGCGGTGGTCATGAACGCGGTCAACGACGCCCTCCATCGCATCGGCGCGCCCTATGTCCAGATGCCGGCGACTTCGGAGCGGATCTGGCGCGCGATCGAGACGGCGAAGCACAATTCTTCGTAGCCCGCACGAAATGCGGGAGGCTGTTCCCGGATTACGCCATAGCCCGTCGAAGACGGCGTAAATCGCCCTTATGGCTCCATCCGGGCTACTCCGCCGCGAGGGACTTGGCATTGCGCTCGAGGCAGCCGATCAGCATGTCGGTCGACATGATGTCGCCAAAGGTCAGATAGAATGCGATCAGCGAGGCCGCGTGGTCCTCATCGGTAGCGGCGGCGTTGCCGTCGGTCACCATGATGGTCTTGAAATTGAGCATCATGGCGTCGCGCGCCGTCGACTCGCAGCACACATTGGTCACGGTGCCGGTCACCAGGACGGTGTCGAGGCCGCGATCGCGCAAAGCGGCGGCCAGATCCGAGGAGCCCTGGATGAACGCACTGAAGCGATTCTTCTCCACCATCGGATCTTGCGGACGCACGTCGAGCCCCCTCCAGAGCTGATGCCCGATGCTGCCGGCGGTGAGCGCTTCGATGCGCTTGGCCACGCGTTCCGGCCGCGCCATCTCGAAATAGGTCGACCAGGTCCGCAACGCCTCCTCGGCAAACGTGGTCTTGATCCAGAACACCGTTCCGCCGGTGGCGCGCACTGTCCTCGCAAGCCGGTTGATGTTGGGCACGATCGTTTTTGCCATCGGGCAGAGCGAGTGGGCGACGCCGGGCAGCATGAAGGCGTTCTGCATGTCGACTACGACCAGGGCGGACGTCTTCGGATCGAGACCGTCGTAGACATGCTCGCGGCCGCGCCGCTCGATGACGCGTTCGATGACGGATTTGGGAATGGATAGAGCGTGCATGGTTCCGGCAAGCGCCGCTAAGGGCGGGATAAGACGATTTGGCGGTAGAGCCGCTCCCATTTGTCGGCTTGCGCCAACGCCGCGGCGGAGTCCATTACCGTCAGCCGCTCGCGGTCGAGCGGCGAGCCGACCTTGCGGCTGGTGGCCACATAGTCGCGATCGGCCAAGATCGTCTGCGCGTCCGACAGCATGAAGTCGAACATCAGCACCGCTGCCGATGGATGCGGCGCCATGCGGGCGACCGCGACGCTGTTAGGCATGGAGATGAGCGGTTCCATCACGAACCAGTCGATCGGCGCGCCGCGCTTCTTCAGCTGCTCGGCCGTGTAGTTGAAGACGGTCAGTGCCAGCGGCGCCTCGCCGGCGGCAACCAGGTTGGTCAAGAGCGTATGGCCTTTGCGGGCCGAAAAGCCGTTGGTGGCAGCGATCTGCCGAAACAGCTTTGTGCCCACCTCCTCGCCGAGCGCGCCCATCAGGCCGGCGAACCAGTCGGAATCGTCGGCCTCGATGGCGATCCTGCCCTTCCAGCGGGGGTCGATCAGATCGGAATAGCCTTTCGGCAGCTCGGCCTTCTTGACCAGGTCGGTATTGTAGGCCGCAACCAGCACGTTGAGACAGAAACCGACCCATGCGCGGTGCGGCGGGATCGCGCGCGGCATCACGTCGGCGAGATAGGGGGATTTCACCTCCTGCAGCAGCCTCTCGCCCGCCATCGCCTCCATGGCGGGCGCATTGTTGAGGATGAAATCCACGTCGAAGCGCTTGGCGCCTGCTTCGGTCAAAGCGCGCTGGCGGATCTCTTCCGAGCTCGCCCGATAGAGATTGACCTTGATGCCGTATCTCCTCTCGAAGGCTCCGACCAAGGCGGCGTTGTCGTCGGTCGGCGCGTTGGAATACATGGTGAGAGAGCCCTCGCGCTTGGCGCCCTCGATCAGATGCTGCTCGCGATCCGTGCCCGCATAGGCTGCGACCTCGGCGGCGCGGCTACTTTGCGCCCGCGCCGAGCCGTGCACGAGAACCATCGATGCAGCACCAGCCGCAAGGATGCCGAAGGCCCCGGTTATCACGCTCCGCTTGCTCATCTCAGCGCCTGCACGTGCTCAATGCCGGTTCGGATGCGGCCGCCGCGTCAACCATTCGCCCTTGCGCTCGACAGAGTCAGCAGCCGCATGGGATTGTCGTGCAGCATGGTCTCGATCTGGGACGGCGTTATACCGCGATCGGACAACATCGGCACGAAATCGGCAAGCACCGTGCTGTAACCTCTTCCCCCATAGCGCCGCAGCAAGGTCCGGCGTGCGATATCCGACGACAGGATGATCTGCCGTTCAAATCCCTTCTCGCAGGCATCCCGCACCAGATCGGCGAGTTGATCATTGGTCGGGCCCTTCGGAAAGCTGACCTTGTCGATACCCATGAATACGCCGGAGCGCGCGAGCTCGACGAGCTCTCCCACATCATGCGACGCTCCCATGTGACTGACCACCACGCGCGACATGTCCATGCCGGCCCGCTGGAGCACCCGCACATGCCACGCCGCCTGATCAGGGCTCGACGTATGGGTGATGACCGGTGCGCCGGTCGCAAGGGCGGCGCCCACGGCCGCCCGGAACAGCCGTTCGGCGACGTCATCAGGTTCACCGCGGGTGGTTCCCACCTTGATGACGCCGCAGCGGATGCCGGTGGCGCCGACGCCGGCTGCAATTTCCGAAATCATGATGTCGCGCAGTTGCTCGACCGTTCCGTTGACCACAACGGCCGGGAACGGATCCCAATAGAAGCCCGCCGCGCATACGACCGCAACGCCGGCGTGCTCGCTGATCCGCCGCAGCGCAACCGGATCGCGCCCCCAATCGGGAGCGCTCAGGTCGGTGATCGCCGCCAGTCCGAATTCCTTGGCATGGCGAAGATCATCGACCACCGCCTGCTCTTCCGCTCCGCCGATGCGATTGGCCGGCCCCTTCTGAACCGAGAGATCGATCTGAAGGTGCTCGTGGGCAAGAATCCGGCCTTTGATGGCCGCGATGTCTCCGGTCACGGTTCTGATCACTGCTGAAACCCGATCCCCTGCGGTTCCTCGTTTCGCCGACTATCGCACAGCTCTCCGCTTCCGCTGACAGCAAAAAGTCCCGGGGCGCAAGCCCCGGGACTTGAGATCAAGTGCTGCGATCTGCTGGTCGGCCGACCCGAAGGGTGTTCCGGTCGGTCGGCGCCGAGCTAATGCACCTCGCTCAGCCCTTGTGCCCGCCTTGTTGGGCCAGCCATTTCGCCCAGCCATTGCAGTTCGGGTCGATGTCACACGTAGTCTGCCAGCCCCCTTTGCTGCTTTTCTGAAGCGAGATCAGGTTGGTGCGAGGGTCGGCAGGCGCCTTCTTGCCGCCCGCGAAGGCGGCCGAGCCGTTGAGGACAAT
>DASZKX010000265.1:0-8141 GCA_035552735.1 Xanthobacteraceae bacterium
TCGAGATGTGGCAGGGCCTGCAGCTGCCGGCGTTGAACCTCAGGGACCCCTGGTGGGGCTATTCGCTCGGGCACTGGACGCCGGAAGAGGAGCATGAGGCCGAGCTCGCGGTCCAGGGCCGTCACTACGAGACCGGCGAGAGGCAGAAGCAGACGCGGCGGCGATTTGGAGAGTGACGCGGCAGCCCTTGTCCCGGCCTTGACCCGGGACCGTTCCAAGTGCCGGAGTCTGGAACGGTCCCGGCTCAAGGCCGGGACAAGAAAGATCAATCAATCCCGAACACGAAGATCATGGTCGCGTTGGAGACGTTCTTCATGTCGGGTGAGCGTGCCAGCTTGTTGCGGGCGTTGCGGAACAGGCCGGACGCGATGGCGATGTATTGCTTGCCGCCGATCGCGTAGGTCATGGGCGGGGCGTTGAAGCCGGTGCCGACATTGACCGACCACAGCTCCTCGAGGGTCTGGTCGTCGAGCGCCACGATGGTGCCGTCCAGCAGCGCGGTGACCACGATGCCGCCCGCCGTCGACAGCACGCCGGCGAAATTCGGATAGGCAAACGTCTTGCGCACCTTGAGCTCGCCGGTCGCGGGATCGAGCGCCGCGATGCTGCTGGTGTTGCCGCCGGTCGTCCCCCCGGTGGTGCCGCCGGCGAAATTGCCCTTCACATGCATGGCGAAATCGGGCGTGACCGAGGAGCAGCTTTCCAGCGCCGGGATGTAGATGAGCTTGGTCTTCTGGCTGTAGGAGGCCGGCCAGTAGTTGGTGCCGCCGGCGGTGTCGGGGCAGACGCGCCGCGCCACCTTGTCGTCGTTCGCATTGGGCCCCTCGGCGTAGAGCTGGAAGTCCTTGGCGGGATCGTATTCGACCGGCTTGCCGGTCTTGGGATCGATGCCCTTGGTCCAGGTCACCTGGTCGACATGCTGGGTGGCCTTGAGGAACTGGCCGTTGCCGCGATCGAGAATGTATTCAAAGCCATTGCGGCCCGCATGGGAGACGATCTTGCGATCCTCGCCGTTCACCTTCGTGTCGAGGAGGATGTGGGTGCCGGTCTCGTCGTAGTCGCGGTTGTCGTTGGGCGTATATTGGAAATACCAGCCAATCTTTCCGCTTCCGGCATCGAGCGCGAGCACGCTCGAGGTGTAGAGGTTGTCGCCCGGCCGGCGCGCCGCGTCGTAGCCCGGAACCGGGTTGCCGGTTCCCCAATAGGTCAGGTTGCTGGCCGGATCGTAGGAGCCGGTGACGTAGAAGGCGCCGCCGCCCGACAGGTAGGCATTGTTCTTGTCCTTCCAGGTCTCGCTGCCGGGCTCGCCCGGCGCCGGGATCGAATAGGTCTTCCATTGCACGTTGCCGGTCTTGGCATCGAGCGAGGCGATCCAGTCGCGCAAGCCGCGGTCGCCGCCCGAGGCCCCGATGACGATCGAGTCCTTGAGCGCCAGCGGGGCCGCGGTCAGCTCCAGGTCCGGCTGGTCGCGCAGGTTCTTGTCCCACACCACCTTGCCGGTTTCCTTGTCGGTCGCGATCACCCGCCCGTCATAAGAGGTGATCGAGATGACAAGATTGCCCCACAGCGCGACGCCGCGATCGCGGTCGAGCCGCTCCTGTCCGGGGTCCATCTTCCAAACGATGCGGCCGGCGGTGCCGGAGCGAACGTCAATCTTGTAGACCACGCCCCAACCGTCGGCGATGTACATAAAGCCGTCCTCGACCAGCGGGGTCGCCTCCAGGCTCTCGTTGCCGGCGCTGCCCCCGAGCGCCACCGCGAACTTGAGCTTGAGGTTCTTGACGTTCGACTTGTTGATCTCATCCAGGGTCGAAAAGCGCTGGGAGCTGTAGTCATGATGATTCATCAGCCAGTTCTGCGGCTCCGGATGCTGCAGCCGTTCGTAGGTGACGTCGGCGGCCTGCAGGCTGGAGCCCGCCAACAGTGTCCCAAGCAGCAGCCCGCCTGCGAAAGTCTTTTTCATGATTGTTCCTCCCGGCTGTGAAGGCCGAGAGGTAGCACCATTGCGCCCGTTTGGGAATTGAGTGGAGCGGGGGGCGAAGCGGCGGGCAGCCCGCATGGAGCGAAGCGCAATGCGGGAGCGGGCGTCCCCGCATTGCGCTCCGTGCGGGCTACAGGAGCGCCTAGCGCACAATTACCCGTTCAAACCGCCGGGACCGGGGCCTGATCCAGGCGCAGCGCCGCCATATGCTGGGCGGGACGCAGCAGCCGCTGCTTGCGGGCCGACAGGGCAGAGAGCCAGTTTCGATAGATGGTGACGGCGAAGGGCTGCCAGTTCGCGACCAAAGCGGGGTTCGGGGGGACCGGAAACTGCGCCAGCAAGTCCTCGCCGCCTTCCTGTTCGGCGCGCCGCCGAAATGCGGCAAGCGCGGTTTCCGTAGCCGCATCGAAATAGTGCTGCGGCATCGCCGGATAGCAATCGCACTCGCCCTTGAGGAAGCGGCCGACGTCGCGGCGAAATTCGCTCAGCAAGGCGCCGGCGCCGTATTCGGGATGGCCCTGAAAGAACAGAAACAGGCTCTGCGCCTGCCGCACGAAGGTATCGACGCCGGCCGCGGGCGAGCGCGTCAGCAGCTGGTAGCCGTTGGCGACCAGCGTGTCCTCGCTAAGCTCGTTCCAGCGCGCGTGCGGAACCGCCGGCCGCGACGGCAGGTCTTGGGTGAGCGGATGATCCCCGAAACGATCGCAATCGAACACGCCGATGCGTTTTTCGCGCAGCCGGACGCGCTCGATGCCGTCGAGGTGCAGCACCGCGGCGTGGGCGGCGAGACAGGACCAAACGGTCGAGATCGTATTGCGCGCGGCCCAATCAACCAGTTGCGTGAACGCCGGCCAATAGGGCTCGTCCGCGAGGTTGGCGGCCTTGGGCTCCGTGCCGGTCACGATCAGGCCGTCGAGCTCGGCGTGGCGGATATCCGCGGCATCGTGGTAGGACTGGCTGAGATAGCTGCGTCCCCGCTCGCTGCGCGGAACATCCGGCAGCGAGAAGAACCGCAGGTGAATCCAGCTGTCGCCGGCGGCCGCGCCCAGCAGCTCCAGGAACTGCTGCTCCGTCACCTCGAGCGCCGCCTCCGGCATATTGTTGACGAGCCCGATCTCGATCCATTCGGTGCCGGCCGGATGACGGCGCGCCTGCAGCCCCTCCGCGGCCGTACCCTTGCCGGCCACAATGCTGCAGCCACCAGGACCTCTGTCGACCAGAATGGGCATGCGGGCTCCGCGCGGAATCTATTCGGCCGCGATCGCGCCCGGGCGATCCACGACCGTCGCGGCCAGCGCCTGATCGAGATCCGCGACGATGTCGTCGATATGCTCGATGCCGACGCTGAGACGGATCATTTCGGGCCGCACGCCCGCATGGCTCTGCTCCTGTGCCGACATTTGCCGATGGGTGGTGGACGCCGGATGGCAGGCGAGCGACTTGGCGTCGCCCATGTTGACCAGCCGCTTGAACAGTCGCAGCGCGTCGTAGAACCGCTTGCCGGCCTCGAAGCCGCCCGCGACCCCGAAGGTGAGCAGCGAGCAGGCGCGCCCGCCAAGGTATTTTTGCGCCAGCGCATAGTTGGGATTGTCGGCGAAGCCCGCGTAGTTGACCCAGCCGACGCGCGAATCGTCGCGCAGGAATTCCGCCACCCGGCGGGCATTCTCCACGTGGCGCTCCACCCTCAGCGCGACAGTCTCGATGCCTTGCAGCAGCAGGAAGGCGCTCAGCGGCGCCAGCACGGCCCCGGTGGTCCGCTGGAAGACGCTGCGGCAGCGCGCCGTATAGGCGCTCGATCCGAAATGATCCGCGTAGACAAGGCCGTGATAGGATGCATCCGGCGTGCAGAACATCGGAAAGCGTTGCGCATGCTGCTTCCAGGGGAACTGGCCGCCGTCCACGATGATGCCGCCCATGGTGGTGCCGTGCCCGCCCAGGAACTTGGTCAGCGAATGCACCACGATGTCGGCGCCGTGCTCGATCGGCCGCAGCAGGATGGGGGTCGCGACCGTATTGTCGACCACGAGCGGAATGCCGTTCCGGTGCGCGAGAGCGGCGAGCGCTCCGATATCGCAGATGTTGCCGGCCGGATTGCCGACCGATTCGCAGAACAGCGCCTTGGTCTTGTGATCGATCAGCTTCTCGATGGCGGCGGCTTGATCCGACTCGGCAAAACGTACGCTGAAGCCTTGCAGCGGCAGCAGGTGGGCGAACAGGGTATGGGTGGTGCCGTAGAGCTGCGGCACCGAGACGATGTTAGCGCCCGGCTCCATCAGATTGAGGATCGCATAATTGAGCGCCGCCTGGCCGGAGCTCACCGCCAGCGCGTCCACCCCGCCTTCGAGCGCGGTGACGCGCCGCTCCAGCACGTCGGTGGTCGGATTGGCGATGCGGCTGTAGCGATAGCCCTCGGCCTCCAGATTGAACAGCGCGGCGCCGTGGTCGGCGCTGTCGAACTCGTAGGCCACCGTCTGATAGATCGGCACCGCCACCGCCTTGGTGGTCGGCTCGACATCGTATCCGCTGTGGATGGCGATCGTTTCGCTTCGCATCTGTTCACTCACGCGTTGCGCTGTTGGATGAGGGAATGCCGGTCGCGGCAACGGCCCGACGGATGAGGGATTGCGGCATTCTCGATGCTTCTCGCATGCGCGTTTGTATCGCCCGCAGCTTGCCGAAACAACGAAAGCGCTAAAAAACAAGCAGAATAACCTTAACCATTATGCATGCCGCCGCGTCAACGCGTTGGCCCGCGTTTATGCGGTTTTGGAAACCAAATATTGAGCATGTCGGCGACCGGCCGCCCGCGCGCTCAAGAACATTTACGAGGAGTCTGTTTCATGCTTGCCACCGATCCGCAAGCCCGGCAAAGGCAAACCGCATGAGCGTGCTCGAACTCGATCGGACGACGCCGAAACGCGAAGGCGGCGATTCCGCCGCCAAGGCCTGGTTGCGCGCATTGGCCGCGACCGCACCGATCGCCGCGCATCCGCAGCGTACGCTCCCGGTCCTGATCGAGGAGCTGGCGGACACCTACGGCGACGCCCCTGCCCTCCTTTCCGACCGTGAAACCCTGACCTATCGGGAGCTGGCCGCGCGGGCGAACCGCTATGCGCGCTGGGCGCTCGAGCTCGGCGTGGCGCGCGGCGAGACGGTCTGTCTCATGATGCCGAACCGCCCCGAATATTTGGCGATCTGGCTCGGCGTGACGCGGGTGGGCGGCATCGTCTCCCTCCTCAATACCAGCCTGGCCGGCGCCGCGCTCGCCCATTGCATGACGATCGTGGCGCCCAAGCACGTCATCGTGGCGGCGGAGCTCATCGGCGCCGTCGAGGACGCCTGCTCCCGCTTGGCCATCGCGCCCCGCATCTGGGTGCATGGCGCTTCGGTGCGTGGCGCTTCCGCGCAGGTCGCTTCCGCCCAGGTCGCAGAAAGGCACCCGCGCATCGAACGCGCCATCGAACGTCAATCCGGCGCGCGGCTGGCCGGCGCCGAGCTGCGCCCCGTCACCATCGAGGATCGGGCACTTCACATCTACACGTCGGGAACCACCGGGCTGCCGAAGGCCGCCAATATCAGCCATCACCGCCTGCTGATGTGGAGCCACTGGTTCGGTGGCATGATGGATACCGGGCCGGGCGACCGGATGTATGACTGCCTGCCCATGTATCACAGCGTCGGCGGCATCGTGGCGATTGGAGCGGTGCTGGTTAACGGCGGCTCGGTGCTGATCCGGGAGAAATTCTCCGCACGTCAGTTCTGGGACGACGTCAGGCGCTTCGACTGCACGCTGCTTCAATATATCGGCGAGCTCTGCCGCTACCTGGTGCAGGCACCGCCGCATCCTGATGAGCGTCAGCATAAGGTCAGGATCGCCTGCGGCAACGGCTTGCGGCCCGACGTCTGGAGCGCGTTCAAGAACCGCTTTCAAATTCCGCAGATCCTCGAATTCTACGCTTCGACTGAAGGCAACTTCTCGCTCTACAATGCCGAAGGCGAGCCGGGCGCCATCGGCCGCATCCCGCCGTTCCTGGCGCGCCGCCTGCCAACGGCGCTGATCCGGTTCGACATCGAAACGGGAGAGCCGATGCGCGATGCGGACGGGCTCTGCATCCGCTGCTCCGCCGACCAGGTCGGCGAGGCGATCGGCCGGATACCCGCCTCCGCCTCCCCTTCCCTCCCCCGCCTGCGGGGGAAGGTTAGGGAGGGGGCCGGCGGCCATTTCGAGGGCTACACCAGCGCGCGGGATTCGCAGAAGAAGATCCTGCGCGACGCGTTCGAGCCGGGCGACGCCTGGTTTCGCACCGGCGACCTGATGCGGCGGGACGAGCGCGGTTTCTTTTATTTCGTGGACCGCATCGGCGACACCTTTCGCTGGAAGGGCGAGAACGTCGCCACCTCGGAGGTGGCGCAAGCGCTGACCGAATGCCCCGGCGTGCTGGAGGCGAACGTCTATGGCGTGACGGTGCCGCACACCGACGGCCGCGCCGGCATGGCGGCGATCGTGGTCGACGAGCGCTTCGATCTCGCGGCCCTGCGGGCTCACCTCGCCGAGCGCCTGCCCGGCTACGCCCGTCCCCTGTTCCTGCGCAGGCTCGGCGCCATGGAGGTGACGGCGACCTTCAAGCACAAGAAGAGCGATCTCGCGCGGACGGGCTTCGATCCATCGCTGACCGATGACGCGATCTATTTCAATGATGCGGGGCGCGGGGCCTTCGTGCGGCTGGATCAGGCACTTTATGAGCGCATCCAACGCGGCCGAATGCGACTGTGATCACGCCGTGCTGCCGGCGTCCACCGTCAGCACCGTGCCGGTGATGCTCTTGGCCTTGTCGCCCAGGAGGAATTCCACCGCGTCGGCCACATCGTCGACGTCGACCAGGCGGCGCAGCGCGCTACGGCGGGCGACCTGCGTGCGTTGCTCGTCGGCGAGGCCCTGCGTCATCTCGGTGTCGAGGAACCCCGGCGCCACCGCGTTCACATTAATGCCGAGCCGCCCGACCTCGCGCGCCAACGAGCGCGTGAAGCCGATCATGGAGGCCTTGGTGGCGCCGTAGACCGAGAGACCGCTGTAGCCGGTGAAGCCGATGATCGAGGTCACGTTCACGATCCGCCCGCCGCCGTCCGCCATCATGGAGCGCACCACATATTTGCTGAGGATCACCGGGGCGAGCGTATTGACGCGCAAGAGCTCCTCGATCTGCGAATTTTTCATGTTGGCGAGCAGCCCGTCGGTCCCCAAGGCGGCGTTGTTGACGAGACCGTAGACCGAGCCGAATTGCTTGCGCAGCGTGCGCGCCAGCCCGGGAATGCCTTTGGTATCGCCCAGGTCGAAGGCGACGAAGTCGAGCGATCCGCTCCCCGCGCTCTCCTGCATGGCGGCGGAAAGCTGAGGGCTCATCTTGCGTGCAACCGCCACCACCCCGTAGCCCGCCGCCGCCAACCGGCGCGCGATCGCCAAGCCCAAGCCACGGCTGCCGCCGGTGACCACCACATTGCGTTTGGTCGGACCGGGTTTGCTTGGAGCTTGCTTGATCGGATCAGGCATTGTGGCGCTCGAGCTTGCCGCTCGCCGCAACAGACAGGGCCGGCACGAAGCGGATCATCGCCGGAACCTTGTGCTGCGCCAGCCGCGCGCGGCAGAGATCGAGTATCTCGCCGCGCAGCGCACCGGTCGCGTCGGCGCCAGCCGCTTTGGCCTCGTCCCGCAGCACCACCTCGGCCACCACGATCGCGCCCGTGATCGGGCTCCGGCGCGGATGGACCAGCGACATGCGCACCTGCGGGTGCCGATTGATCACGCCCTCGACCTCCTCGGGATGAACCTTGAGGCCGCCTACATTGATGACGCCGCCCTTGCGGCCGGCAAAATGATAGCGATCCCCTGACCGCTCCAGCATGTCGCCGGTGTCCACGAAGCCGTCGGGGTCGGCGAGCGCCGCCGCACCCGCCCCGACATAGCCGAAGGCGGTGCGCGGCGAGCGAATGCGCAAGCTTCCGTCCACGACCTTCAACTCGACCGCGCCGGACGCCCCGATCAGGCTGGCCGGAAATCCCTCGCGGCCGTCGTTGACGTCGAAACCGACGCCCGCTTCGGTCGACGCATAGGCGTGACCGACCCGCGCGCTCGCGTAGAACGCGGCGAGATTGTCGAGGATGG
>DASZKX010000266.1:0-3224 GCA_035552735.1 Xanthobacteraceae bacterium
ACGCCGGCGCTGGTGTCCGGCGACGTGCAGTTCAGCACGTCCGGCTCCTCCGCCATCAGCGCCGTCATGCGCGGCGCCAGGCTCAAGGTGCTGGCGGTCGGGGAAGACCGGCCGAGCTGGCAGA
This sequence comes from Xanthobacteraceae bacterium, assembly GCA_035552735.1. Classification (GTDB taxonomy): domain Bacteria; phylum Pseudomonadota; class Alphaproteobacteria; order Rhizobiales; family Xanthobacteraceae; genus VAZQ01. Next base: position 125 of record DASZKX010000266.1, read on the forward strand.
TCTGGACCACCAAGCCCGAGATCAAGACCTTCCAGGATCTCAAGGGACTGCAGGTGGGCATTCTCAGCCGCGGCGATACCGGCGAGGTCGCGATCCGCTACCTGCTCAAGAAATATGGCCTGCCGCAGGATTTCCTCTCCTACACCCCCATGGGGTCGTCGCTCGGCACCCGCATGGCGGTGGTGCGGGCGGGCTCGCTGCCGGCCGCCGTGCTGCAGCCGGCCGAGGTCGAGACCCTGCGGGCCGGCGGCGGTCTCGCCAATGCCCATATGGTGGTGGATTTGGCGCAGGAGGTGCGCTCCACCTTCAACGGATTGGCGACCTCCGACGACATGATCAAGAACCACGCCGACACGGTCTTGCGTTTCGTGCGCGCCACCCGCAAGGGCATGATCTATGCGCGCGACAATCGCGAGGGCGCCATCGACGTGTTCGTGAAGGCCATGAAGGCGCCGCCCGACGCCGCCGCCCACGGCTACGACGAGCTGCGCAAGGTGATGGCCGAGGACGGCAGCATCGCGCCGGAGGCGCAGAAGAACGAGCTGGCGCTGCGTGCCGACATGCTCAGCATGCCGGCGAGCCAGATCCCCCCGATTGCCGCGGTGTTCGACTTCAGCTGGCTGGAAAAGGTGAATGCTGAGCTGAAGGCGAGCGGCTGGAAGCCGGCACAGTAGCCTCAGCTTTTGAGTTAAGGCCGTTTTTTCCTCGGCCACTCGCGCAAGACACGAGCGAGGTCTTCGCCGGAAGTAAGGCGATCAACGACCGTTTTGGGTAACACGATCTCACGCCCGGCAGCGACCGCCGCCTTGGTCTTGCGAACGATTCGTGCGGTGCCGACGTCCTCGTTACGTTCGGTCTTTGCAAATCGTGCCTTGCTCATGATTTTGATATTTCGCACCCTCACACCACCACCGTCAATCGCTTGGCCGCCCGGGTGACGCCGGTATAGAGCCAGCGCTCGCGGCTGTCCGGAAACGCGAAGGATTCGTCGAACAGCACCACGTCGTCCCATTGCGAGCCCTGCGCCTTGTGGACCGTGAGCACGTAGCCGAAATCGAACTCGTCATGGCGCTTGCGCTGCTCCCACTCGAGCCCATCGATCGCGCCGGTAAAGCACTCCGACCGCACCGACACCTTGACGGTGCGGGCGTTGAGGTCCTCGTCCGGCCGCAACCGCATCCCGAGGATCTGGCGGCGGATCTTCGGCTTCTCCTTGATCGCCCACAGGCCGCCGTTGAACAGGCCCTTGCGCCGGTTGTTGCGCAGGCAAACCAGCTTGTCGCCCAGCATGGGCAGCGGCTCGGTGAAGCCGCGACGCTCGCGCATGCGCGCGTTGTAGGCCCGCCGCGTGGCGTTGCGCCCGACCAGGACCTGATCGGCATCGAGCACGCGCTGCGGATCGAGGGCGTCGCGCCGCACCACCTGCGAGGCACCGTACTCGCCCGGCACCAGCCGCTGGCCCGAGCGGATCTCCATGGAGAGCCGCACGATCGGATCGTTGATCGCCTGGCGATGCACCTCGGTCAGCATGACGTCGGGCTCGGCCTCGGTGAAGAAGCCGCCGCCCTGGATCGGCGGCAGCTGGGCCGGGTCGCCCAGCACCAGCACCGGTATGCGAAACGACATCAGGTCGCGGCCGAGCTCGGCATCCACCATGGAGCATTCATCGATCACGATCAGCTTGGCTTCGGAGGCCGGCGCATCGTCCCACAGCTCGAAGGTCGGGGTCTCAGACTCGCGCTCGATCGGCCGGTAGATGAGGCTGTGGATCGTGGACGCCCCCTCGCAGCCCTTGCGGCGCATCACCAGCGCGGCTTTGCCGGTGAAGGCCGCGAACAGAACCTTGCCGTCGACGTCCTCGGCGAGATGCTTGGCGAGGGTGGTCTTGCCGGTGCCTGCATAGCCGAACAGGCGGAACAGTGGCGGCGTGCCGGTCTGGCCGGGCTTGGCCTTGAGCCAAGCCGCGACCGCGCTCAGCGCGGCATCCTGTTGGGGCGAGAATGCGGGCATCGGCGGGCGGACGTCAGGCCGCCGCCGCTTCGGCGCCGGCCGGGAAATAATCGGCGAGCCAATCCTGCACGATCCGGCGCACCCTGGTGTTGCTTTCGGCGAACATGAAATGATCGGTGTCGGCGAACAGATGCAGCTCGGTCGGCTGGCCGGCCTGCCGGAACAGCCCGATCGATTGCTCGACCGGAGTGACCGAGTCGGAGGCGCTGTGCAAGAGCAGGAGCGGACGCGGCGCGATCCCGGCCACCACCTCCTCGGCACGGAAATCGTACATGCTCTGCGCGGTCTCGGCCGGGAACGTCTGGATCGAGCCCGCCGCCAAATGGCCGCGCATATGTTCTGGAATCGGCACGATGTCGTAGCGCGGCACCATCAGGGATTTGCCGGTGCGGGCGCGGTGACGCTTACCTTCCTCCAGCATGGCGGTGAATTTGGCAAAGGCTTCGGGGGTGGGATGCTGGCCGCGGAATTTTCGCTCCCCATGGCCCCAGCCCGAAGCCGAGATGACCGCCGCAATGCGCTGATCGACCCCGCCCGCATAGACCGCGACCGCGGCCCCGAAGCTCGAGCCCACGACCGCGATGCGGGCCGGATCCACTTGGCGATGCTGCGCCAGCAGGCTCAGGGCTTGGCTCACGGCGCCCACCTGCTCCAGGCAAATGAGCCGGCCCTTCTCGCCTTCGCTCTCGCCGCAGCCCGGCATGTCGAAGCGCATCGTCACATAGCCGAGCACGTTCAGCATGGCACTGGGCTTGAGCACATTGCCGGCATTCATGTTGCTGCCGAAGCCGTGCAGCACCATGAAAGCCGGCCGCCGCTCGCCCGCGCCGACGCCGTCCGGAACCCGTATGGCGCCGGCGAGCGTGAGGCCGTCAGATTTGAAATTAACGCGTTGCTCGGACATCGTTCAGGTGCCGCTCACAAGTGCCGGGGTGTCGGACGACTGTTTCAGCTGCTGCTTGAGCATGTGCCAGATGTCGTTGCGGTAGGCAATGAAGGCCGGGCTGCGCTTGAGGGCTTCGTCGTCGACCCAGCGCGGGCGTGGCAGATCGATCTTGAGATCGGCGACCACGCGCCCGGGCTGGGTTCC
>DASZKX010000267.1:0-2078 GCA_035552735.1 Xanthobacteraceae bacterium
ACGTGAAACTTCGCGGTGTGGAAGGAGATATCCAGCCGACGCGCGATGACTTTGTTGGAAGCACCGTCCGCCATCGCGGCAAGCACTTCAAGCTCGCGCGGCGTCAGTTGCACGGTGGCTGCGCCATCGCTGCCGTCGGAGGCCTCGTCCGGCAAAGCTCCATCGAGAAGCCCGGCGAGAACGTGGCGCGGCAAGACCACAAGGCCGTTGGCGACGGCCGTGATCGCGGCCACGATCGCGTCGCGCTCGGCGAAGCGCGGCAGGATGGCGCCAGCACCGGCAAGGAGTGGCTCGAGCCCATCCTCCGGATCGGTCCCGTCAAGCAGGACCACGAGGGCCATCTGGCCGTGGCGCCTTCGCCAATCGGACAGCTGGTCGCGCGACGGCGCGTCCGCCAGCACCACATCGACCCGGTTCTGCGCGATCACCCGCAGCAGTGCCGACGGATCGTTCCCGATGCCCACGAGCGTGACCGCCGGTTCTACGCGCAGCAAATCCTCGAGCCTGCTGCGCTGGACCGGATCGGTGGAGAAAATCGCGATAGCGACCATGGCGGCTTGGTCAACGCGGTGATGACATTCTGCGACAAAAGCCTAGGCCACAGCCCGCTCCCCGACCACGATCTTGAGGGTCATCGGAGCGCCGCCGCGCAGCAGGCCGAGATCGACCGCCTGTCCGACGCTGTCCGGACCAAGCGAGCGCATGACCTCACGGACGCGCTCGACCGGCTGGGCGTTCCAGGTCGTGACGACGTCGCCCACCAGCAGCCCGGCACGGGCGGCCGGTCCTTCCGGATCGAGGCTCACCACCAGGATGCCGCGTCCGCCGCCCGCAGGCTGCGCCTCACCGGCCGCACGACCGAGCCGCACAGGCCGCAGGCCGGCCCCGAGATAGCCACGGAAAACGTGCCCCTTCGCCAGAAGCTGATCGACGACACGGTCGATGGTGAGCGAGGGAATGGCGAGCACGCGGCGGCGCGGTCCGAGAACCGCCATGCCGACGACGCGCCCCTGCGTATCGACCAGGGCGCCGCCTTCGGCGACCGGGCTCAGCACCATGTCGAGGCGGATGAGGCTGTCGATGACACCGCCACGCTGGCTGTGCCAGGCCCCGCCCGCGACCGCCACGATGCCGAGACTGGCGACCGGCCCGCCCTGGTGATTGCCGACCGCCAAGACCACATGACCAGGCCGCAGCGATGCTGCGTCGGCGGTCTGCGCCACCGCCAATCCGTCCGGTCGGAAGCGCAGCAGCGCGATATCCGTGGTGGGATCGCGGCCCGCCGGCGCGGCCTCGACCAGACGGCCGCCCGGCAGCGACACCTTGATGTCCTCGTCCCGCTCCAAGACTTCTTCGGCGGTGACGATGATCCCCGGCCGCCAGTGAATGCCGCTTGTTGAGCGGCGCCCACCGCCGTGAACCGCCACGATGCCGGCGGCCGCGCGCTCCACGAGCCGGCCGGCATGATCGGAAAACGCGACAAGCGGATTGGCGGATTCGGTCATGTTGGATTTTGTCGTGTTGGATTCAGCCATATTGGATTCGGTCATGGGCGAGCTCTCCAGGAATGTTGCATGACCGCGATATGGCATCACGGCGAAGATGCCGCTACTGCCCGGATGGCCAGGATTTTGCGGCCCAAACGAGCCGCGCCGCGTGCCCACATCTGGAATCGGGGCACCCCCGGCACCGTCAAAATTTTTTTCCGGGCGCTGTCGAGCAGCCGTCCTTTCGTCCGTCTTATGGATATGCCGCGACCTCCAACCGCATCCGTGCGGGGAGAAGCGATAAAAGGGGACGTTCCGATGACAGCCGCATCCGCGACCAGGCCGTCCGCGCACAGCGAATTAGGCCAGTCGAGCCGCGAGCCCACCAGGGCTCGGGTTTCTCCGACATCAGGCGCGGTCCGGAGGCTGCGCAGCATCGAGATGTCCGCACAGAGCATGACGGACGAGGCCCTCATGGCGCGGATTGCGCAAGGCGATCGGCAGGCGATTGCGCTCTTGTTCGAGCGCCATCAGCTGAAAGTCTACCGCTTCGTGCTCCGATTGGTCGGCAACAGCGCAACCGCCGAAGAC
>DASZKX010000268.1:0-4957 GCA_035552735.1 Xanthobacteraceae bacterium
ATCGAGAATCGTCGGGAAAGGCCCCGGCCCTTTCGGCTGGTAGATGCGGGCCATCAGCATGCGGCCAGCGCTGTTGCGCCGAAACTCGACCTCGCTGACCTCGAGCTCGAATTTGCCGGCCGGATTGTAGGCGGCCGCACCTGCCGCATGCGCGGTGCCGGATTGGAGGGCGTGCCCGGCCGGCAAAGCAGCCGCGCCCGCCATCAGCTTGAGAACGTCACGCCGAGCGAAAGTGCCGAAGTTCGCCAAGTTCGCCTCCCTTGATATGGTTTGATTGTGGCGAGCTTAGCGGACCGGAGACGGGGCCGCCAGCCCCTGCGGGCGCGGCCGCGATGCTTTCAGACGGACAGGCGTTGCGGACAGGCGTTGCGGACCTGCGCTCTCGATCATCGCGAACAGGAAGCAAGCCGCGAGAAGCATGCAAGTTTGGTCATTCGGCTCGCGATCAACCGATGCCGCCCTGAAGGCGCGGGCGCTGCTTGACCGGGCCATTCAAATCAGTCTATTCGGGAAATTGAAACTGCCGAACTGCGCGCCGATCTCGGGCATCGCCCGCGGTCGGTTTTTTATTGCGCGACGTAGGCCCCCTCCGGGCCGCGGCTGGGTTTCGATGAACCACACCCTCAACATGGAAAGGATAGGAAGAGATGCCCTTTCAATTCGGACAAAGCGGAAATCCGTCGGGCCGGCCGAGCGGCGCGCGCAACAAGCGCACGATTGCGCTTGAAAACATCATGGAAGGCGAATCGGAGGTCATCACCCGCAAGGTGATCGAGATGGCCAAAGGCGGACATATGGCGGCGATCCGGCTGGTGGTCGATCGCTTGGCGCCGGCCAGCAAGGAGCGGTCGATCGATTTCGCGCTTCCTGCCCTCAACACGCCGGCGGACGCCATTGCGGCATCGGCGGCGATCGCGGCAGCCGTTTCGGCGGGCGATCTGACCCCGTTGGAAGCGGCCCGATTGTCGAACGTGGTCCACGTCTATGTGCAGGCGCTCGAAGCGTACGATTTCGAGAAGCGCCTGGCGAAAGTCGAACGCGACACCCGGGACCGTCCCAACCAGAAAGGGTGATTTTTTCGCTGGCGCGGCGCTCTCCGGAGACTGCAGAGCTATTGTTCTTTACAATGGCCCCCGGTGCCTGCCAAAGGCAGCGCCAGCCTGCCTAACCGATTGGTGCCTTTGCGGTTTCCTTAACGCCACAAGGGCACTTCCCCGCTGCCGCGCGCGGCATTGATATCAACGGACACCGGGACCGGTCATGAACACAAGCGCGGCGCAGTACCGGCTGGGCGTCGATGTGGGCGGCACCCATACGGATCTGGTGCTGCTCGATGCCGCGAGCGGTCAGGTGTTGGTCGAGAAGGTCGCGAGCACGCCGAAGAATCCGGCGCTCGGCGTTCTCGACGGCGTGGCGCGCTTCGTGGCGCGCGGGATCGCGCCCGGCAGCATCGCGTTCTTCGCCCATGGCACCACCATCACCACCAACGCGCTCTTGGAGATGCGCGGCGCCAAGGTCGGGCTCCTGATCACGCAAGGCTTCCGGGCCGTGCAGGAGATCCAGAACCAGGCGCGCGACGGCAATCTGTTCGACTATTTCTACGCCAAGCCCACCCCGATCGCGCCCCAGAGCCTGACCCGGGAGATTCCCGAGCGCTCCGATTATTTGGGCAAGGTGCTGGTGCGGCTCGATCGCGAGGCGGTGCGGCGCGCCGCCCGCGAGCTCGCCGCCGCGGGCGTCGACTCGATCGCGGTCTGCTACCTGTTCTCGTTCATGAACTCGGCCCATGAGCAGGAGACCCGGGCGCTCATTCATGAGGAATGTCCGCGGGTCCATGTCTCGCTGTCGAGCGAGGTGCTGCCGCGCATCCGCGAATGGGCGCGCATGTCCACCACGCTGGTCAACGCCTACCTCGAGCCGGTGCTGGTGCACTATATCGATCATCTCAATCGCGGCCTCGATCAGGCCGGAGTTTCCACCGGGCAGCGCTTTTTGATGCAGTCGAACGGCGGCGTGATGCCGTTTTCGGCCGCCATCGTGGGCGGGCGCACCGTGCACACGCTATTCTCCGGGCCGGCCGCGGGCGCGCAGGCCAGCGCCCATCTGGCGGAGGACGAGGCCAAGACCGGCCTCGTCACGCTCGACATGGGTGGCACCAGCGCCGACATCGCCTTCATCGAAGGCGGCGTGCCGCTCGAGGTGACCGAAGGCACCATCGCGCGCCGGCAGATCGACGTGCCGGCGCTCGACATGACCTCGATCTCGGCCGGTGGCGGCTCGATCGCCTGGATCGACGGCGGCGGCTTTCTCAATGTCGGACCGCAGAGCGCGGGCGCCGATCCGGGCCCTGTCTGCTACGGGCGCGGCGGCACGCGACCGACCGTCACCGACGCCGATCTGGTGTGCGGCTTTCTTAATCCGGAATATTTCCTCGGCGGTGCGCAGGTGCTCGACATCAAGGCCGCGCGCGCCGCGCTCGCAAGCCAGATCGCTGAGCCGCTGAAGATGGAGTTGCTGGAAGCCGCGGCCGGCATCCAGCGCATCGTCGACATGCGCATGGCCGACGAGGTGCGGGTGTTCGCCGCCAAGCGCGGCGTCGATCTCTCCGCCTTCACGCTGCTGCCGTTCGGCGGCGCCGGCGCCGTGCATGCGGCCGCGGTCGCCCAGGAGCTTGGCATGCGGCGCATCCTGGTGCCGCCGCGGCCGGGCGCGTTCTCGGCGCTGGGGCTGCTGTGCACCGACGTGGTGCACGATTACGTCCGCTCCGAGCTTAAATCCCTCGCCGAGGTCACGCCGGTGCACGCCGAGGAGATTTTCGCCCAGCTCGAGCACAAGGCGCGCGAGGAATTGCGCGCCGAGGGCATGAACCCCGCCGATGGGCGCTTCGCGCGCGAGCTCGACCTGCGCTACACGGGCCAGGGTTATGAATTGCGCACGCCGCTCGAGGGGCTGTTCGGCACCCGCCTGACGGAGGAATCGCTCGCGGCCGTGCGGACGCGCTTCGACGAGCGCCATGCCCAGATCCATGGCCATGCCGCCAAGGAGCGGCCGGTGGAGCTGGTGAGCTATCGGTTGCGCGTGCGCGTGATCGTGCCGAAATACCAGCCGGTGCCGGAGCCGGCGCCGCCCGCGCCGCGCTCGATCGAGACCGCCATCAAGGGCCGCCGCCGGCTGCATCTGGCCGGCAAGGACTCTGTCAATGCCGTGCTCTACGAGCGCGACCGGCTCGATATCGGCGCCACCATCAGCGGCCCCGCCATCATCGAGCAGTTCGATTCCACCACCGTCATCCCGCCCGGGTGGTGCGGACGGGTGGATGCGTATCGCAATTTGATCCTGCGGAGCGAGTGATGGGTGCGGCACATCGAACACACCGGGGTCGTCCCGGCCGTAGAGCCGGGACCCATACGCCGCAGCAGACCGAGAGGGCACGGCGTATGGGTCCCTGCCTTAGCAGGGACGACAGCGTTGGATGCATTCAAACAATCAAGTACGCCGAGATAAATTAATGGACGCCATCACCATCCAGATCCTGCGCAACAAGATCACCAGCCTGGTCGATGAGATGCATTATCATTTCTATCGCTCCGGCTACTCGACCATCATCCGCGAGTCGCGCGATTTCAGCTGCGTCATCCTCGACCGCGACGGGCGCCTGATCGTGGCGCCGCCGATGTTCTTCCATGCGCCGGTCTATCGCCATCTGGTGGGCCGCATCCTGGAGACCTATGGCGCGCCCCGCGCGCAAGCGCCAGGCGCGCAAGCGCCAAGCGCCATCCGGGACGGAGACGTGTTCGTCTCCAATCATCCCTACGAGGGCGGCCTGCCGCATGTGTCCGACATGGCGTTCGTGGCGCCGGTCTTCGTCGACGGCGAGATCGTGGCGTTCTCGGGCTCGATCGCCCACAAGGCCGACGTCGGCGGCACGGTGGCGGGCTCGACCTCGGCCAATGCCACCGAGATGTTCCACGAAGGCGTGCTGGTGCCGCCGATCAAAATCTGGGAGGCCTCGCGCGCGCTGCCCGATATCGAGCGGTTCATCCTGGCCAACAGCCGGCAGCCGGCGCTGGTGCGCGGCGACATGCATGCGCAGATCGCCGTCACCCAGATGGGCGCCGCCCGGGTCAAGGAGCTGTGCGGCCGCTTCGGCGCCGATACGCTCACGCAGGCCTTCGCCGCCATCCTCAAGGGCGCGGCCGACGAGCTTAAAGGTGCCATCGCCAAGCTGCCGGACGGCACCGCGGCGGCGGAGGGCTATCTCGACAGCGACGGGGTGGTGCTCGAGCAGCCGGTCAAGCTCGCCGTCACCATCACGATCCGGGACGGCAGCGCGGGCTTCGACTTCTCGGCCAGCGATCCGCAGGCCAAGGGACCGATCAACCTGCGGCCCTCGATGGTCGAGGCCTGCGTGTTCTACTGCCTGCTCGGGAGCCTCGATCCGAACCTGCATTTCAACGACGGCATGCGCGACGCGGTGAGCCTGACCTTTGCGCCCCGCACCGTCACCAATGCGGAGCCGCCGGCTCCGGTCTCCAACTATCAGATGGTCAACCTGATGCTGGTGGACGTGATCCTGGAGGCCTTGGCCAAGCTCAATCCGAGCCGCGCCATCGCGCATTCGGGGGCCTCGAGCGCGCTCGGCATCGCCTGGAGCAGGGGCCGGCCGGGCCAGTCCGCCATGCAATACGAGATCGCCGGCTCGGCCTATGGGGCGGGCGTCGGCCACGACGGCGTGACCGCGACCGCGACGCATTTGAGCAACCTGCACACCACGCCGATCGAGATTCTGGAATCCGAGTTTCCCTGCCGCATCACTCGTTTCGGTCTGGTGGCGGATTCCGGCGGTGCCGGGCAATGGCGCGGAGGCCTGGCGATGCAGCGCGAATATGAGTTGCTGGAGAACGCCACCGTTATCCGCCGCTTCAACAAGACCCGTTTCCCGGCCCTGGGGCTCGCC
>DASZKX010000269.1:0-11767 GCA_035552735.1 Xanthobacteraceae bacterium
AGATCGATCTGCCCGGCGATCAGATCCTGCATGGCCGGCGCGGCGCCCCGATAGGGAACGAACGCGAAGCTGGTGCCCGAGAGGCTCTGGAAGAACGCGCCGCTGACGCGGGTGCCGGCACCCGCGGTCCCCTGCGACGCCTTGCCAGGGTTGGCCTTGAGCCAGCTGATCAGCTCGCTCAAATTATTGGCCGGCACGGTCTTCTTGGCGACCACCAGTTGCGGATTGCTGGTCAAGAGCGCGATCGGCTCGAAATCGTCCAGCACGTTGTAGGGCAGCGTGAAGACGGCGCCGTTGAGCACATGGGTGGCCCACATTCCCATGCTGAGCGTGTAGCCGTCCGGCGCCGCGCGCGCGGCGCGCCCGACCCCGAGCGTGCCGGACGCGCCGGTCACGTCCTCGATCACGATGGGTTGGTTGAGCGCCGCCCGCATGCCCTCGGCCACGATACGCCCGATGCGATCGGTCGGCCCGCCGGCCGCGAACGGGACGATCATGGTGATCGGCCGCGACGGATAGGTCTGCGCGCCGGCGCCGCCAGGGCTGTGCATCACGACCGCCGCGATCGCGACGGCGGCAAACAGCGTTTTCATGTCAAGCTCTCGTTGGCGCGCGGCGGCCGACAGACGTTTTCCGCCGGAAAGCCGCAAGCGGCTGGCCTTTTCCCTTGGAACGAACGATTGCGTGTCCGATAGCCGTGGCAATGCCCGTGTGCCGCATGCGAAGACTTTAGACAACGCGAAACGCATTTTTGCAAGAAGCGGCCTCGGTCGCACCGACCATCATGCTCGGCCCTGCGCCGACGCTCGACGCGGTGCTGGTCGATGGCCGCGTCGGGGAAGATATCCCACGACCTGAAAGTCTTGTGCGCTGAGGCGCGGTTCGTTCAGGGGGACGGGCGCTCCAGCCGTCTCTGAATATGCGTCAGCGCCGCGCGCTTGACTCGATTGCTCAAATCAGACAATTCGGGAAATTGAAACTGACGAACTACGTCCGCCGTTACCGCGCCGGGATTCGCCGACGTAGGGCGCAATCGCTTTATTGCGCCGCTTGGCCGAGCCCCATGGATTGCGGCGGGTGGTGAGGGTGATGGCGCAATAAAGCGATTGCTACGGTCGCGCAAGCGGTTGGGCTGCACCCAAGCGAGCCGCCGGCTTTGTTGCGCCGTCGCGGTTCCTTTCACGCGCTGTCGGCGATCGGCCAGATCAATCACAAGGTATTTGCAGAGCCATTGTTCTTTACAATGGGTGGCAGCCTTCACCGTCCGCGCGTCCGTCTTAGAGTGATTGGTGCCCCTGGCCGGACTCGAACCAGCACAATGTTGCCATTACCTGATTTTGAGTCAGGCGCGTCTACCAATTCCGCCACAGGGGCAGGCGGGCGGGATCATAGTGAGCATGGGCCTCGGGTCAACGGCTCGCGTCGCGGTTCCAACACAATGATTTGGTGGTAAGCATTGTGGCAGCCCGGAGGGCGATCCCGCCCGAGCGGATCACGACCTGGACGCGAAAACCCGCGATGGCGGGTGGGCCCGTTCGGACCCGAAACAGCTCTGGAACCGAAACAGCTCTGGACCCCAAATCATGGACGCGAAGCTTTCGTCCCGCCCGCCGCCGCAATCCTACGCCGCCGTACTGCGGGCGCGGCCGATGACGGCCGCCGCCATCGCGGTCGCGGTCGGGGGATCGGCCACGATCCTGGGCGCCTGGTTCTTCCAATACGTCCTGGGCTACATGCCGTGCCCGCTCTGTTTCGAGCAGCGCTACGCCTACTACTTCGGCATTCCGTTGGCGGTGCTGGTCGTGCTCGGCGAATCCGCGGGCGCCTCCCGCAAGGTTCTGCTGCTGGCGCTCCTGGCGATCACGGCCGGGATGCTCTGGAACACCGGGCTCAGCGCCTTTCATGCCGGCGTCGAATGGAAGTGGTGGCCGGGCCCGCGCGATTGCTCGGGCCCGCTCGACAGCCTCTCGTCCGGCGGGTTGCTGCAGAACTTGCAGTCGATCCATGTGGCGCGCTGCGACGACGCGGCCTGGCGGTTTCTGGGGCTCTCGCTCGCCGGCTACGACGTGCTGATCTCGCTCACCTTGGCGGTGATTGCCGGATGCGGCTTGCGGGCCGGCCTGCGCCAATCGCGCGCCTGAATTCGGGGCGTTTTTCGCCGCGAGCGGTCAGGGATCGAGCTCGGTGTCCCAATAGAGGTAGTCGAGCCAGCTGTCGTGCAGATAGTTCGGTGGGAACAGCCGGCCATTGCGGTGCAGATGGTGCACGCTCGGCTGGAACGGCATCTGGGCGGGCCACATCTTGGCTTCGGTGAGGGTCAGGTTGCCCTTCATGAGATTGCAGGGCGAGCAGGCCGCCACCACGTTGTCCCAGGTCGTGTGCCCGCCGCGCGAGCGCGGCAGCAGGTGATCGAAGGTCAGGTCGTCGCGCGCGCCGCAATACTGGCAGCAGAACTTGTCGCGCAGGAACACGTTGAAACGGGTGAAGGCGGGCTGCGTGGCGGGCTTCACGTAAGTCTTGAGCGAAACCACGCTCGGCAGCTTCATCTCCAGGCTCGGGCTGTGCACCGCGCGATCATAGTGCGCGACGATATTCACCCGCTCCAGGAACACGGCCTTGATGGCATCCTGCCACGACCACAGCGACAGGGGGTAATAGCTGAGCGGCCGAAAATCGGCGTTGAGCACGAGAGCCGGCCAGCCCGAAGGCGACACATGCACATTCACGGCAGCGTTCCTCGACCTCCTCTGGCTGCGAGCCGCAGCTGCGGCCGTAGCTTATAAGGGAGCGTGACAGGATTGTGAAGCATGCTCCGGGGCTTATAGGCCGGGCATCGGGCCCGCGGGGAAAACCGCGCCAACGCCCCGATTCAGCGCCATCCGGTATCGGCCTGGCGCTTCCACCGATTCGACTAGCGCCGCCGCGCGATGAATTCGCCGCCCTGGCGCAAGCCTTCCTGGTCGATGCCGTGGCCGATGCCCGCCGAAATGTGCCATTCGACCGGCACCCCGAGCGCGCCGAGCCCGTTGGCGGCATGGAACAAGGCCTGCACCGGAATGAGCTCGTCGCGGTCGCCATGAATCAGCAGGACCGGCGGGCGCGCCTTGATCTCGGCGACGAACTTTTCGGCCTGCGCCTGCGGCGGCTCGACCAGCAATCCGGAATAGCCCACGATGGCGAGCGGCGCCGGCGCGCGCCGCAATCCGACATGCAGCGCCATCATGGTGCCCTGGCTGAAGCCGACCAGGGCCAGCCCCGAAGGCGGCAGCGCCCGGCGGGCGAGCTCGGCGTCCAGGAAGCGCTCGAGAATCGGGGCCGCCTTGTTGACCCCGATCCAGCGCTCGTCGGGATCCCGAAAGGTGAGCGGAAACCATTGCCGCCCGACCGGCGCCTGGCCGCACGGCTCGGGCGCGTTCGGCGACACGAAGGCGCAATCGGGCATCAGCGGCTGCCAGGCGCGGCCGATCTCGATGAGGTCGCGGCCGTCGGCCCCATAGCCGTGCAGGAACACCACCAGCCGCCGCGCCGCGCCGCCCGCTTGCGGCTCGAGCCGCGGGCCATCGAGCTCTGCCGCCATCATGCTCTCCGGGCTGATTGTGTCGGCAAGATCGCGGCCCCGTCGCGCTGCTTGGCGGTCCGATAGTAGGACCACAACATGCAAGCGGCGGCGCCGCGCCACGGCCGCCAGGATTCGGCGAGCGGCCCCATGTCGCGGCTCGAAGGTCGTGCCGGCAATCGCAGTAGCAACCGGGCCGCCTCCTGCAAAGCGAGATCGCCCGCCGGCCAGGCATCCGCGTGTCCGAGGCAGAACAACAGATAGATATCGGCCGTCCAGGGCCCGATGCCGTGGATGGCGGTCAATCGCTCATGAGCCTCGTCAGCCGGCAGCCCGTTGAGGGCCGCAAGGTCGAGCTCACCGCGATCAATCGCGCGCGCGATCGCCTTGAGGGTGCGGATCTTGGGCCCTGACAGGCCGGCGCGCGCCAGCTTGGCGGTGCGGGCGCGGCGCACCGCCGCGGGATCGAGCGGATCGAGCGCGGCTTCGAGCCGGCCCCAGATCGCTTTCGCGCTCGCGGTCGAGACCTGTTGGGAGACCACGATGGAGGCAAGGCCCGCAAAACCGTCCGTCCTGCGCCGCAGCGGCGGGCGTCCGGTGGCGGCGAGCGCGTCACGCCAGCGCGGATCGGCCGCGATCAATCCTTCGATCGCGCGGTCGAGATCGGCTTCGGTGTGGATGTAGCAAGCCATCCGCGAAGCATCTACAAATGCGCCGCTGGCGCAACCCTCAAAGCCCGCTGATCGCCCATCACTGATCGCCATCACTGGTCGTCCATGAGCTCTCTGGTCTGCCGCTTCGCGCCGAGCCCGAACGGTTATCTGCATGTCGGCCATGCGGTTTCGGCGCTGATGAATGTCGATCTGGCGCACGCGGCGGGTGGGCGGTTTCTGCTGCGCATCGAGGATATCGATCGGGCGCGTTGCCGCGGCGAGTTCGAGGCCGCGATCTACCAGGACCTGGCCTGGCTCGGTGTCACCTGGGACGGCCCGGTGCGGCGCCAGAGCGAGCACCTCGACGAATATCGGGCGGCGCTGGCGCGCCTGGAGGCACTGGGGCTCGTCTATCCGAGCTTCGAAAGCCGGGCCGAGATCGCGGCGCTGGCCGCGTCCGCCTCCGGAACGCCGTTGCGCGATCCGGACGGCGCACCGCTCTATCGCGGCACCGCCCGGGTGCTGTCGGACGCCGAGCGCGCCCGTCGCATCGCGGCCGGTGCGCCGCACGCGTTGCGTCTCGATATGGCGGCGGCGCTGGCGCGCGCCGGCACTGCCGGCTTGGCCTGGACCGAGACCGGAGCGGGGCCGCAGGGCGAAACCGGAATGGTCGCGGCCACGCCCACGCGCTGGGGCGACGTCGTTCTGGGACGTAAGGAGGCGCCGGCCAGCTATCATCTGGCGGTCGTCATCGACGATGCATGCCAAGGCGTCACCCATGTGGTGCGCGGGCGCGACCTGTTCTGGTCGACCAGCGTCCACCGCCTGCTGCAGGCGCTCCTGGGGTTGCCGGCGCCGGTCTATCACCACCACCGTCTGGTGCTCGACCCCGATGGCCGCAAGCTGTCCAAGTCCACCCGGGCGACGGCGCTGCGTTCGCTGCGGCATGACGGCGTCACGGCCGCCGAAATCAGGCGGATGGTCGGCCTCGAATGATAGTTTGGGCTGCCGATTGAATATGGTCCCGATGTTCGCTTCGTGGCATTCTGCGCAGGGGATTGCTCGCGATGCCGGCCAAGAAAGCAACGACATCCGCCCAGCGGACGCGTCGAGGGAAGCGCGCCGTGCGTCGGCGGCGGGCGCCCGCCTCACCGGTGCGCGCCATCGAGGCGACGCTGGCTGAGCTCGCCCATGAGATTCGCACGCCGCTGACCGGCATCTTGGCGCTCGGCGAGCTCTTGACCACGTCCGACCTCGGCGAGCGCGAGCGCGGCTGGGCGGCCGCGATCAAGAGCACGGCCGAGCACCTGGCGATGCTCACCTCGCTCATCGTCGATGCCGCGCGCTCCGATGCCAAGGGCCTGGTTCTGCGGCGCGAATTGATCCGTCCGCGCCGCTTGGCGCAGACGCTCGGCGTCGCGCTCGCGGCGCGGGCCGACGCCAAGGGTCTGCGGTCCGAGGTCACGATCGCGGACGATCTGCCGGAGGGTGTGATCGGCGATCCGTTGCGCTTGCGCGGGGCGCTGGAAAATCTGATCGACAACGCGGTCAAATTCACCGACGGCGGCGGCGTCCGGCTCGAGGTGGCGGGCGAAAAAGCCGCGCGTGGACGCGTGCGTCTGTTGTTCACGGTGTCCGACAACGGCATCGGCCTCGCCGCCGCCGAGATCCGGCGGCTGTTCCGGCCGTTTGCCCAGGCCAATGATCAGACCGCCCGCCGCTTTGGCGGCGCCGGCCTCGGCCTCGCCTTCGTCAAGCGCATCGCCAAGGCCATGGGCGGCGATCTCGCGGTCACCAGCATACCGGGCGGCGGCAGCAGCTTCCGGCTGACCGCCACCTTCGATCAGGTCGCGGAGGCGGTTGAGCCGGCCGACCGTGACGGTCTCGTGTCGGAGCGCGCCCAGACTCCGTTGCGGCCGCTGAATATCCTGTGCGCCGAGGACAACCCTTACGGCCGGGTGGTGCTCAACACCATTCTCACCGAGCTCGGCCACCGTGCCGATTTCGTCGGCACCGGCACCGCTGCGGTCGAGGCCGCGGCGCGCGGCGGCTACGATGTGGTGCTGATGGATGTGACATTGCCGGGTCTCGACGGCCTGGAGGCGACCCGGCGCATTCGCGCCCTTGCGGCTCCGCATGGTGGCGTGGTACTCATCGGCATTTCGGGCCGCGCGAGTGTGGCGGACGAAGCGGCGGCCCGCGCGGCCGGGATGGATGGCTACCTCGCCAAGCCCATCAGCCCGGCGGCGCTTGCGCGCCTGCTGGTATCGCTCGCCACGCGCGCCTGAACGTCGCGGCAGGTTGCGCATTTTGCTTTGGGGGTTGGTGGCGAGGGCGCTTAAGGGCATCGAAAAAAGCGAACGCCGCCCACTTTCGTGTGCGGCGCTGCTGCCCATACCCCCCGTCAACCTGATCAAATTCGTCGATGTGAGGGTCGGCCTTCGGGCGCCCCTTTGTCAAGCTTGTCGCAGCGACGACAGGTCGCGGAACGAGCCGTGAGGGCCAATTTGCGTTCAGATAACCAATTGTTAAATTTGGCGTTTTTTAAAATCTGTTGCAATTGCGTGACAGCCTTTGGGGAAATCACAACCGGTCCGCAATCGGGTTGCAGAGGGACGTTTTTGCCTGCCCGCACCGCTCAATCGGCGGCCTCGGTGTCCACGATTCGGATCAGGTCGGCCATGATGTGATTGATTTGGAAGTCCTTGGGCGTGTAGACGGCGGCCACGCCGGCCGCCTTCAACATATCGGCATCCTCCGAGGGGATGATGCCGCCGACCACCACCGGAATCTCGTCGAGCCCCGCCTCCTGCATGCGGGTCACAACCTCCTTCACCAGCGGTAGGTGGGAGCCGGACAGGATCGAGAGCCCGACCACGTGGGCGCGTTCCTGGCGCGCCGCGGCCACGATCTCTTCCGGCGTCAACCGGATGCCCTCGTAGATCACGTCCATGCCGGAATCGCGCGCGCGCGCGGCGATCTGCTCGGCGCCGTTGGAATGGCCGTCGAGGCCGGGCTTGCCGACCAGGAACGTCATGCGACGGCCGAGCTTGCGCGAAACCCGATCGACGTCGGCGCGAATGTCGTCGAGGCCGGTCGAGTCGTTGCGCACCGCGCGTCCAACCCCGGTGGCGGCCCGGTATTCGCCGAAGGCCTCGCGCAGCACGAAGGCCCATTCGCCGGTGGTAACGCCGGCTTTGGCGCACGCGATCGAGGGCGGCATGATGTTGCGGCCGTCCTTGGCGCAGGCGCGCAGATCCTTGAGGGCGGCGGCGACCGCATGGCCGTCGCGCGCCGCCCGCCAGGCCGTGAGCTGCGCGATCTGGTCCGCTTCGGCCTGCGGCGAGACCGTCAGGATGGCGTCGGCGGCGTCGGCGAGCGGCGAGGGCTCGGTCTCGAGGAAGCGGTTGACGCCGACCACGACCCGCTCGCCACGCTCGATCGCCTCGACCCGGCGGGTGTTCGATTCCACCAGCTGCTGCTTCATGTAGCCTTGATCGACCGCCGCCACCGCGCCGCCCAGGCCCTCGATATGGGCGAGCTCCAGCTTGGCCTCGCGGGTGAGCTCCGCCACCTTGGCGGCGATCGCGGGCGAGCCGTCGAAGATGTCGCCGTAGTCCAACAGGTCGGATTCGTAGGCCAGGATCTGCTGGAGGCGCAGCGACCATTGCTGATCCCACGGCCGCGGCAGGCCGAGCGCCTCGTTCCAGGCCGGAAGCTGCACGGCGCGCGCCCGCGCATTCTTGGACAGCGTCACGGCCAGCATCTCGATCAGGATGCGGGCGACGTTGTTCTCCGGCTGCTGCTCGGTCAGCCCGAGCGAATTGACCTGCACACCGTAGCGGAACATGCGCTGCTTGGGATCGGTCACGCCGTAGCGCGTCGCCGTGATCTCGTCCCACAGCTGCACGAAGGCGCGCATCTTGCAAATCTCGGTGATGAAATGCAGCCCGGCATTGACGAAGAACGAGATACGGCCGACCACCTCGCCGAAGGCCGCTGGCGCGACCTCGGCGGACGCTTTCACCGTGTCGAGCACCGCAATCGCATTGGCGAGCGCGAAGGCGATCTCTTGCACCGGCGTCGCTCCCGCCTCCTGCAGATGATACGAGCAGATGTTGGTCGGATTCCATTTCGGCATCTCGCGGGTCGCGAACACGATTGTGTCCTTGATCAGCCGCATCGACGCCGCCGGCGGATAGACGTGGGTGCCGCGCGACAGATATTCCTTGATGATGTCGTTCTGGGTCGTGCCCTGCAGCGCGGTGCGCGGCACGCCCCGCTCGTCGGCGAGCGCGACGTAGAGCGCGAGCAGCCAGGCTGCGGTCGCATTGATGGTCATCGACGTATTCATCTCGCCGAGCGGGATGCCGTCGAACAAGGTTCGCATGTCGCCGAGATGCGAGATCGGCACCCCGACCTTGCCGACTTCGCCGCGTGCCAGCGGGTGGTCGCTGTCGTAGCCGGTCTGGGTCGGCAGATCGAACGCGACCGAGAGGCCGGTCTGCCCCTTGGCCAGGTTCTTGCGGTAGAGCGCAT
Organism: Xanthobacteraceae bacterium; assembly: GCA_035552735.1. Classification (GTDB taxonomy): domain Bacteria; phylum Pseudomonadota; class Alphaproteobacteria; order Rhizobiales; family Xanthobacteraceae; genus VAZQ01. The sequence continues at coordinate 8,749 of DASZKX010000269.1, forward strand.
TCGATTGCGGTGCCGTCGAATGGCCCGCATAGGTGCGGAAAATCCAGGGCTTGTCGCGCATCCGTCTCCGATCCGCCCGGCCCCGGCAGCCGGCCTGTTGTGGCTAACGTCTGATGAGCCTGAGAATGAACAGCAGCACGAGAGCACCGACGGTCGAGATCACGATGGCGCTGATCCAGAAGTTTCCGATCGTCGGAAGATGCAGCACGCCCCACAGCCAGGTGCCGATGAACGCGCCGATGATGCCGATGATGAGGTCGCCGATCAGACCAAAGCCGCTGCCCCGCATGATCTGTCCGGCGAGCCAGCCCGCAATGAGGCCGACGATCAGGATGACGAGCAGGCTATTGGTGGCGAACATTGAAAAGACCCCCTTGGATGCGGCCACCGGCGTCGAGCGGTGCCGTTGCTTGGCGACCGTCAGGATATGGGGACGCCGCCGGCGTGTCAGCGGCGTTCCGCCAAGTCTTTCGACCGGTGTGGCCATCATCCCCATGATTCGCGCTCACCCGAGCATGGCGGCCTGGCGATGTTCGCCGGCGCCTGCCATCGACGCCCCTGTTGCACTGCAGCATAGTCTACGGCAGACTGCTGATCAATCCGGGGTCGAGTCCCTGGTGCGTCGCGGGAGGATCGGGCATGTCGGCTGTCGCACAGCGAGCAGTCACGCCGCCGGTGTTGAAGGATCTCTACGACATCGGGGAAATCCCGCCGCCCGGTCATGTCCCCGAACGCATGCATGCCTGGGTGATCCGCAAGGAGCGGCTGGGCCCGCCCGACCAATCCATGCAGGTCGAGGTGGTGCCCACCTGGCCGATTCGCGACGATGAAGTGCTGGTCCATGTCATGGCGGGCGGCGTGAACTACAACGGCATCTGGGCGGCGCTCGGCCAGCCCGTCTCGGTTCTCGATATCCACAAGCATCCGTTTCACATCGCCGGCTCCGATGCGGCCGGCGTGGTCTGGGCGGCCGGCGCCAAGGTCAAGCGCTGGAAGGTGGGCGATGAAGTCATCGTCCATTGCAACCAGGACGACGGCGACGACGAGGAATGCAATGGGGGCGACCCGATGCTGTCGCCCTCGCAGCGCATCTGGGGTTACGAGACCCCGGACGGCTCGTTCGCCCAGTTCTGCCGCGTGCAATCGCGTCAGCTCATGGTGAAGCCGAAGCACCTGACCTGGGAGGAAGCGGCCTGCTACACGCTGACGCTGGCCACCGCCTATCGGATGCTGTTCGGCCATCCGCCGCATACGCTCAAGCCCGGCGACAATGTGCTGATCTGGGGCGCGAGCGGGGGCCTCGGCGTGTTCGGGGTCCAGCTCGCCGCCGCCTCCGGTGCCAATGCCATCGGCATCATCTCGGATGAGACCAAGCGCGACTATGTGCTCGGGCTCGGCGCCAAAGGTGTGATCAACCGCAAGGAGTTCAAATGCTGGGGCCAGCTGCCTCCGGTGAATTCGGCGCAGTACAACGATTGGGTCAAGGAGGCGCGCCGGTTCGGCAAGGCGATCTGGGACGTCACCGAGAAGCACGATGTGGATATCGTGTTCGAGCATCCGGGCGAGCAGACCTTCCCGGTCTCCTGCCTGGTGGTGAAGCGCGGCGGCATGGTGGTGTTCTGCGCCGGCACCACCGGCTTCAACATCACCTTCGACGCGCGCTATGTCTGGATGCGGCAGAAGCGCATCCAGGGCTCGCATTTCGCGCATCTCAAGCAGGCGAGCGCCGCCAACCAGTTCGTGCTCGACCGCCGCCTCGACCCGTGCATGAGCGTGGTCCTGCCCTGGAGCGAGATCGCCACCGCCCACATGAAGATGTGGAAGAACCAGCATCCGCCCGGCAATATGGCGGTGCTGGTCAATGCGCCGCGCGCTGGTCTGCGCAACCTCGAGGACACCGTGGAGGCGGCGGGCGGAAGCTAATTCGCACGCTCCGCTGCGCGGCACTCGTGGTCCGGGCGGCGCGGGTGGAAGATCGCCGAGTTGAGCTCTCCGCCATACATGAAGATCGCCGCCGTCAGATAAAGAAAGACCAACGCGGTCATCACCGAGGCGAGACCCGCATAATAGGTGACGTAGGTCGAGGCGAACTCCGCCAGATAACGGCCGAACAGGATGCCGCCGGCGAGCCAGAGGATCAGCGTCGCCACGATGCCGGGCAGGATCTCGCGGTGTCGCCGATGTCCGGCCGGCAGCCATTTGTGCACCACGACCAGCGCCAGCGTGATCACGCTGGTTGCCACCGCGAACCGCACGAACGTGAAGGTAGCCTCCAACGGCGCGAGCCAGGGCGCGTATTTGAGCGCGGTCGCGAACAAGAGCGGAGCGAGCACGACCAGAAAGGCAAGCGCCAAGAGCGCCAGCGCGCCGACCAGCACATAGACGATCGATTCGAGGCGCAGCAGGAACCAGTTCCGCGTCTCCACCGCGTCATAGGCGCGATTGAGGCCGATGCGCAGGCTCTCGACTCCGCTCGATGAGAAATAGACCGAAAAGACCGCGCTCGCGGTCAGCACGTCGCTGCGCGTGGTCGTGAGCACCCGATGCATCTCGCCGGCAATCGGCGTCGCAACCTCTTTCGGCCACGTGTCGAGCAGCAGTTTGGCGACTTCGTCGGCGAGATTGCTCGAGCCGAGGAATGCGGCGAGCGCGGTGACCAGGATCAAGAAGGGAAACAAGGCCATCAGGGTCGAGAGCGCGATATAGCTCGCGATCGCCCAGCCATCGTCCGCGAGAAATCGATAGAAGGCGTCGAGCGCGATCGCGAATGCACGCCGCATGGGCGATCCCCAAGACTTGCCGCAATGAAAGTCGCCCTTCAATCGAGGTTTGCGGGGCGTATTGCAAGCTCCTGCATGACGGCGCCCCGCGCGCCGGAGCCGCGCAATTGCTCAGGCGGCCTGGACGTCGGCGAGGAAGCGGTGGACCTCGGCGTTGAGGCCTTCGGCTTCGACCGAGAGGGTGTCGGCGAGCGACTTGACGTCGGCGGCGGCGGCGCGGGCGTCCTTGGAGGCGCCGG
>DASZKX010000270.1:0-13068 GCA_035552735.1 Xanthobacteraceae bacterium
CAGCATGACGATGGTGCAGCGCCTGCGCGCCCGGTTCCGCGTGCCGGCCGAATTGCTCCTTCCGCCGGCGAATGTGTCAGGCCGTCGCTCGGCGAAGCGGGCCGCAGCCTGACCGCAATAGGACACGGACATCGAGCGTCCCGCCGACACTTTTTGACAGCCCGAGCCGTGTGCCTCCCAGTGAGGAACAGGCCGGCCCCGATCTCACCGCGGTTCGGAGCCTGCTTGTATTGCGACACCCGAAGACCGTGTGCGATCAGCGCATTCGCGGCGAACAAACCGCCCGCCTCCGACGATCGCGACATGAGGTCCTGTGTGCACGATCTTAAAAGTCCCTACAATGAGCGACCGCTTCGTCGGAGCTCTGCGGTCATTCTGGCTTCAAGCCTGCGAACCTGACCACCTTGGTCCACTTCTCGGTCTCCTCGGCGATGAGCCTGCCGAACTTGCCGGGCGAACCCGCAAGGATCGTGCCGCCAAAGTTGCCAAGCGCCGTCTTGATTGTGGAGTCGGCGAGGCCCGCATTGATCTCCTTGTTGAGCGTCTCCACGATATCGGCGGGAGTGTTTCTTGGCGCACCAACGCCGAACCAGGCGCTCGACTCGTAGCCAGGCAGGAAATCACCCACGGTCGGTACATCCGGCAACGCCTCGGAACGCGTCGCTGTGGTGACGGCCAGCGCGCGCAGCGTGCCAGACCTGATGTATTCGATCGTCCCAGCCGTGGGGAGGAACGTGACCTGGACCCGCCCCCCAATGATGTCGATTAGCGCAGGGCTACCGCCACGATAAGGCACGTGCATGAGGTCGATGCGGGCCATCATCTTGAACAGCTCACCGGATACGTGGCTTGCCGTCCCGTTGCCGGCCGACGCCATGTTGAGCTTGCCCGTGTTCGCCTTGGCGTAGGCGATGAACTCCGGAATCGTGTTGGCCGGAAACGATGGATGCACCAGCATCACGAACGGCTCGCGATCAATGGCCGCGACCGGCGCTATGTCGCGGATGACATCGAAATCGAGCTTGTCGTAGAGCGACGCGTTGATCGCCTGAGGGTTGGTTACCAGGAGGAGCGTGTAGCCATCAGCGGGCGAATGGACGACAGCGCCGGCGGCGATATTGCTGCCGGCGCCCGGGCGATTCTCGATAACGATCGGCTGGCCAAGCCGCTCCGAGAGCCATTGCCCAATGAGGCGCGCAAGGATGTCGGCCGGGCCGCCGGGAGCAAATCCGACGATCATGCGCACCGGACGGGTCGGATAGGCCTGCGCCGAGGCGAAGCGCGACACGGCGGGGAGCGCGGCGGCGCCCGCGGCCAGATGTAAGAATGCACGACGTGGAAGCTTCATGGCGTTACGCCTTTCACCGATGCCGCAGACGATCACTGCGTCAACCTGACGGTGGTATCGCGAACTCGATGCCTGTTTATCTAGCATCCGCCTGTAGAAACCAAAAGTAGACAATAGTTTCCTTATAAGATACTTTTAGTAGGCAATGGATACTCGGTTCCTAGAGACCTTCCTGATGGCGGTCGATAACGGTTCGATCGCCGAAGCCGGACGCCGGCTCAATTTGACCGCGGCGGCGGTCGCAAAGCGAATCCATGCTCTGGAAAATGAGATCGGTGCCGTTCTCGTCGCTCGTTCCGGCCGAACCATCAGACCGACAGAAGCCGGAGCCGCGATCGTCCAGCGCGCGAGGCGCTTTGTAATCGAGACACGCGATTTCAAGTCAATCGCGGCAACGGACCGACCGTCGGGACAATTGCGTCTAGGCGCATTTCAATCGGCATTGTCTGGACTTCTGCCGGACATTCTGGCTTTGATGAAGGAGAAGTATCCGCTGATCGATGTCCACATCACGAGCGGTATCTCGTCCGAGCTGTATCGCAAAGTGCTCGATGGTGATGATCTCGACGCGGCGATCGTCGCTCAGCCAACATTTGCGATCCCAAAGAGTCACGACTGGCGATTGTTGCGAGAGGAGCCGTTAATTCTACTGACACGAGCGCCAGCGCCATCGCGAGAACCGCACGCGATCTTGGCATCTGAACCTTTTATCCGATTGGACCGCAATCTTTGGCCAGGACGCCTCGTGGACGACTATCTCCGCAAAGCCGGGATACGGCCACGCGAGCTGTTTGAGATCGATGGGGGTGCCTCGATCGCCGTCATGGTGGATCGGGGGCTTGGTGTGTCACTGCTGCCGGACTTTGCGCCGCCGTGGCCGGAAGGTTTGTCCCTCGCCAAGCTGGCGCTGCCGGACGCCGCTGCTTTTGCCCGGCGCATCGGCGTCGTCTGGGCCAGAGCTTCGCTTCGCCTTCGCCTGGTATACGCATTTCTGGAGCAGGCGGCAGCGGCGCGCGCGCAGCGACCTGCACGGAAAACTGCCAAATCGAAAGCGCGCGTGCAGCGATGATCATCCAATGTGCCCGCGATGTCGCGAAGTCACGCGCCGGCCGACCGTGATCACGTAGTGCCATGATACCTCCATTTTGGCAAAACGAATTCGATTTTCGTCAATGAAAACAACGATGGCTACGGCTTGCCTGGATTCTAAGGCTGCGCGCCGGCGGTTTGTGCAGGCGGCGATTGGCCCGGCCTGCGGCGCAGGACTGCCAGCCGGCTCCCGCGGGGCGAAAGTTTTCCCAACATGGCGTAGAAACCAACCCACGTCCCCGACCCGACGACTTGCGAGCGCGCCAACAAAGTGAAGCCCCACCAACCCTACTGCTTCTCCATCGCCCCCATGATGGAATGGACCGACCGAGCGGAAAAGCAAGGCAGCATCAGCACTTAGGGCGAGCTTGACAGGCCGTGCTGTACCAAACGCTGGGCCGACCATTTTGGAAGCGTAAGCACGCAAGCCATGTCGCGTTTCCAGCTTCGTTTGGCGGTTGCCGCGCATCGCAGCGTACTACGCCAATCTACGCGATTGCACGCTTGCGAGTAAATGCGATGTTGAGTGCGGTCGGCCATCATCGCTCAGCCTCGGGCCAGGGCGTGTAGACGCAGGTTTGCCGCGGAGCTGCGGCGACAGCGGCCGGTGAAGATCGAAGGAACGGCCGACGCCAAGCCGCGGAGTTCGGCCCATGCGACTATGCTCCGCTGTGTTGCAGCGGACGCGCCCCAATGAACTGCCTGCGAAGAAGGGATTACGTGTCGCGCTGCCGGAGCGTATCTTCCTGCCGGGGCAAAGCAATGACCGCACTGGATCAGTTCACACTCACGACCGTTCCGCTGGAGCAGTATTTCGGGGAGACCCGGCTCGGGCAAGGCACGGGATTCATGTGGAAGATCCAGGAACAGTACTACCTCGTGACCGCGTGGCACGTGCTCGCGATGCGTGACTTCTTCACGGGAAAGAATCTGAGGGATGACGCCGGCTGGCCGAACACCCTGCGCACGCTGTTCAACATCCAGACTGGATCATTCGACAAACAGCGGTGGGACATCACAATCCGGGACGCGGATAACAGGCCGCTTTGGCTGGTGCACCCGGGCAGGCGCGTCGATATCGCCGTCCTGCCGATTCCGTTCCGGCCGAAAGAGCTGATCATCACGCTCTACCCGCTCAACGTGCTGGCGAACGCCGCGCTTCGCATCGAGATCGGGATGGAGGTGTTCATCCTCGGCTATCCGTTCGAGATCAAGCCGCCCGCCTATCCGGTCTGGAAGCGGGGCAGCATCGCATCCGCAGCTCGCCCGGCTCACCACGGATTACATGCTCGTCGACACCGCCTCGCGGCCCGGCATGTCCGGGGCGCCGGTCATCCGCCGGAGCTGGTGCAATCACATGGTGGAGCCCGGCGTGGTTGCCCTGGTGGACACGCCCCTGAACAGGTTCATCGGGGTGTATTCCGGCCGGGTGCCGACCGACCTTCCGCATGAAGCGCAGATCGGGCTCGTGTGGGACGCCTCCCTGATCGAGGAGATCATCGCGGGAAACGTCAGGGACGACTAGAGCCGGTTTGGCTTGAGCCGGACGCGGGATGAGTTTGCGCGATGGTCAGCGATGATTCCCCGGAGAAGAAAAAACCGTGCCGGAAGCGCCGGGCGCGGAAAGTCTGCCCCGAGACAATCTGCTACGTCGTCGAGATCAAGGATTGGGACTGGAACTTCACCTTCGGCGTGAACACGATGAAGGGCAGGGACGATCCGTATTTCGAATTCCGGCATCTGGAGCTGCGCGGCGTGCTGTTGCGCCCGTCGAAGATCAAGGCGGAAGAGGTCGAGGTGACGTTCCTGCCCGAGCGCAGGCTCAACGAAAGCGAACGCACGCACGATCAGCCGCAATCGGTCGGGTCGTTCCAGCTCCACCGCGGCAGGCTGCAATTCATCATTCCGATGCCCGCCGACGCGTTGTCCTGCGTGCTGCCGATGATGATCGCGGGGCGAATCCGGTTCGTGGTGATGGACGGCGACCGGCCGCGCTACGGGCAGGGCCGCATCCGCATGTACCGCCTGGTGCGGAATTATGAGCCCGAGGACATGGCGCCGGACGCGTGAGGCCAGGAGGCGGGTGGCCTGGCGGCCGCCAGACCAGAATAAGCCCAGGGGCTGATATCAGTTCCCATAAAATCAGGCTGTCGGCTGATATTGACTCATCATAAATAAGCCTATAGACTGATTTATCGCTCTAGAAATCAGGCTGCGATATGAAAAACGATACCCGCCAACGGGCGCGGCAGAGACTTGATGAGCGTCTTGCGGCGCTCAAACCCGAAGAACGCTTCCGGGCGCCCCCGAAGGGCTGGGTCCGAGCGATCCGGGACGCCCTCGGCATGACCGGCGTCCAGTTCGCCAAGCGGCTGGGCATACGCCCGCAAAGCGTGGAAAAGCTGGAGAAGTCCGAGGCGAACGGCTCGATCCAGCTCAAGACGCTGCGCCGCGCTGCGGAAGCGCTCGACTGCACGCTCGTCTACGCCCTCGTGCCGAATGCGTCGCTTGAGGGCGCGGTGCGCGCGCGCGCGCGCAAGATCGCCATGCGTGATCTCGACCGTGTCGCGCACACGATGAAGCTGGAAGCGCAGGAGACAGGGGACGCCAATCTCGAAGCACGGATCGAGGCCTATATCCGCGACGTGCTGAAAGAACGCGACCTCTGGAACGAGCCATGACCGATCTGTTTCAAGAGCCGGATGACGCGACGCCGCTTGATCCGACGCAGCGCGATGGCCTGTTGCAAAGCTGGATCACCGACCGCAGCGATCTCAACGAGGCCGAACAGGAAAACATCGTCAAGGGCGCGGCCTGGGCGCGCCGACGCCGGGGCACGGCCGCCGACATGCTGAGCGATGACTACGTCAAGACGCTGCACAAGCAGATGTTCGGAGAAGTCTGGAGATGGGGCGGCACCTATCGGCAGAACGAGCTCAACATGGGGGTCGCGCCGCATCTCATCCCGCAGGAAATGCCGGCCATGCTTTCCGACGTACGCTTCTGGGCGGAGAACAACACCTACCCCCCGGATGAAATCGCCACGCGCCTGCACCACCGCTTGACCCAGATTCACGCCTTCCCGAACGGCAACGGGCGGCATGCGCGCATGATGGCGGACCTGCTGATCGAACGTCTTGGCGGGCAGCCCTTCAGTTGGGGCGGTGGCAGTCTCAAGGACGTGGGCACGCTGCGCACCCAGTACGTGGCCGCACTCAAGGCCGCGGACAACCACGACATGGGTCCGCTGATGACCTTCGTCCGATCCTGAAGGCGGATGGATGGAGCTGACATTACCCGACAGCAGCCTGGTCGTGTTCGTTGACGACACCGGACATGAGCGCCTCGTCGAAGGCCACAATGTCTACGGCCTCGGCGGCTGCGCGGTGATGGCGAATGATCTTGACCGCGTGGTGTGCCAGCCATGGCACGCGGTGCGACGAAAGGTGACCGGCTCCGCCGACACCGCCTTGCACGCTGCCGCGTTCGCGCGAACGGCGACGCAAGAGCAGATCGAAGCGGTCGCGGAATTCTTCCGCACGCAGCCTTTCGCCCGCATCGGCGCGACGGTGAGCGTGAATGCGCTCAGCGCGTCGCGAAATTAACGAGAATCGTCGGCAACCGATGCCAAGCCATTGAAAAGAACGAAGAATGAATTAATTGTTGCGGCTCTAACCGCCGGTCGCCGCGACAATGTTGGGCGGGCTGAACGAAGAAAAGCAAGTAAAGGCAATATGTTAGATACGACGTTTTCCATCGCCCCCATGATGGAATGGACCGACCGGCATTGCCGGTTCTTCCATCGCCTCATGACGCGGCGCGCGCTCCTCTATACCGAGATGGTCACCACCGGAGCCGTGCTGCATGGCGACCGTGCCGCGCTCATCGGCTTCGATCCGTTCGAGCATCCGGTCGCGCTGCAGCTCGGCGGCTCCGACCCGCGCGCGCTGGCGCAATGCGCCCGCATCGCGCAGGACCTGGACTATGACGAGGTCAATCTCAATGTCGGCTGCCCGTCAGATCGGGTGCAGGAGGGCCGTTTCGGCGCCTGCCTGATGGCCGAGCCCGACCATGTCGGCGACTGCGTGGCTGCCATGAAGGCGCAGGTGAAAGTGCCGGTGACGGTCAAGTGCCGCATCGGCATCGACGAGCAGGATCCCGAGGAGGCGCTCGAGACCTTCGCCGGCGCGGTCGAGCGCGCGGGCGTCGATGGGCTCGTCGTCCATGCCCGCAAGGCCTGGCTCAAAGGCCTGTCGCCGCGCCAGAACCGCGACGTGCCGCCGCTCGACTATGGCCGCGTGCATCGGCTCAAGGCCGCGCATCCGGGCCTGCCGGTGGTGCTCAACGGCGGCATCGCGAGTCTCGCGGAGGCGGCGGTGCATCTCGATCGGGTCGACGGCGTGATGATGGGGCGCGCCGCCTACCAGGAACCGTGGCGGCTCATCGAGGTCGATCCGATCATGTTTGGTACCGCGGCGCCGCTGCGCGCCCCCAAGGACGCGGCGGCCGCCGTCATCCCCTATATCGAACACGAGCTTGCGCGCGGCACGCGGCTCTCCGCCATCACCCGTCACATGCTGGGACTGTTCCGCGGCGTGCCCGGGGCACGCGCCTTCCGCCGCCACCTGGCCACCGAGGCGGTGAAGCCCGGCGCCGGGACGGATGTTCTCATGGAGGCGCTGGCGCTGGTGTCCGACCGCATCCCCGAACCCGCGACCGTTGCGGCATAGCGCGTGTTTCCTCTGGCCGGCTCGCGGAGCAATTGATGGATTTCGGGGTTCCTCTCAACGAGCTCGCCTGGCTGGTGCTCTTGATCGTGGCCGGCGGCCTCGTCACCGGCATTCTGGCCGGCCTGTTCGGCATCGGCGGCGGCGGCATCATCGTCCCGATCCTGTACGAGGTATTCGGCGTGCTCGGGGTGCCGGCGGACGTGCGATTGCAGCTCTGCGTCGGCACCTCGATCGTGATCATCGTGCCGACCAACGTCCGCTCCTTCCTTGCGCATCGGCGCAAGGGCGCGGTGATGATGGATGTGGTGCGGGTGTGGGCGATACCGGCGGTGCTCGGCGTGGCGCTCGGCGCCGTCGTCGCGGCCTTTGCGCCCGGCACGGTGCTCAAGATCGCGTTCGTGGTGATCGCCAGCACGATCTCGGCCAAGCTGCTGTTCGGTCGCGACAACTGGCGGCTAGGGGCGGAGTTGCCGGGCCGCGTCGGCATGATGGCCTATGGTTTCCTGGTCGGGCTCGCCGCCTCCCTGATGGGGATCAGCGGCGGCTCGCTCTCCAACATGATCCTCACCCTTTACGGCACCCCGATCCGGCGCGCGGTCGCCACCTCGGCGGGCCTGGGCGTGCCGATCACGCTCGCGGGCGCGCTCGGCTACATGCTCGCTGGTCTGCCCCACCAGGCCGAGATGCCGCCGCTCTCGATCGGCTTCGTGTCGTTCATCGGGGTCGCCGTGATGGCGCCGATCTCGAGCTTCAGCGCGCCTTATGGGGCAAGGCTCGCCCATGTGGTGCCGGGCCGCAGCCTCGAGATCGGATTCGGGATCTTCCTGCTGCTGGTGTCGGCCCGCTTCGTGGTGAGCCTGGTGACCTGATCGCGATCCGCCTCTGAACTTACGGGTAGCCGCGCATCATGAGCTGGTCGCCACGCACCTCCCAGCTCTCCAGGCGATTGAGGAAGCTCATCCCGAGCAGGCTGGTATGGAGCTGGCCCGGTTGCGCGATCAGGGCCGGAACCGAGCGCTCGATGATGCCGCCGACCGCGAGGCGGTCGAGCGTCACCGGCGCAGCGCGGGCGCGGCCATTGGCGGTGTCGACATTGACCGTGTAGGCGAGCACCTCGAGCGGCAGCCCGGCGGCCTTGGCGGCCTCCTGGGTCAGCACGACCGAGCTCGCGCCGGTGTCGAGCGCCATGGGGACATGCGCGCCGTTGACCTGCGCCCCGATCGAGAAGCTGCCGCCGCTACGCACGATCTCCACCATATGGCCGCGCGTCACCACATAACCCGGATCGAACTCGGCCAGCATCCGGTCGGATACGCCCTGCAGCTCGAACCGATAGGTGTAGCCGAGCGCCAGCAGCAACGCGATCACCACCCAGATCATCGCCGACCGCAGCGCGGTGGTGAAGCGCTCGCGGAACAAAGTGAGGGCGAGCGAGCCGATCGCGACCATGAGGATGATCTTCACCGCTAGCGCGGACAGGTCGAGCTGGCTCAGTCCCGCCAGGCCTTTGTCGTTCTGCGCGGCCAGGATCAGCCCTCCGGCCAGGACGACGAGCAAGATCCAAAGCAGTCGCTGCACGGCCTTAAGCCTCAGGTTGAAGCGGTCGGCGCCGGAGCGCATCGGGGCCGGTCTGCGAATTGATGCAAGGTGGAATCATGCGCGAAGATAATGCAAGGTGGAATCATGCGCGAAGATAATGACCGTTGCGAGGAAGGCAATCGCGGCGATCAGACGGCGATTGCGGGAAACGGATTGGTTGCTCGGTTTAGTCGGCGTCGTCCCGGCCCATAGCGCGTCGAAGATGCGCGTAAACGCGCTAACGGAGCCGGGACCCCATCGGCATTCACATCCCGATCCTGAACATGGGCCGCTGGCGCTCGGGCGATTTGGGCACGGGCGCGGCGCGCGATTTGTCGGGTGGCGGCAGCGGAGCGATCGATGGCGCGGGCTCGGCCAGCGGCGCCAGCGCCGCCATCACCCGCTCCGGCGGAAAGGTCACGATCACCTCGGTGCCAATGCGCAGCTTGGATTTGAGCGTGAAGCTGCCGTTGTGGAGATCGACCAGGCTCTTGGCGATCGGCAGCCCGAGCCCGGCGCCCTGCTCGGCGGACTTGATCGAGTTCGAGCCCTGTCCGAACGAGGCCAGCACGATCGGAATCTCCTCTTCCGGAATCCCCGGGCCGCTGTCCTTGACGCTGAGATACTGACCGCCCGAAGCCGTCCAGCCGACCTTGAGCCAGATATCGCCGTTCGGCGGGGTGAACTTGATGGCGTTGGAGAGAAGGTTGAGGCAGATCTGGCGCACCGCGCGCTCGTCGGCCCACAACCGCGGCATGTCGGCCTCGAACACCTGATGAAGGGTCAGGCTGCGGTTCTTGGCGCGGATCTGCAGGAGGTGGCTGCACTCCGCCACCACATGCGCCAGCGTGACCGCCTCCTCGTTGAGCTCGTAGCGTCCGGCCTCGATGCGCGAGAGGTCGAGGATCTCGTTGATCAGGCCGAGCAGATGCACGCCCGAATTGTGGATGTCGCCCGAATAGTCCTTGTAGGCGGCCACGCTGTGGGGTCCGAAAATCTCCGCCTGCATCACCTCGGAGAATCCCAGAATGGCGTTGAGCGGCGTTCGCAGCTCGTGGCTCATCTGCGCCAGGAAGCGCGACTTGGCGACATTGGCGGCTTCCGCGCGCCGGCGCGCCTCGTCGGAGATCGCCTTGGAGGTCTCGAGCTCCCCGATCAGCGCGTCCTTCTCGGCGCGCGCCTCCAGGGTCGCCAGCATGGTCGAATAGAGCCGGTAGGTCAGGAGCGAGAAGTAGCCCTGCGCGGTCAGCGCCATGATCGAAAGGATGTAGTCGTGCAGGTTGGCATTGAGGGCGAACTCGAGCGCCACCGCCGCCGAGACCGGCATGGTGGCGGCGAACACCGCGATCGGCACGCTCGAGGCCAGCATGCTCGATACCGCCACCACCAGCAGCATCACGAACAGCATGAACGTGTTCGATCCGTCATCTCCGCCGGCCGGATGGACGAGCAGGAACATCCAGGCCAGCCCGAAAAACAGATCGAGCATGATGAAGCGCAGGCGCCAGATGCGCAGATTGATGTTGCCCTGCGGCTCGGCCAGGAACTGCCGGCACTTGGCGACCATGATGGCATGGATCGCCAGCACGGCGCTGGTCCAGATGCCGGCGGTGAGCGCCCCGATCCACAGGCTGGAGAGGAACCCGACCGTGCTCACCAGCAGCAGGACCACCAGGGACGCCGACAGGCGGTTCTGCGCGAACAGGCGCAGCAGCTCGTAGTCGAAGGCCGGGCGCGTGCCGGTGGTCGAGATCAGCCGGTCACGCGCCTCGCGCACGTGCTGCGCGGCGGCGCGCCGGCGCTTGGCGGAGGACGGCTGGCTCGAGGCGGCGACATCGCGACGATCGCTGGCAACGGTCATGACGGCTGGTGATTGGCCTTGAGATTTTGCCGCCCAAGCTCGCCCAAAATCCTTAAGATGAGGCTTAAGAGACCGCTAAAATCCCTGGTTAAGAAAGAATTTGCGCCCGTCTTGCCGCGCCCCCTGAAGGGGGGAGGGAGGCGCCCAACGGGTCCGGCCTTTGACCGGCCCGATGACAGGCTCCGGCGCCGACGGGGGTCCGGTCCCCCGACGGATTCGATGCTGTTTGCCGGCGGGCGCCGTCACCGCTGCAGCCGTGCGAACAGGCTCGACGTATCCCAGCGCCGTCCGCCCATCTTCTGCACCTCGGAATAGAACTGATCGACCAGCGCGGTGACCGGCAGATGGGCGCCGTTGCGGCGCGCTTCGGCGAGGCAGATGGAGAGATCCTTGCGCATCCAATCGACCGCGAAGCCGAAATCGAACTTGCCGGCGATCATGGTCTTGTAGCGGTTCTCCATCTGCCAGGACTGCGCCGCCCCTTTGGAGATGGTTTCGATCACCGCTTCGACGTCGAGGCCGGCCCGGCGGGCGAAATGAATGCCCTCGGCGAGGGCCTGCACCAGTCCGCCGATGCAAATCTGGTTCACCATCTTGGTGAGCTGACCGGCGCCGGCGGGCCCTAACAGCTTGCACGTGCGCGCATAGGCCATGATGACGCTTTCGGTGCGCTCATAGGGCGCCGCATCGCCGCCGCACATGACGGTGAGGGTGCCGTTCTCGGCGCCGGCCTGGCCGCCGGAGACCGGCGCGTCGATGAAATCGAAGCCGCGTTTGCCGGCTTCGGCGTGCAGCTCGCGCGCGATGTCGGCCGATGCGGTGGTGTGGTCGACGAACACCGCGCCCTTCTTGACGCCCGCGAAGGCGCCGTCGGGTCCGAGCGTCACCTGGCGCAGGTCATCGTCGTTGCCGACGCAGGCCATGACGAAGTCCTGGCCTTCGGCCGCTTGCCGGGGCGTCGGCGCGAGCCGGCCGTGATGCTGGGCCATCCATTTCTCGGCCTTGGCGGCAGTGCGGTTGTAGACCGTGATCTCGTGACCGCCCTTGCCCTCGAGGTGCCCGGCCATCGGATAGCCCATGACGCCCAGACCGAGAAATGCCACCTTGGCCATGATTCCTCCTCGTTTTTTCGTGCCGCATGTGGCCGTGCCGCTCACCGCCGCAATGCCTATATGTCGGGCAAGTCTATAGAACCGATCCGACACCGTCTCTATGGTGCGAACCGCAAGATGGTGCGGACCGCAAGCCTCCAGAGCAAACGAAGAGCACGATGGCACCGACCAAACAACAGGTTCTCGACAGCCTTGCCAAGATCGCCGGCCCCGACGGAGCGCCGCTCGCCGCGAGCGGAAAGCTGTCCGACGTGATGGTCACCGACGGCAAGGTGTTCTTCTCGATCACCGTGGACGCGGCCGCCGTGCAGGCCTGGGAGCCGGTGCGCGATCGTGCCGAAGCAGCGGCGCGCGCGGTGCCCGGCGTGCAATCCGCGCTGGTCGCATTGACCGCCGAGCGCAAGGGTTCGGGGCCGGCGCCCGCTGCGGGCCGCCCGCGCCCGGCTGCCCCGGCTCAGCCCGCAGCCCGCGGCGCCCCGTCCCCGATCGGCGTGCCCGGGGTCGATGCCATCATTGCGGTGGCGTCCGGCAAAGGTGGGGTCGGCAAGTCGACGACCGCGGTCAATCTGGCGCTCGGGTTGCGCGATCTCGGCCTCAAAGTGGGCATCCTGGATGCCGACATCTACGGCCCTTCATTGCCGAAATTGCTCGCCATCAAGGAGCGGCCGCAAACCTTGGGCGGCACCCGCCTGAAACCGATCACCCGCTATGGCCTCACCGTGATGTCGATCGGCTTCCTGATCGACGAGGAGACCCCGATGATCTGGCGGGGCCCCATGGTGATCTCGGCCTTGACCCAGATGCTGCGCGAGGTCGAGTGGGGCGCGCTCGACGTGATGGTGGTGGACATGCCGCCCGGCACCGGCGATGCGCAGCTCACCATGGCCCAGCAGGTGCCGCTCAAGGGCGCCCTCATCGTCTCCACTCCGCAGGACCTCGCCTTGATCGATGCGCGGCGCGGCATCGCGATGTTCCGCAAGGTAAACGTGCCGGTGCTCGGCATCATTGAGAACATGAGCTACTTCCTGTGCCCGCAATGCGGCACTCGCTCCGACATCTTCAGCCACGGCGGCGCCCGCCACGAGGCCGAACGGCTCGGTGTGCCGTTCCTGGGCGAGGTGCCGCTGCACATGGACATCCGGGAGAAATCGGATTCCGGACTGCCGGTGGTGGCGACCGTGCCGGACGGCGCGCTCGCCACCGTCTACCGCGACATCGCCGCCAAGGTGCTGGGTCAAATCAAAGGCGCGACCCGCGCCGCACCCAACATCGTCATCGAGGCGTAAGCGGCGTAGGGCGCAATCGCTTTATTGCGCCGCTCGGCGAGGCTGACGGCGCAATAAAGCGATT